>NZ_RHFI01000071.1:0-376 GCF_003718685.1 Marichromatium sp. AB31 | reverse complement strand
TGTTCAGCGAGCGGCCCTGGCGGATTGCCGCGCCCGCCGGCATGTATCGCCCGAGCGAGGGGATGGGGGCGGTGAACGTGTTGCCGGCGCTGGAGCGGGGATACATCACCTTCGGTACGCTGACCCGCGGGGTGCGTGTCAACCACCGCACCATCCGGGTGTGGTCCGAGATCCTCGAGCGGGTGCCGGGTTCGCGGCTGGTGGTCAACAGCAGGGACTTCTCCACCGAGGCCGAGCAGGAGGCGCTGGCCGAGCGCTTCGCCGCGCACGGGATCGGCGGCGAGCGCCTGGAGATCGGCTATCACTCCCCGCCGTGGGACGTGTTGCGGGGCATGGACATCGGACTCGACTGCTTCCCGCACAACTCGGGGACGAC
>NZ_RHFI01000070.1:0-377 GCF_003718685.1 Marichromatium sp. AB31 | reverse complement strand
TCAGCGTCGGGATCGGTACATTGCTGACGGTGAGGCCGTTGCCGGTGGCATCACTGCTGTCGCCGGCGCTCACCGCGGTGTTCCAGTCATCGGCGGCGGCGAGGTTGTAGGTCGTGCCCCCGGTCGACGTGGTGCCGTCGCTGTTGAGCAGCGGCCCGACCCCGGCGCGATCGGTGGCGCTCAGCGTCAGGGTGAACTGGGTGGCCGAGGTGCGCTCGACGTCCATGGTGTCGGTCAGGGTATAGCCCGTCCCGCCCGCGCCGGTGAGGGTGAGGGCGCTGGCATCGATGTCCGCGCCGCCGCCGTTGGCCTGGATATTGGTGGCGGTGACCACCAGGGTGCCGGTGGCGGCGTCATAGGTGGCGCTGGTGAGCTTG
>NZ_RHFI01000069.1:0-378 GCF_003718685.1 Marichromatium sp. AB31 | reverse complement strand
AGACCCCTCTGGTGCCCTGCGACGGGCGGATGCGCCGCTCCGCTCAGCCGCCGGCGCGGTGGCGGCCGATCGGCAGCATCATGGGCCGGCCGCTCACCGGATCGGGGAGCGTCCGGCAGGCCAGCCCGAAGACCGCCTGCACCATCTCTTCGGTCAGGACCGTCTCGGGAGGACCGCTCGCATGGATGCGGCCCCCGGCCATCGCCACCAGCGCGTCGGCATAGCGGGCGGCGAGGTTCAGGTCGTGCAGCAGCATGACGATGGTGGTCCCCTGCGCGCGGTTCAGATCGGTGAGCAGGTCGAGCACCTCGACCTGATGGGCGATGTCGAGAAAGGTGGTGGGCTCGTCGAGGAGCAGGATCCCGGTCTCCTGCGCCA
>NZ_RHFI01000068.1:0-386 GCF_003718685.1 Marichromatium sp. AB31 | reverse complement strand
CTGAGAGACTTCTCTCTTACCTAAACCCTAGTCCCTCCGGGCCACTACAGACCAGAACCTCGAGGAGTAAGGCGCAGCCTTACGACGAAGAGGAGTCTGGTCTGTAGTGGCTATGGAAGAAGAGAGATCATCCATCAGAATATGGTTGCAAACCTAAAGACCAGATCAGTATATAGTATAATCCCTTAATGGTCTCAGTCACGGTCACCTTGGTGGTAGTCATCGAGTAGAGTCTTGAGGGACTCCACGAGTGACTCCGCGCACGAGGGGACCGCACAAGGAATCCCCCCTCATGCTCTCCACGGACGATCTGAAGCAGGCTCTGCCGGCGCACCTGAAGGGTGCCGCGACCCAGGAGCTGGCCGACAAGGTCAACAACATCGCCA
>NZ_RHFI01000007.1:0-164299 GCF_003718685.1 Marichromatium sp. AB31 | reverse complement strand
CGGCTGCCGGCGTGGTCGGCGCGGCTCGACGGCGCGCCGGGCGCGGTGCTCCACCACCGCGACGGCGTCTATCTGCTCGATCGCTTCGGTGTGCCGCTGCTCGGCACCATCGAGCCGGTGCCCGGGGTGCCGCCGAGCGGTCGGCAGCTGAGCGCGCTCACCGAGCGGTTGCGGGGCCGCGCCGGGGTGGTTATCCACACCCCCTATCAACCGGCGCGCCCGGCCGAGCGGGTCGCCGCCGCGCTCGACTGGCCGGTGGCGGTGCTGGCGCTGGAGCCGGCGCGAGAGGCCGACGGCGCAGCCTATCTGGCGCACATCGACCGCTGGGTCGAGGCGCTCGCCGGAGCGGGGCGGCGATGAGCGAGTCGCTGTTGCGGCTCGACGGACTGGTCGCGGGCCATCGCGCGCCCGTGGTCGGTCCGCTCTCGTTCGCCCTGGGGCGTGGCGAGGTGCTGGGGCTGTGGGGCGGCAACGGCAGCGGCAAGTCGACCCTGCTCAACGCCATCGCCCGCGCCGCGCGGGTGTTCGCCGGGACGATCCGGCGCGCCCCGGGGTTGCGCCTGAGCTATCAGGAGCAGCGCCCGGTGCGCCTCGAGCCCATGCCGATGACCGGCGCCGACCTGCTGCGTGCCGCCGGGCTCGACCTGCGCCGCGCGCCGGCGCCCCTCGGTGCGCTGCTCGGGCAGCGGCTCGATCGGCTCAGCGGCGGTCAGTACCAACTGCTCTGCGTGTGGTGCGCGCTCGGCGCCGAGGTCGATCTGGTGCTGCTCGACGAACCGACCAACAATCTCGATCCCGGCGCCGAGCGGTCGTTGCGCGCGCTGCTGGAGACGGCGCGCGCAGACCGGGCGGTGTTGCTGGTCAGTCACGAGCGCGCCTTTCTCGACGCGGTGAGCACCCGGGTGCTGGCGCTCGATGCCGGGGGGTGGTCATGAACGAGGGGCTCGCGCTGCTCGTCGATCCGTTGTTTCGGGTACCGCTGCTCACCGGGCTGGCGGCGAGCCTCGCGCTCGCGCCGATCGGGGTGTTGTTGATGCTCCGCGACGAGTGGCTGGCGGCGCTGGGACTGGCGCATCTGGCGGCCGCCGGTGCCCTCGGTGGGCTCGCGCTCGGCGCGCCGGGGCTTGCAGGCGCCGGGTTCGGTGCACTCGGCGGTGGCCTGGTCAAGGGCGCGCTGGGCCGGCGTGGCAACGGTGTCTACGGCTTCATGATCCTGATCGGCTGGGCGTTGCTGCTGCTGATTGCGGCCAACAGCGCGGTGGGCGAGGGGCTGGGGCAGGCGCTGATCGACGGCCAGCTCTACTTCGCCCGCTGGCCCGAGCTGATCGCGGCCCTGGTGCTGGCGCTGGCGCTGCTGTGGTCGTTGCCCCGGCTGGCCTGGCCGCTGTTGCGCGCGCGTCTGCTGCCCCGGCTCGACCGCGCCAATGGTCGCGCGGCCTGGCGCACCCACCTGGGGATGGATCTCGTCGCCGCGCTCGGCATGGCGGTGGGCACCGCCACGGTTGGATTGATGGGGGCCTTTGCGCTGGTGTTCGTGCCGGCCTGGGTCGCTTTCCGGGTGGCGCGCGGCTGGCGCGCGACCTGGGTAGTGGCGGGGCTGATCGGGGTCGCTGGTTATCTCGGCGCCTTCGTGCTGGCGCTGGCGCTCGATCAGCCGTTCGGCCCGGTGCTGGTGGCGGTGCTGGTGTTGCTGGCCTGGGGCGCGAGCGCGCTCCAGGCGGGGTGGCGATTGCTGACGGGCTGGCGCTGAGCGCGCTCAGTGGCAGGGGTCGCTCCACCAGTGCGAGAGCCGCTGTTCGAGTTCCCGCGCCGGCAGCCCCTCGTAGTGGGAGATGTCGTTGAACAGCCGCAACCGGGCGCGCACCTCGCTGGCGAAGTCGAGGATGGTCAGCCCCGCCGGGCTCTGGTCGAGTCGGTCGCGGTAGCCACGCGCATCGAAGCCGAGCAGACTGCTCACCAGCAGCCGGTTGGTGCCCTTGTGCGCGACCACCAGCACCGAGCGGTCGTGGTGGTCGTGGACGATGCGGCGCATCACCGGCAGGGCGCGGGCGAGCACGTCGATCCCCGACTCGCCGCCCTTGGGCGCGCTGGTCAGCGGGTCTTCCTGCCAGGCGCTGTATTCCTCGGCGAAGTCGGCGGCGACCTGCTCGCGGGTCAGTCCCTCCCAGTGACCGTAGTCGATCTCGCGCAGCCCTGGCTCCTGGGTGGGTTCGAGACCGTGTGACTCGGCGATGATCCGCGCCGTCTCCATGGTGCGCCCCATCGGGCTGGCGAAGACCGCATCGAGGCTGTCGCAGCGCAGCCGTGCGGCGAGCGCCCGGACCTGGTTGCGGCCCTGCTCGGAGAGCGGCACGTCGGTGGAGCCGGCGAAGCGGTCCTCGGCGGTGAGTTCGGTGGCGCCGTGGCGCACCAGATAGATTCGGGTCGGCATCTTGTTCTCCTCGTTGGCACCAGGTTGTCCCTTGTGTCCCCATGGTCGGGGCACCCGTAGTCGATGTCCAGACGTAACGGGCGTTGAGATCCCCGCCGGCGATACGCGGGAGGCTGGTGCTGTGTCAGAATGGATGACCGGAGCAGCGGCGGGGTCCGCGAGGGGCGCGTCGCTGACGATCGGCAGCGGTTTCGCGATGATGGAGGTCTTGGCCCGGTCATGAGCGCACGGAAGACGCGCAGGCGTACGAGCAAGGGGAGTGCCCGCAAGACGACAGGGCGCGGCAGCTCGGGGCTGTTGCGACTGCTGGTGCTGGTGCCGCTGGTGCTGGCGGCGCTCTCGGTGGTGCTGGTCGGCGCGCTGCGCTGGCTCGATCCGCCGAGCTCGGCGTTCATGCTCGAGCACCGGCTCGCCGGGCTGTGGACCGAGGGCCGCGCGCCGCGACTGGCGTATCGCTGGGTCGATCTCGACGACATCGACCCGGAGCTGGCGCTGGCGGTGATCGCCGCCGAGGACCAGCGCTTCCCCGAGCACCACGGCTTCGACCTGGTCGAGCTGCGCCAGGTGCTCGCCGAGCTGGGCGAGGGGGGTCCCAGCCGGGGTGCGAGCACGCTGACCCAGCAGACGGCGAAGAACCTCTTCCTGTGGCCGGGGCGGGACTATCTGCGCAAGGGCATCGAGGCCTGGTTCACGGTGTTGATCGAGACGCTGTGGCCGAAACGGCGGATCCTCGAGGTCTATCTCAACATCGCCCAGTTCGGCCCCGAGGTCTATGGCGCCGAGGCCGCCAGCCGCCGCTATTTCGACCGTTCCGCGGCCAACCTCGGGCGGTCTCGCGCCGCCCGGCTCGCGGCGGTGCTGCCCGATCCACGCGGCTATCGGCTCGATCGTCCCAGCGAGCGGCGGGAGCGGCGTGTAGGCTGGATCCTCGCCCAGATGCGCCAGCTCGGCGGTATCGCCTATCTCGAGCGGCTGCGCTGAGCGCGGCCTTGCGAGGCGCGATGCGATCGCGCAGGATGTCGCCGCCGGTGCCGCGCTGATGAGGTATCGGGATGAGGCGTGCCCGGCGCGCGCGCCCTGGAGTCGCCCTTGGAACACGCAGCCGATCAGCCCGCCGGGAACGAGCCCGACCCGGAACAACCCGCCTCGCCCACCCGCCTGCGTCTTGCGCCAGGGGGGTGGTTGTTGCGCCTGTCGAGCGCGCTGCTCGGTGCCGGGTTGCAGCTCATGCTGCTGGGGCTGCTCGGTGCCGCGGCCTTCGTCCACTTCACCCTGCCCGAGCTGCCCGATGTCGAGCAGCTGCGCGACGTCCAGCTCCAGGAGCCGTTACGGGTCTACAGCGCCGATGGCGCGCTGATCGGCGAGTTCGGCGTGCAGCGGCGCCGTCCGGTGCGCTATCGCGATGTCCCGGCGCTGGTGGTGCAGGCGGTGCTCGCCACCGAGGACAGCCGTTTCTTCCAGCACCGTGGCGTCGATCTGGTGGGGCTGGCGCGCGCCTCGCTGAGCTATGCCCTGACCGGCGAGAAGGCGCAGGGCGGCAGCACCATCAGCATGCAGCTCACCCGCAACTTCTTCCTCTCGCCGGAGAAGACCTTCGCGCGCAAGCTCGCCGAGGTACTGCTGACCCTGCGCGTCGAGCGTACCCTGACCAAGCAGCAGATCCTCGAGCTCTATCTCAACAAGATCTTCTTCGGTCATCGCGCCTACGGCATCTCGGCGGCCGCGGCGCTCTATTACGACAAGTCGCTCGATGCGCTGACCCTGCCCGAGGTGGCGATGCTCGCCGGCATCCCCCAGGCGCCCTCGAGCAACAACCCGGTGACCGACCCGGCGCGGGCGCTCGAGCGGCGCAACCATGTGCTCGGGCGGATGCACGCACTCGGCTATATCGACACGCCGCGCTACGAGCAGGCGATCCGCACCCCCGACCGGGCGCGGTTGCATCGCCGCCTGCCCGACCTGGAGGCCGGACACGTCGCCGAGATGGCGCGCCAGGAGATCATCGAGCACTACGGCGAGGCCGCGCTTGGGCACGGCTATCGGGTCTTCACCACCATCGACACCCGGTTGCAGCGCGCCGCGCAGGGTGCGGTGCGCGAGGCGCTGCACGACTACGACCGGCGTCACGGCTATCGCGGCGCCGAGGCGCGCATCGAGCTTGCCGGGCGCTCCGAGTCGGCGCTCGATGCGCTGCTCGCTGCTCACCCGCCGCTCGGTGGGTTGCGCGCGGCGCTGGTCACCGCGGTCTCGGCGCGCGCGGCCGAACTCTATCTCGGGCGGGGCGAGCGTGCGCGGCTCGATCTCGGGGCGGTCGCCTGGGCGCGGCCCCTGATCGACGAGAACCGGCGCGGGCGCCGTCCTCGACGTGTCAGCGACGTGCTCGCCGTCGGCGACCTGGTGCGACTCTCGCGCGCCGAGGACGGCGACTGGCGACTCGATCAGCTCCCGGCGGTCGCCGGTGCGTTGGTCTCGATCGATCCGCGCGACGGCGCGGTGCTGGCGCTGGTCGGGGGCTACGACTTCGCCGCGAGCAAATTCAACCGCGCGCTCGACATGCGTCGCCAGCCCGGTTCGAGCTTCAAGCCCTTCATCTATGCCGCCGCGCTCGCCGAGGGCTGGACCCCGGCGAGCCTGGTGCGCGACGCTCCGGTGGAGCTGCCGCGCGGCTCGCGCTGGAACCCGCAGAACGCCGATCGCCGCGCGCTCGGTCCGATCCGGTTGCGTCCGGCGTTGGCGCGCTCGCGTAACCTCGCCACCATCAATCTGCTGCAGAGCGTCGGGTTGGAGGGCGCCAAGCGCTATCTCGAGCGCTTCGGCTTCGCCCTGATCGACAACCCCGTCGGACTGTCGCTGGCGCTCGGCACCGTGGAGCTCTCTCCGGTGAGTCTGGCCGAGGGCTATGCGGTATTCGCCAATGGCGGCTATCACGTGCGCCCGCACTTCATCAGCCGGATCGAGGACGGCGAGGGTCGGGAGGTCTTCGTCGCCGCGCCACCGCGCGCCTGCGACGACTGCTGGTACCGGCGTGGTGGCGGCGAGACCCGCACCCGGGCGCTCGCCGCCACCGGCGCCGCGGCCGAGCGGGTGATCGACCCGCGCATCGCCTATCAGATGACCTCGATGTTGCGCGACGTCATCGAGGTCGGCACCGGGCGGCGTGCCCGCGCCCTCGGGCGCGCCGACGTGGTCGGCAAGACCGGCACCACCAACGACCTGCGCGACTCCTGGTTTGCCGGCTATCAGGCCGATTTCGTCACCATCGCCTGGATGGGCTTCGACGACTTCTCCGAGCTCGGTCGCGGCGAGTACGGCGGCGTGGCGGCGTTGGGGATGTGGGTCGAGTTCATGCGCCAGGCGCTCGCCGAGCGCCCGGTGGCGACGCTGAAGCCGCCGCCGGGGATGGTGCGGGTGCGGATCGACCCGGCGCGCGGGATCGAGTCGCGAGGGCCGGGCAGTATCGCCGAGCTGGTGCGCGAGGAGTATCGCCTGATGTTGCTCGGCCCGGACCCGATCCGCGCGGCGCCCGCGCCGGTGATCGAGGACAGCTCGCCGCGGGTGCTCGACGAGCTGTTCTGAGGCGTCGGCTCAGCCGGCGCAGGGCAAGGGGACGATCGCGCGCTGTTCGCGTTGCAGTCGCTGCAGGGTCTCGCGCAGCTCGCCGAGACGCTCAAGCAGCCGCGTGCGCTGGGTCGCATCGAGGCTGGCGCCGAACCGGGCGGCGAGGGTGACGAGCTGCTCGGTCAGGCGCTCGCCGTCGCGGCGCAGCGCCGCCGGCATGGCGTCGAACTCGACCAGCCAGCCATGGAGGAAGGCGGCGATCCGTGCCTCTCCGGCGCCCTCGTCGAGCAGTGTCATCAGCCGGGTGCGCTGGCTGGCGCGATAGGCGTCGAGTGCGGGCTGGCTGCGCGGCATCGCCGCGGTCAGCTCGCGCACCAGCTGCTGCTGGCTCGCGTTGAGCGGTCCGGTCCAGTCGCCGAGGTTGCGGATATAGCGCCGGGCGCGCTTGCGCCGCTCGCGTTCGGGGTCGGCGGGTGCGGCGCGCTCGGCGTCGCGCTCGCGCCACAGTCGTTCGAGCCGCTGGCGTTGTGTCGGGGTGAGGGTGACGAGCAGCGGCGCTGTCGCGTCGACGAAGAGTTCGGCATGCTGGCGATAGACTGGCTCGGCGGCGCGCATCAGACAGGCGAGATCGTCACGGACGAAGCCGCGCTCGCTCGTCAGGATCAATCCGTCGAGCAGGGCGATGAGCCGGGGTAGCGCCTCGCGCCGATGGCGTGTCTGGACCTCCTGCAGTGCGCGCGTCCAACCGCGCAGCTGTTGCGGCGCGAGGTCGATGCGGTGATCGACATAGACCCCGGTGAGGAAGGGGGCATTGTCGTAGACCAGCGAGACCCGGCTGCAGCCGCCGCCGAGCAGACCGAGTGCGACCAGCACCATGATCCCGAGGTGACGACTCATCCGGCCTGCTCCAGTTCGAGCGTCGGTGCGGCGAACAGATACCCCTGCGCCCAGTGCACGCCGAGCTCGCCGAGGACCTGGGCGGTGGGTTCGTCCTCGACGCATTCGGCGATGGTGGTGATGCCGAGCGAGTCGGCGGTGTACTGGATGCTGGCCACCAGGGCGCGCGACTTGGGTCTGGTGCGGACCTGGGCGATCAGTTCACGATCGATCTTGATGAAGGAGATCGGCAGCTCGGCGAGATAGCCGAGCGAGGAATAGCCGCCGCCGAAGTCGTCGATGGCGAGCCGGAAGCCCTGGTCGAGAAAGGGCGCGAGGGTGGAGCGGAGCTGATGGGCTTGGCCGAGCGGTTCGCGCTCGGTGATCTGCAGGACCAGCGCGCGGGTGCGTCGCCCGGGGCCGAGCCGGGGGCACAGTGCCGCGGCGTGCTGGGCGAGTGCGGCGACCCGCTCGGGGCGGCGCAACAGGTCACCGGAGAGGTTGATGAAGCGCTTGATGGCGGGGCGCTGACCGCCCTCGACGGCGCAGCGGGCGATGGCGCGGCGTCCGAGGATGTCGTCGATACGGTGGAGCAGGTTGAGTCGATCGGCGATCTCGACGAACTCCTGGGCGCAGAGTACCTGCTCGGTGCCGGCAACGATGCGGGCGAGCGCTTCTTCGGCGACCTGGGTGCGACTGGCGAGATCGACGATGCTCTGATAGGCCGGGTGGAGCTGGCCATCGCGGATGGCCCGTTGCACCAGGGCCGCGGTGGAGAGGTTGTGGGCCTGCTCGGCGTTGGTGACACAGGTGCGGTTGCGTCCGCGCAGCTTGGCTTCGTAGAGACCCGCGTCGGCGCGGGCGAGGACGTCGTCGAGGCTGTCGTGGCCGGCGGCGCACTCGGCCACCCCGGCGCTCACCGTCACCTCGAAGCGGCGCTCGGCGAACTCGGGGGGCGCGCGCTCGACGGCCTGGCGCATCCGTTCGATACCCTGGTAGGCCTGCTCGATGCGGGTGGCAGGCAGCACCACCAGGAACTCCTCGCCGCCCCAGCGGCCCACCCAGTCGCCCTGACGGATGCTGCGTCTGAGCGCGATGGCGACCTGCTTGAGGATGTGGTCGCCGGCGCTGTGACCGTGGATGTCGTTGATCAGCTTGAAGCGGTCGATGTCGAACAGCGCGAGACAGTAGGGGCTGCCCGAGCGTTCGCTGCGCGCCTGCTCGAGTCGCAGATAGCCGTTGAGCGCGCGTCGGTTGGGCAGGCCGGTGAGTTCGTCATGGGTGGCCATCTGGAACATGCGCTGTTCGAGCCGACTCAGCCGCTCGCTCTGGACCGAGGCGCCGAGGACGTTGGCCGCCGCGCGCAGCGCCTGGATCTCGACCTCGCTCCAGTGGCGCCTGCGAGTGCAGTCGTCGAAACCGATGAACCCCCACCAGTGCTTGGCGACGAAGACCGGCACCACGACCAATGAGCTGATCCCCTGGGCCTGGAGGATCTCGCGCTCACCCTCGGGGAGGCTCTCGACACAGCCCTGCACCACGCCGCCGCCACGCAGGGTCTGGCACCAGCGGCCGAAGCCGGTCTCGATGGGGAAGCTCTGCAGTTGGCTGTTGCTGATCTGGCTCGCGACGCCGGGTGCCGAGAACTCGTGACGCTGACTGGTGTAGAGTATCCCGTCGATACCGAGATGGTTCTCGAAGACATAGGCGCGGCTGGCATGGGCCGCTCGCGCCAGGTGTTCGAGCATCCGTGGTACGTATTCCCCCCAGTTCGCGCAACCGAAGTACTCGGCGGCGAGACCCACGGCCTTGAAGATCGCGCTGGCACTGTCGAGCGCCGCATCCTGCCCGTCGGTCGAGGGGGAGGGCGGTGTCGATGTGCCGGGTGTCCAGAGGGGGGCTGCGCCGTTTGGCTTGCTTCTTTCCCCGCTGGCTGTACACTCTGAACCTTTTTCCAACTTCATCTTCAACGAGGTCCCCCCGTGGTCGCCCCCGAGTCAGATTTCCATCGCATCAAGCGCTTGCCGCCCTATGTCTTCAACATCGTCAACGAGTTGAAGGCCGCGGCGCGAGCGCGGGGCGAGGACATCATCGATTTCGGCATGGGCAACCCCGATCAGCCGACGCCGCAGCACATCGTCGACAAGCTGATCGAGGTCTCGGAGCGCGGCAACACCCACCGTTATTCGGTCTCGCGCGGCATCCCGCGGCTGCGTCGCGCCATCTGTCACTGGTATCGCGATCGCTTCGACGTCCATCTCGATCCCGAGACCGAGGCCATCGTCACCATCGGTTCCAAGGAGGGGCTCGCCCACCTCGCGCTGGCGACTATGGATGCCGGTGATACGGTGCTGGTGCCCAACCCGGCCTATCCGATCCATCCCTATGGCTTCATCATCGCCGGTGCCGACGTGCGCCATGTGCGCCTGACCCCGGACGTGGACTTCTTCGAGGAGCTGCGGCGCGGTATCCAGGAGTCCTGGCCCAAGCCCAAGATGCTGGTGCTCAACTTCCCCGGCAACCCCACCGGGCAGTGTGTCGATCTCGAGTTCTTCGAAAAGGTCATCGAGATCGCCCGCGAGCACGGCATCTGGGTGGTGCACGACATCGCCTATGCCGACATCGTCTTCGACGGCTACAAGGCCCCCTCGATCCTCCAGGTACCCGGTGCCAAGGACATCGCCGTCGAGTTCTTCTCGATGTCCAAGAGCTACAACATGCCCGGCTGGCGCGTCGGCTTCATGTGCGGCAACCCGACTCTGGTCTCCGCGCTGGCGCGGATCAAGTCCTATCTCGACTATGGCACCTTCACCCCGATCCAGGTCGCGGCGATCGCCGCGCTGGAGGGGCCGCAGGAGTGCGTGCGCGAGATCAGCGACATGTATCAGAGTCGGCGCGACGTGCTCTGCAGCGGTCTCAACGCCGCCGGCTGGGCGGTCGAGCCGCCCAAGGCGACGATGTTCGTGTGGGCGCCGATCCCCGAGCCTTATCGCGAGATGGGGTCGCTGGAGTTCTCGAAAAAGCTCCTGCGCGAGGCCAAGGTGGCCGTGGCCCCCGGTATCGGCTTCGGCGAGTACGGCGACACCCATGTCCGCTTCGGCCTGATCGAGAACGAGCATCGCACTCGTCAGGCGATCCGTGGCATCAAGGAGATGTTCCGCCACGACGCCCAGGCCGGCGCCTGAGCCGTTCACGGTGACGCGCCCATCATGGATGGGCGCGTCCGGACCGATTCCAACCAGGACACAGCGCCCCGTCCGGCGGGCGGGCGACGAAGAGGTACTATGATGAAACCGGTGAAAATCGGACTCTTGGGCTTGGGAACCGTCGGTGGCGGCACGGTCAGCGTGCTGGCCAACAATGCCGCGGAGATTGCGCGCCGCGCCGGTCGCGAGATCCAGATCGCGCATGCCGCAGCGCGTGCCTATGACGCCGATGCCATCGATGGGCTGGAGCGGGTCGGACGCATCGGCGACGATGCCTTCGCGGTGGTCGAGGACCCCGAGGTCGAGGTGGTCATCGAGCTGATCGGCGGCTATTCGCCGGCCCGCGAGCTGGTACTGCGCGCGATCGAGAACGGCAAGCACGTGGTCACCGCCAACAAGGCGCTGATCGCACTGCACGGCAACGAGATCTTCGCCGCCGCCCGCGAACACGGGGTGACGGTCGGTTTCGAGGCGGCGGTGGCCGGCGGCATCCCGATCATCAAGGCGGTGCGCGAGGGACTGGCCGCGAACCACATCGAGTGGGTGGCCGGCATCATCAACGGCACCGGAAACTTCATCCTCACCGAGATGCGCGACAAGGGTCGCGACTTCGCCGACGTGCTCGCCGAGGCGCAGGCGCTCGGCTATGCCGAGGCCGATCCGACCTTCGATGTCGAGGGGATCGACGCGGCGCACAAGCTCACCATCCTCGGCTCGCTCGCCTTCGGCATCCCGCTGCAGTTCGATCGCTGCTTCACCGAGGGGATCTCGAAGATCGGCGCGCTCGACGTCGCCTATGCCGCCGAGCTCGGCTATCGCATCAAGCACCTGGGGATCGCGCGTCGCGGCGAGCAGGGCATCGAGCTGCGCGTCCACCCGACGCTGATCCCCGAGCGTCGCCTGCTGGCCAATGTCGACGGGGTGATGAACGCAGTGCTGGTCAAGGGCGATGCGGTCGGCCCGACGCTCTATTACGGTGCTGGCGCCGGCGCCCTGCCGACGGCCTCGGCGGTGGTCGCCGATCTGGTCGACGTGGTGCGCACGCTGACCACCGACCCGAGCAACCGGGTGCCGCATCTCGCCTTCCAACCCGACGAGCTGGCCGATACGCCGGTGCTCGAGATGGAGGCGGTCGAGACCGCCTACTACCTGCGTCTCTCGGCGCTCGACCAGCCCGGGGTGATGGCGCGCATCGCCAGCATCCTCGGCGAGCACGGCATCAGCATCGAGGCGATCAAGCAGCAGGAGCCGGGCGAGGGCGAGACCCATGTGCCGCTGGTGATGCTCACCCACCGGGTGCTCGAACGCCAGATGAACGCCGCGCTCGCCCAGATCGAGGCGCTCGACTCGGTGCAGGGCGAGATCATCCGCATTCGTGTCGAGATGCTCTCGGGCTGAGCATGGGGGCGCCGGGGCCGTTCGGCCCCGGCCCCGATCGCAGGTGTCGTCTCGTCCAGCAAGACTCCTCTCCCTGACGACTCCTCCCGCTGCCTGCTGATTCAGGCGCATCCTTCATCATTCATCCGTTTTTTGCCTGCTCGGTGAATCGGCGTCCGACACGGGTTGATCGGATGTCTCAGCGTCCTGGCCCGAGGTCGTCGTGCGCGCAACCAAGCGCTCGAGCTGCTGTTCGAGGGTGCGACGTCGCGCGTGCTCGGCGAGCAGTCGGGTCTGGAGTCGTTCGCGTCCCCGTTCGCTGCGCCCTAGTCGTGCCTCGAGCTGGGCGTGCGCGTCGGTGAGCTGGCGGTGCTGCGCGTCGAGCGCTGCGCGCGTCTCCTCGCTGTGCGCGAGTTGTGTCTCCAGCTGATTACGTATCCGTTCGCCCCTCTGCTGCGCCTCGCGCAGCTTCGCCAACGCCTGCGCTTGTTGTTGATTGTCCCGTTCGCGCTCGCGCAGCTCGCCGGCGAGGGCGGCGTTGTCACGGTTGAGCCGGGTGATCTCGTCCTGCTTGACGATCAGGGTCTGCGCCTGCTGGCGTAGTTCCGCCTGTAATTGCTGAACCTGTTGGTCGTGGCGGCGTTGATCCTGTTCGCGCTGGAGGCGACTGGCCTCGCGATAGTGTTCGAGCGCCTCGCGGGCATGACGGTGCTTCTCCTCGATCGAGGCGAGATGCTGCGCCTGGACCTCGAGCCGCTCCTGTAGTCCCAGTTTTTCCTGCTCTAGGGTCGCCAAGGCGATCGCCTGTCCCTGACTCCGTTGCTCCAGTTCAATGATGCGCGCGGCCTGCTCGGCGAGGGTCGTCTCGCGCGCGGCGATTCCCTGGCGCAATCCCTCGACCTCTGTCGCGAGTCCATCGCGGACTGTCTCGATCTCTTCGAGCTGCTGACGCTGAGTCTGTAGCTGCGCCTGATGACGGCGCTCGGCGGTGGCGACGATCTCTTCGGCCTCGGCCTCGAGGGTGCGGGCGAGTTCGGCGACGAGCTGCTGGATCGGCTCGCTCAGGCCCTTGGTGTCGCCGATCCGGCGTGCCTCTTCTTCTTCCAACTCCTTGAGATAACGATGAATCGTGCTCTTCGAGCCGGTGTTGCCGAGGGCGACGCGGACGGCGTCGATCGAGGGGTGTCGGTCCTGTGCGAGCAGGGTGTCGCGCGCCTGTTTGACCAGCGCCTTGGTGATGCCGCCGCGTGCCATGGGGTGGTTCTCCGGTTTATTTGTACTGTATTACGTAGTATGTATATACGTATTATTTTTGAGCGTCAATTTTTGTGTTCAGGAAAAATAAAAGGCGGGATAATATAACTTATCCCATGTCAGACCGGGATGAGGGCCGCAATCAGGCCCGGTCTGAACAGGCTGGGTACAAGCGGTACGGACCCGGTATCGAAGACGGGCCGTCAGAGACGATGGAGAGAAAAGGAGCACACCGGGCATGCAGCGGATCGAGCGCTATATCGAGGCGGCCACCCGCGACAACACCAGACGCGGGTATCGCGCGGCGATCCGTCATTACGAGGAGACCTGGGGCGGGTTGTTGCCAGCGACTGCCGAGTCCGTCGCCCGCTATCTGGCCGATCACGCCGAGCAGCTCGCGCTCAATACCCTGCGTCTGCACCTGGCGGCACTGGCGCGCTGGCATCGTGACCAGGGCTTCCCCGACCCGACCAAGGCGCCGGTGGTGCGTCAGGTGATGCGCGGTATCAGTGAGCTGCACCCGGCACGCGAGCACCAGGCGCGGGCATTGCGGCTGGAGGACCTGGTGCGGGTCGATACCATGCTGGAGGCGCGGATCCGCGAGGCTGGGATCAGTGAGGCATTGCGCGCGCGGCGCGATCGGGCGCTGCTGCTGGTCGGCTTCTGGCGGGCCTTCCGTGGCGATGAGCTGCTGAGGCTTGCGGTCGAGGACGTTCGCCGGGAACACGACGGCGGGTTGTTGATCCGGCTCGCGCGCACCAAGACCTCGCGCGGCGAGACCCGCGACTATCCGCTGCCCCGGCTCTCCAGGCTGTGTCCGGTCGCGGCCTATGCCGATTGGGTCGGCTGCGCCGGGATCGAGCGCGGCGCAGTGTTTCGTGGCATCGATCGCTGGGGGCGGGTGCGCGAGCAGGGGCTGCACCCCAACAGCCTGATCCCGCTGCTGCGCCGATTGCTCGAGGAGGCCGGGGTGGCGGATGCGGCGAGCTACAGCGCCCACTCGCTCAGACGGGGCTTCGCCTCTTGGGCGAGCGCCAGTCAGTGGCAGCTGCGCGAGCTGATGGACTATGTCGGCTGGCGTGACGCGCGCTCGGCGCTGCGCTATATCGAGCGCGCCGCGCCCCGGCTGGGCGGGCGTATCGAGCGCGCGCTGGCCGCGCCGGAGGAGGCCTCGGGTTGAATTCGCCGCGCCCGGCGCACATCCCCGGATCATGCCAGCCCGAGCGGGGACGAAGGAGATGCCGAGCGCGCAGACGACCTGTTACGAGTGTGACGCCAACTGCCCGATCGAGGTCGAGCTCGATACCGCCGGCGAGCCGGTAAAGGTCCGCGGGCCCGACTGCCCGCGCTGTTATGTCCAGCTCGAACGGCGCGATCACCCCGAACGACTGCTCCATCCGCTGCGCCGGGTCGGTCCACGAGGCAGTGGACGCTTCGAGCGGATCGGCTGGGACGAGGCGCTCGACACCATCGCCGCCGAGCTGACGCGTGCCCGTGAACGTCACGGTGCGCCGGCGGTGGGCTTCTTCGCCGGCTATACCAAGGAGGCGCGACCGCAGCTGCAGCGACTCGCCCACAGCTTCGGCTCACCCAATTACATGACCGAGAGCGGCTGCTGTTTCTCGGCCACCATGGTCGCCGAGAAGCTCACCCTCGGCTACAAGATCAAGACCACCTCGACCGTGGTCTCGCCGAAGACGCGCTGTCATCTCATCTGGTCGACCAATCCGCGCGGCTCGATCCCGCCCTTCGACCAGCACCCGCTGGCCAGTCCACGCCCCGAGCGGGCGCTGATCGTGGTCGACCCCAGGCGCACGCCGCTGGCCGAGCGCGCCAATGTCCATCTGCAGATCCGCCCGGGCACCGATGGGGCGCTCGCCCTCGGCTTCCATCATCTGATCTTCGCCAACGGCTGGCAGGATCAGGTCTTTCTCGATCAGTGGGGGCAGGGCGTGGATGCCTTCCGCGACTATGTCCGCGACTTCGACCCGCGTCGGGTGGCGGCGATCTGCGGGGTGGCGGCCGCCGATATCGAGCGCGCCGCCGAGTGCTACGCCACCACCGCCCCGGCGCAGATCACCCTGTCGCCGACCGCCACCGTGCAGCACAGCAACGGCTTCCAGAACCATCGCGCGCTGATCCTGCTCAGCGCGGTGACCGGCAACCTCGATCGCGAGGGCGGCAACCGCTTCTTCAACGACAAGGCGCTGCCCCGGCCGATCGAGCGCTTCGATCACTGTCTGGCGGCCTTGCCGCCGCGTGTCGGCAGCGAGCGCTTCCCGATCTGGACCCGCTACTGGCCGGCGGCGCAGAGCATGCTGCTGCCCGATTGCATCCTCGAGGGCGATCCGCAGCCGATCCGCGCGCTGCTGGCGATGGGGATCAATACCGCGATGTGGCCGAACTCGGCGCGGATGGAGCGGGCGCTCGGCGCGCTCGATTTCTTCGCCGCCAGCGACTTCTTCCACAACCCTGCGACCCGTCAGGCCGATATCGTGTTGCCGGCGGCGACCAACCTGGAACGCCCGGCGCTGATCGCCTATCCCGGCTGCGCCTATCAGGGCGAGGTGCGCTATCGGCGCGCGTTGCTCGCCCCGCGGGGCGAGGCCCGTGCAGACGGCGAGATCTTCCTCCAGCTCGGGGTGCGGCTGGGGATGGGGGCGTTGTTCTGGGACGGGGACCTCGAGGCCTCCTGGGCGGAGGCCGCCGAGGGGCTGCCCGAGGCGGTACGCGAGGCGATCTATGCCAGCCCCGAGGGGGTGACCGTCTATGCCGATGCGATCGACGACCTGGTCGATCATGGTTTCATGGACGCCGATCGGCTCTATCGGCTGCGTGGCTTCCCCACCGACAGCGGCAAGGTGGAGTTCGACTCGGACGCGCTGCGCGCTGCCGGTCACGACGGTCTCCCGGTCTATCGCGAACCGGCCGAGGGGCCGGTCTCCACCCCGGCGCTGGCCTGCCGTTTCCCGCTGGTGCTGACCAGCGGCGCGCGCACCAAGTTCGACACCCACTCGCAACACCAGCACAGCGCGCGGATGCGCCGGGCCATTCCCCGTCCGCTGGTCGAGATCCACCCCGAGGATGCCATGGTGCGCGGCATCGACGATGGCGATGCGGTGATGGTCGGCTCGCCCCGTGGCGAGGTGCGCTTCTATGCCCAGGTGACCGAGCGCATCAAGCCGGGCGTGGTGCACTGTGTGCACGGCTGGAACGAGGCCAACGTCAATCTGCTCACCGATGATGTGCACCTCGACCCGATCAGCGGCTTCCCGCCGTTCAAGTCGGGGCTGTGCGAGATCCGACCGCTCGATTGAGGTCGGGCCGTGCCCTTTATCGGTGTCCTCCCCGAGCGCGAATCACTGTTCCGGCCCCAGCCGCGCCGGGTGGTGGCGGTGAGCGATGCCGCCGCCTGGCGACTCAACCCGGTGCATCGCGGGGTCTACGACAAGCTCGCCCTGGCGCTGACCGAGGGCCTGCTGGCCGCGCCCTGCGGGGTGTCGCCGATGGCGTTCGGGCTCGCGCCGGAGACGCCGGTGTTCGTCAAGCCGATCGTCAACCTTGCGGGGATGGCGCTCGAGGCCGGGGTGTCTCGCGCCGATGCCGTGCCGGTGCGTCCCGGGAGCTTCTGGTGCGAGCGGCTGGAGGGCGAGCAGACCAGCAGCGATCTGCTGCTCGAGTCCG
Source organism: Marichromatium sp. AB31 (assembly GCF_003718685.1). Classification (NCBI taxonomy): domain Bacteria; kingdom Pseudomonadati; phylum Pseudomonadota; class Gammaproteobacteria; order Chromatiales; family Chromatiaceae; genus Marichromatium; species Marichromatium sp. AB31. The sequence goes on along the minus strand of NZ_RHFI01000007.1, from coordinate 147,913 downwards.
GACGCATCCGCTGGCAGGCGCACACCCGTGCCGGCCAGTGGCGTGACCAGGGACGACCCTGCGTCTGGGAGGTCGGGGTCGCGATCCCGGAGATCGAGCCGGAGCTGGCGCAACTGGTCGATCGCCATCTCGCCGACTACACCGGGCTGTGCAACATCGAGCTGATCGGGAGGCGGCCGGTGGAGATCCATCTGCGCGGCTCCAACGGCTTCTTCGATCTCTATGGCCCGGGGTTCGTCCCCGCCTGGGTGGCGCTGGTCGACGGCGCGCCCTTCGTGCCGCCACCGCCGGTCCCCGGTGGCATGGTGATCTCGGTGTTCGGTCGGCGAGCGCTGAGCGGGGAGGAGAGCGAGGCGCTGGCCGCGCTCGGGGTCAGCGTGAGCGAGGATCGGCACACCCCGGATCGGGTGGCGATCCTGCGCGCGGCCGAGCGCGCGATCGGCCGCGCGGCGCTGGCGCTGCTCGAGCGCCGGCGCGGCTGATCAGATCCGGGGCAGGGTGAGCGGGTCGCGCTTGCGCGGGTTGGCGCGATAGAGGATGGCGATGTTGCCGATGCGATTGACCAGCATCGCCCCGGTGCGCTCGATAAGCTCGGCGATGGCCGCGTCGCGCAGCTCACGATCGCCGGCGCTGATCTTGGTCTTGAGCAGCTCGTGATGATCGAGCGCGATCTCGAGCTCGGCGATCACCCCATCGGTGATGCCGTGCTGACCGACGATGACGACGGGCTTGAGATGATGCGCTTGCTGCTTGAGCCAGCGTTTCTGTTTTTCGGTGATGCTCATGAAGGCCTTGGCTGTGTTGTGCGAAACGGGTCGGGGCCGGTGCAGGACCGGCCCCGATGGGGGGCGATGATAGCAGTCCCGGCGGCGCTCTGCCGCCTCGGATCGGCTCAGTCCCCGAGCGCTGTCGGTGCGCGCTCGACCTCGACCAGCACCTCGTTGCGACGCAGGAACGGCAGCGAGAAGGGCGAGTTGTAGCGGGCATAGATCGGCGTGCCGACCGGGCTCAGGCCGGCGCCCTCCACGGCGGCGAGCAGCTGCGACTCATGCTCGCGATAGCGTCCCTCGCCCCAGCCGCCGGAGTAACGGTGCGCGGCGAGCAGTCGTGCCGGGATCTCGCGGATGTGGACGCGCCCGTCGTTGGGGCGGGGCAGGGTGTCGCGGGTGAAGTGTGCGGGCATGATGAAGCTGATGCGATAGCGTGCTTCACCGCTCGGCTGCTGGGTCACCGGTGCGGTCATGGCGATGCGCTCGCCGCGCCCCAGCGGTTGCTGGTTGACCGGTGCGGTCATGGCGATCTTCCGTGACCCCTGGTTGTTACCGAAGATGTAGTCGGCGAGCACGCGAAAGGCGCGACCGCCGACGGCATCGAAGGTGCCCTCGACCTCGACCTCGGCGACCAGCAATGGCGGATAGCGGCGCAGCTCGAAGCCGCGGTGTTGTTCGATCAGGGTATAGGCGGGTTGTTCGGTGGCCATCAGCACTCCTCCGATGCTGCCCAGGATCAGCGCGAGCGCCAGGGCGGCGAGCGTCGCGCGCCGGATGTTCGATCTCGGCATGGTCCTCTCCTCGTGACGTCCCTGGTCCCCAGGCTATGGGCGTTGGTCGGTGATTGACAGGGTGAGCCTGACAGTGAGCCGGCCCAGCGGATAAACTGAGCGATTGTCCATCCAATCCCGCGATCCGCCGAACATGAGTCAATACTGGAGCGACCTGGTCCACACCCTGCAGCCCTATGTCCCCGGTGAGCAGCCCAGGCATGTCGAGCTGACCAAGCTCAACACCAACGAGAACCCCTATCCGCCCTCGCCGCGGGTGCGTGCGGTGCTCGATGACGCGGCGGTCGACGCGCTCCGACTCTATCCCGATCCCGACAGCGGCGCGCTCAAGGCCGCCCTCGCCGCGCGTGCGGGGCTGGCGCCGGAGAACGTCTTCATCGGCAACGGTTCGGATGACGTGTTGGCGCTCGCCTTCATGGCCTTCTTCAAACAGCCCGAGCCGCTACGCTTCCCGGATCTGACCTACGGTTTCTATCCGGTCTATTGCAAGCTTTTTGGGATCGCCTCGCGGATCGTCCCGCTCAATGCCGCCTTCGAGGTCGACCCGGCCGACTATGTCGCCGAGAGCGGTCCGATCGTGCTCCCCAACCCCAATGCCCCGACCGGTCGGGCGCTGCCGCTCGAACAGCTCGAGCGCCTGCTCGCGGCCAACCGCGAGCGGGTGGTGCTGATCGACGAGGCCTATGTCGACTTCGGCGCCGAGAGCGCGGTGGCGCTGCTCGCCGAGCACCCGCAGCTCTTGGTGGTGCAGACCTTCTCCAAGTCGCGCTCGCTGGCCGGGCTGCGGGTCGGCTTCGCCTATGGCTCGGCCGAGCTGATCGCGGGTCTGGAGCGGGTCAAGGACTCCTTCAACTCCTATCCGCTCGATCGGCTGGCGCAGGCCGGCGCGCTCGCTGCGCTGGAGGACGAGGACTACTTCCGCGACTGCATCGCGCGAGTGATGGCCACGCGCGAGTGGACGGTCGCCGAACTCACCCGGCGCGGCTTTGCGGTGCTGCCCTCGCAGACCAACTTCGTGCTGGCGCGGGTGCCGAACGGCCGGGCCCGCGCGCTCTTCGAGCAGCTGCGCGAGGTCGGGGTGCTGGTGCGTTATTTCGATCGGCCACGTCTGCATGAGCACCTGCGCATCTCGATCGGTACCGATGCCGAGATGCGTCGTCTGGTCGAGGAGATCGACCGCCTGCTCGACTGAGAGTGGTGATTCGGGACGCGTTCAACCCGACATGGCGGTTTACCCGGTTGTGCTCGGGCGCGTAAAATTAACCGTTTATCCATAAAAACCCGGTCGACACGACGCGGAGGGACACTTGGCAGAGCTTGAGGATATCCGTTATCTGGTCGGCCCCGGCGGGGCGCTCACCGGGCGGTTGCGCGTACCGGGCGACAAGTCGATCTCGCATCGCTCGATCATGCTCGCGGCGCTGGCCGAGGGCGAGACCCGGATCAGCGGTTTTCTCGAGGGCGCCGATGCCCTCGCCACGCTCGCGGCCTTTCGCCGCATGGGCGTCGAGATCGAAGGCCCGGAGGCGGGCAGGGTCCGGGTGCGCGGGGTCGGTCTGCATGGGCTCGAGGCCCCGGACGCGGTGCTCGACATGGGCAACTCCGGCACCTCGATGCGGCTGCTCGCCGGTTTGCTCGCCGGTCAGCGTTTCGCCACCACCCTGGTCGGCGACGCCTCGCTGACGCGGCGTCCGATGCGTCGGGTGACCGAACCGCTGGCGCGGATGGGCGCGCGGATCGAGACCTCGGAGACCGGCACCGCGCCGTTGCGCATCACCCCGGTCGAGACACTCGCCGGGATCGATTACGCACTGCCGGTGGCCAGCGCCCAGATCAAATCGAGCCTGCTGCTCGCCGGGCTCTTTGCCGAGGGCGAGACCTGTGTGACCGAGCCTGCGCCGACGCGCGATCACACCGAGCGCATGCTCAGCGCCTTCGGCTATCGGCTGCGTCGCGACGGCGCCCGGGTCTGTCTGAGCGGTGGCGGACGGCTGCGGGGCTGTGAGCTGGTGGTGCCGGCCGATATCTCTTCGGCGGCCTTCTTCCTCGTCGGCGCGAGCATCGCGCCGGGCTCGGATCTGCTGCTCGAGGGGGTCGGTATCAACCCCACCCGGATCGGCGTGATCAACATCCTGCGCGCCATGGGCGGTGACATCGAGCTGCGCGACGAGCGCATGGCCGGCGGCGAGCCGGTGGCCGATATCCGCGTGCGTCATGCGCCGCTCCACGGGATCGAGATCCCGCGCGACCAGGTCCCCCTGGCCATCGACGAGTTCCCGGCGCTGTTCATCGCCGCCGCCTGTGCCGAGGGCGAGACCCGGCTCGGCGGCGCCGAGGAGCTGCGGGTCAAGGAGAGCGATCGCATCCAGGTGATGGCCGATGGTCTGGCCACGCTCGGCATCGAGGCCGAGCCGCTGCCCGACGGCATCCGCATCCGTGGCGGCGCGCTCGGCTCGAACCTCGGGCGTGCACCGATCCAGGCCCACGGCGATCACCGCATCGCCATGTCCTTCGCCATCGCCGCACTGCGCGCCGCCGGGCCGGTGGAGATCCACGACTGCGCCAACGTCGAGACCTCCTTCCCCGGCTTCCCACGGCTGGCGGCGAGCGCCGGGTTGCAGATCGAGGAGCAACAACGCGCATGATTCCGGTAATTACCGTCGATGGTCCCTCGGGGACCGGCAAGGGGACCCTGACCGCGCTGCTCGGCGAACGGCTCGGCTGGCACTGTCTCGACAGCGGGGCGCTCTACCGGGTGCTGGGGCTCGCCGCCGGGCGCGCCGGGGTGGACCTCGAGGATGCCGAGGGACTGGCGGCGCTCGCCGCCGGGCTCGAGCTACGCTTCGTCGAGCGCCGGGTGCTGCTCGCCGACGAGGACGTCAGTGACCTGATCCGCACCGAGCAGGCCGGCATGGCCGCCTCACGCGCCGCCGCGCACGCCCCGGTGCGTGAGGCGTTGCTCGAATGGCAGCGACGCATGGCGCGCGAGCCCGGGCTGATCGCCGATGGTCGCGACATGGGCACCGTGGTCTTCCCTCAGGCTCCATTGAAAGTCTTTCTCGATGCCAGCCCCGAGGTGCGCGCCGAACGGCGTTATAAACAGTTGAAAGAAAAGGGGTTGGATGCTAGTCTCCCGGACCTCATAAAGGATATTCGCGAGCGCGATCAGCGCGACCGCAACCGCGCGGTCGCGCCGCTGCGTCCGGCAACGGACGCCGTGACGCTGGATTCGACCGCGATGTCCATTCAGGAAGTGCTCGATCGGGTCTTGGAAGAGGTAAGGCGCGTCTTCCCGGAGCTGGTCTCTTGACGTCGATCCCGTCTCTCGGGACGGGTCGACACTTGGTCGGGTCGGTGCGCGCTGCATCGGCCTTGTCGTTTAATTCATCACCCACCGCTCCGGACGGAGTGGAACGCGCGCCGTTCTTCAGGATAATTGGATCTCATGACCGAAAGCTTTGCCGAACTTTTTGAACAGAGTCTGAACACCACCCAGCTCCAGCCGGGCACCATCGTCATTGGTACCGTGATCGAAATCACGTCCGACAACGTGATGGTGAACGCCGGGCTGAAGTCCGAGGGCGTGATCCCGCGCAGCCAGTTCATCAGCGCCGAAGGCGAGCTCGAGGTCGCCGTCGGCGACGAGGTCGAGGTCGCCCTGGACGCGGTCGAGGACGGTTTCGGCGTCACTCGTCTGTCGCGTGAGAAGGCCAAGCGTTTCGCGGCCTGGGATCACCTGGAGAAGGCCTTCGAGGCCGCCGAGACCGTCAAGGGCATGATCAACGGCAAGGTCAAGGGCGGCTTCACCGTCGACCTCGGTACCGTGCGTGCCTTCCTGCCGGGCTCCCTGGTCGACGTGCGTCCGGTGCGTGACACCACCTACCTCGAAGGCAAGGAGCAGGAATTCAAGGTCATCAAGCTCGACCGCAAGCGCAACAACGTCGTGGTGTCGCGCCGTGCGGTGGTCGAGGAAGAGTACAGCGCCGAGCGCGAGGCGCTGCTCAAGAACCTCGAAGAGGGCATGGAGATCAAGGGTATCGTCAAGAACCTCACCGATTACGGTGCGTTCCTGGATCTCGGCGGTATCGACGGCCTGCTGCACATCACCGACATGGCCTGGCGTCGCGTCAAGCACCCCTCCGAGGTGGTCGAGATCGGTGACGAGATCAGCGTCAAGGTGCTCAAGTTCGATCGTGAGCGTCAGCGCGTCTCCCTCGGCCTCAAGCAGATGGGCGAGGATCCGTGGGTCAACATCTCGCGTCGCTACCCCGAGAGCACCCGCGTCTTCGGTAAGGTGACCAACATCGCCGACTACGGCTGCTTCGTCGAGATCGAAGAGGGCGTCGAGGGTCTGGTCCACGTCTCCGAGATGGACTGGACCAACAAGAACATCCACCCGAGCAAGGTCGTCGCGCTCGGCGACGAGGTCGAGGTCATGGTGCTCGACATCGACGAGGAGCGTCGTCGCATCTCGCTCGGCATCAAGCAGTGCGCACTCAACCCCTGGGACGAGTTCGCCGCGACCCACAAGAAGGGCGACCACGTCACCGGCAAGATCAAGTCGATCACCGACTTCGGTATCTTCATCGGTCTCGAGGGTGGCATCGACGGTCTGGTGCACCTCTCCGACATCTCCTGGGACGAGTCCGGCGAGCAGGCCCTGCGTCGCTACAAGAAGGGCGACGAGCTCGAGACCGTGGTGCTCTCGGTCGACCCCGAGCGCGAGCGCATCTCGCTCGGCGTCAAGCAGCTCGACAAGGATCCCTTCTCCAGCTTCGTGGCGCTGCACGACAAGGGCAGCATCGTCACCGGCGTGATCACCGAGGTCGACCCCAAGGGCGCGACCATCGCGCTGGCCGATGGTGTCGAGGGCTACCTCCGCGCCTCCGAGATCTCGCGTGACCGCGTCGAGGATGCGCGCACCGTGCTCAAGGCCGGCGAGGAGATCGAGGCCAAGTTCCTCGGTGTCGATCGCAAGAACCGCACCCTGTCGCTGTCGATGAAGGCGAAGGACGTCGAAGAAGAGCAGGCGGCAATCAAGGGTTATGCCCGCGAGTCCTCCAGTGGCACCGCCACCCTCGGCGACATCCTCAAGGAGCAGATGGAAGAGGCCCAGCGCGGCAACTAATGCCGGCTTGACGCTTCCATGACCCTCCGGGGCCCGTCGTCTGGCGGGCCCCGCATGCTTTTCCAGGAGTCGATACCATGACGAAATCCGAGCTGATCGACGTTCTGGCCGCCGAGCAGGATCATCTTCCCTACAAAGATGTCGAAGAGGCGGTTCGAAAGATCCTCGAGCGCATGAGCAGCGCGCTCGCCTCCGGTGAACGAATCGAGATTCGTGGCTTCGGAAGCTTTTCGCTCCATTACCGTCCACCCCGTATCGGTCGCAACCCGAAGACCGGGGAATCGGTGGCCCTGGCCGGCAAGCACGTCCCGCACTTCAAGCCAGGCAAGGAACTCCGGGATCGCGTCAACCAGGCATTCCAGCGGGACCGGGCCGCGCAGGCCGACGTCGTCGATGACGACGATGCCAGCGCGCCCTCCCTGCAGGTCGCAGTCTCCAGCTGAGACCGCTCGACGGGCATCGTGATCCTCACGGTGCCCGTTTCTCATCGACCCTCCGGTGTGTCCCGACACCATGCACGATGATCAACCCTATCTGATCGAGCTGCGTCACTACGCCCCCCGCCAGACACGCCACCACCATCCCCATGCCCAGGTGGTGATCCCGTTGCAGGGCACCATGGATCTCGCCATCGCCAGCCGTGAGACCCGGCTCGCCGTCGGTATGGTCGCGGTGCTCGCGCCCGGCACCCGGCATGATTTCAGCGGCAGCGCACGCAATCGATTCCTGGTGTTCGACCTCGCCGATCCGCTGTTGATCGAACGCTGTCTGGACGATGATGCGGCGCCGGTGCGAACCCTGGGCTCCACGGCTTCGCGTTATCTCGCCCTGCTCGCCGGTGAGCTGGAACAGGGCGGACGGCGCCTCTGCTCGCGCGCGGCGATCACTACGGCGTGCGAATTGCTTGCCGAGCCTGCTGCCGAGGCCATCGACGGCGAGATCGGGCCGCCCTCGCGCTTGCTGCGCGCTGAACGCCTGCTCGCCGGAGAGGGTGCCGATGGGCCGAATGTGGCCGAGATTGCAGCCAGCGTCGGACTCTCGGTCAGTCAGCTCAATCGGCTGTATCGGGCCCGTCATGGACGCTCTCCCAAGCAGGCTCAGATCGCCGAGCGACTCGCACGCGCCACTCGGCTGCTGCGCGAGACCGATCACTCGGTCGCGACCATCGCCCACCTGCTCGGCTATCGCAATCCGTCTTCCTTCTGCAGCCTGTTCAAAGAGCATCTCGGGATGACCCCGAGCGATTACCGACGCGCAGCAACTGGAGCAGGGTGAGCGATTTCCGAATCCTTTGCGCGGTTTGCCGAACGACACCGCGGGCGCTGCTGCACTAGGCTGTCGCGCTTTATCGTCAACGACCAGGATTCGCGATGTCGATGATCCTTGCCGCCGCGGCGCTCTGGGGCCTCCTCGGCCTGTTCGCCGTGACCCTCAATGCCGCCGGGTTCGACGGTCAGCAGGTCGCCATCCTGAGGATCCTCTGTGCCGCACTGCTGCTCGTCGTCGGCGCGCGCTGGCTGCTGCGTGGCGTCGATCTGCGGGTGTTGGCGGCGCAGTCCCCGCGGTTGGTGGTCCATGGCCTGATCGGGGTGCTCGGCTACAACCTCTGCTACTTCCAGGCGATCGATAAGGTCGGGGTCGGTGTGGCGGTGGTGCTGCTCTATACCGCACCGCTCTGGGCGCTGGTCTTTGCGGTGTTGTTCGATGGCGAGTCGGTGACGGTACGCGGGGTCGCCGCCGCGCTCGGCGCCCTGTGCGGGGTGGTGGTGTTGCTCGGCCAGACCCTGTCGACCGGAACGGGGGCGCTCTCCGGGGTGTTGTTCGGGCTCGCCGCGGGCCTGTGCTATGCGCTCTATCCGGTGCTCGGACGCGGCCTGATTGCACGGCTCGGGCCGGATCCGGTGATGGCCAGTGGATTCATCCTCAGCGCCCTGATCCTGATCCTGTTGCCCGTGACCTGGCAGGCGCTCGGAGGAGTGGCTGTTCACCGGGGGGAGTGGGCGATCTGGGGCGCCTTGCTGGCGATGGGCCTGCTCGGGACCCTGCTCGCCTATGCCCTGTTCACCCGTGGACTGAGACGGGTCAACGCCTCGCGCGCGGCGGTGTTGGCTACCGTCGAGCCGGTGGTGGCGGTGCTCGGTGCCGTGCTCTGTCTCGGCGAGCGGTTCTCGCCGACGCAGTGGGGCGGTGTCGTGCTGATCCTCATCAGTGCGTTATTGGTGGCCATCCCTGGCCGTCATCGGGTCAGCGGATCATCGCCGGCTGATCCTTCTCCAGATAGGCCTCTTCCTCGGGGGTGAGTTCGACCAGGTCGAAGCCGGTGATCATCGGGGTGACATGCTCGCGGAAGGAATGTCCGGTGGTGAGCATGTAGACATGGATGAAGGCGAAGGCGAGGATCGCGAAGGCCGCGCCGGTGTGGATCATCGCCACGGCCTCCAGCCAGCCGGTGGCGTGGGGGATGTCGCGCCACAGGAAGTAGAAGATATAGAGCAGCCCGGTGACCCAGATCAGCGGGAAGAGCACCACCTTGAGCATCAGATAGGCCAGCGCCTGCAGGGGGTTGTGCTTGCGCCAGAAGGCCTTGCGGTAGGGGTGGCGCTCCCCCCTGAAGATGCCGAAGCTGTAGAAGCGCAGCACCTGCCAGAGCCCGTGTCCGGTCGGCAGGAAGTGGCGCCAGGTCTCGGTGGTGAAGAGCCAGAACACGCTGAACATCCAGAGGATCAGCAGGGCGCTCGCGGCATACATGTGGATGGTCACCGCGACCTCGAAGTCGAACAGGTCGTGGAAACCGTGCAGACCGAAGCCGGTGAGCATCAGGATCACGATCAGCGCCATCTGGCTCCAGTGCCAGAAGCGCTCGAAGCGTCCGAAGATCAGAACCTTGCGCATGGCCATCAGTGTTGTTCCCCCTTCGAGAAGAGCCGGATCAGGGCGTGGATGAGGATGCCGAGCAGGGTTGCGCCGACGGCGATGATGCCGATGATGTCGAGCCAGCGGCTGTGGTCGCGGCCGGGCAGATAGACCCCTTCGAGTCCGGCGAGCCGGCCCTCGGCGGCATGGCAGTCGCGACAGGCGAGAGCATCTTCCTTGGGGGCGACCATGTGGGTGATCGGCCACCAGGAGAGGGTCTCGACGAAGCCGAACTCGCCCGAGTAGTCGAGCCCGAAATCGGCCATGCCGCGGGCGATGGCCCGTCCCATGTCGTAATTGCCCCAGTAGGCGGCGTCATCGACGCCCCAGAGATGGGTGTAGACCAGGGTGGCGTTGCCGGCGTCGTAGGGCATCCAGGTGCGCATCCGCTTGAACGGCCAGATGCGTGAATCGGCGTCCTCGCGCGAGCCGTCGAAGCCGTTGATCTCGATCGGCTGCTGGCTGTCGTCGAACTTGGTATCGATGGTGGTGTAGTGCATCTGGCCATCGAACCAGGCGTACTCGGGCACGATGTCCTCGTCATAGACGAAATCGCCCTTGATCGACTTGTAGGTGTAGCGATGCTCGCCGTTGCCCTGGGTATAGCCGTGCTCGTGATAGCCCTCGCCGTCGCGCGTCCTGCCGGCGGTGCGCCAGTCCCAATCGGTGATGGTGGCCACGCCGCCGCGGGCGAACTCGGGGATGTGGCAGGTCTGACAGGCCACGCTCGAGACATGGTCGTTGAGCTTGAAGGCGCGGATCGAGTCGATCGGGTGGGGCGAGAGGCCGTGGCAGGACTCGCAGGTGGCGACGTCGCGGCGCTCGCCGGGCTGGCCGGTGCCCTCGGTGTCGCGCGAGACGACCTTGTAGCGGCTGCCCGCCCAGACGTGCTGCTTGGTGATGTGACAGGCGGTGCAGGAGAAGTTGAGTCCCGCAGCGTCCATATGCACGTCGAGATCGTGGGGAGGATCGATCAGTGCGGTGGAGAGATCGCCGTGCTTGACGTTGTCGCCGCCACCGCCGTTGAAGTGACAGGTCCCGCAGTTTTCCCGACTCGGTAGCGCGACGTTGCGCGCGATCTCGCCGAGATCGAGCGGGGCCATGTCCTCGAACATCACCGAACAGGCCGAGTGGCCCTCGTTGTTCGGGGTCTTGTAATAGGTACCGGTGCCGTCGTGACAGACCAGACAGTCGATCCTGGTCTCGTCGGTGAAGTCGAAATCCTCGTCCTTCCAGCCGTAGCCGGCGTGACACTGGGCGCACATCCCCTCGTTGCCACGGGCGTTGGTACAGAAGTTGTTGATCAGGTGACGCTTGCCGAGCTGCTGACCGGTATCCGGGTCGACATAGTCCCAGGTCCAGTGGACGTTGCGCATGAAGTGCTCACCGGTCTCGGTGTGACAGCTCAGACACGCTTCGGTGACCTCGGGGCCGGACTCAAAGGCCTGCTGCAGCACCTCGAACTTGGCATGATCGGCAGTGCCGCCGGTGAGTGGACCGGAGCGTTGGGGGCGTTGCTGACTCGGCGTGTCCTGCGCTGTCGTCTCCTGCGGCGTCGTGTGGGGCGATGCCGACGACGAGCAGGCGACCAGCATCAGGCCCACGGCGACCAGTCGTGTGGTGGTGATGAACATCTCGCACCTCGGATTGGATGGGGAAGGCGTTCGCGGACCTGATCGAGCCGATGAGGATTGCCCGCTTAGGGCTGGTAAATAAACACGAAAGCCGAACCCTGCGCCTTGAGCAAGCGCAAGTCGATCACGCTTTGTTGCCGCTCGCCGGGGACGGCAGCACGCCGGGGGCGAGTCAGGGCAGCATGGCGGGCACGAGCAGATAGCCGATGATGGTCCCGAAGAGGGTTCCGAGCAGGGCGCCCAGCAGGATTCCGTACCACTTCACGCCGTTGCGACTCCTGGGGTTGAGCGGGGTTGGACCGAATGTGCGACATTGTGCGCCGAGCCCGCCGGAGCGGGCAAGGGCGATGGCGATTACAGGGTGCCTGAGAGCCGTACGACCGCGTCGATGGCGCGCTCGAGCGTCTCCTCGGTGGTGTGGAAGTGTGGCGAGAAGCGGATCCCGCCGCCGCGCTGGGCACAGAGCACCTGATGGCGCATCAGTGCCGGGTAGAGATGCTCGCTCGCCACGCCGGGGACCCGGAAGGTGACGATCCCGGCGCGCCGTTCGGGGGGGCGGGGGGTCAAGAGTTCGAGGCCGTGACGATCGATCGCCGCGATCAGCCAATCGGTCCGCTGTCTGATCAGGGTCTCGACCGTTGTCGTGCCGACCTCCTCGAGCAGCGACAGACTCGACTCCAGCGCGTGCGCGGCGAGCAGGTTGGGGCTGCCGCATTCGAAGCGTCTGGCGTCGGGCGCCGGACTCCAGTCGCGCTGTTCGAAGTCCCCCGGGTTGGCGACCATGTGCCAGCCGAACTGGTGCAGCGCGAGGCGCTCGAGTTGGGTCGGGCCGATATGGAGCAGCGCCAGCCCCTCCGGGCCGAGCATCCACTTGTGGCCGTCGGCGACGACGAAATCGGCGCCACTATCAGCGAGCGAGAAGGGCAGCGCGCCGAGTCCCTGGATGGCATCGACACAGAAGAGGATGTCACGCTCGCGACAGAAGGCACCGATCCGTGCCAGGTCGAGCCGCAGGCCGCGGGCGTACTGTACCCAGCTCACCGCGATCAGACGGGTGCGCTCGTCGCACAGGGCGCAGAGATCGCTCTCCGGATCGCTGCTCTGCTCCAGATCGAGCGCCCGCCAATCCACCCCGCGTGGTGCCAGTGACTCCCAGACGATCCGGTTGGAGGGAAACTCCTGAGCGATTCCGACGATATTGTCCCCGGCGCTCCAGGGCAGGCCGTGGGCGATCACCGAGAGCGCCTCGGAGGTGTTCTTGAGCAGTGCGATGCTGCCCGTGTCGGCGCTGCCGACGAGTCGCGCGAGCCGCTCGCGCAGACGTGTCTCGACCTGCAGCCAGTCGAGATAGGCCAGCGAGCCGTGCGCGGCATTGTCCTCGGCGAAGCGGCGCACCACCTCGACGCTGCGTCGCGGCCAGGGGCCGACGGCGGCGTGATTGAGGTGGCACAGCTCGGGGACCAGTGGGAACTCCTCGGCGAGTGGGTGCTGGCGCAGGCTCATCCCTCGTTGGCCTCCGGCGTCGGTGTCGAGGGTTCGGGCGAGAGGCGCTGGACCATGCCCGATTCGGGCAGACGCAACGCCGAGCTGCCGAGCGGTTGACGGACGTCCTGCACGGTGGCGGGGGCCGGCTCGTCACGGGCGACGGTCTGTGGCGTGTCCGTCACCGTGGCCGGGGCGTCGTCGAGCGCGGTCGACTGGGCCGGCTGCTGCTGGGCGGGGGCGAGCGGTGTCGGCGCGGTGGTGTCCGTGACCCTGGGCGTCGTCGTGGTGATCGGTGCCGGTTGCGGCGGCGACGGCTCGGGTGCGCTCTGCGCCCGGGCGGCCTGTTCGCGCCGGGCGCTGGCCGCGCGCTCTGCGGCGAGTTGACGCTGGCGCTTGGCATAGTTGCCGTAGCTGGGGCCTCGCCCGACGATGGTCACCGCTGTGCCCTGGTCGACCTTGGCGAACAGCAGCGGGGCAACCTCGGCGGGCATGCGGATACAGCCGTGCGAGGCGGGTCTGCCCGGACGCGGGATGGGGCCGGCGTGCAGGCCGATGCCGTCATAGGTCAGACGCATGAAATAGGGCATCTTGGCGCCGACGAAGCGGGCGCCGTCGGGCAGTGGGTCGCGCCCGACCTTGACGTTCGACTGGATCAACTTGCCCCCGGAGCCGTAGTAGCGACCGTAGAGGTTGGAGCGCTTGTTCTCGACCTTCTCCATCACCGTGAAGCTGCCGGTCGGTGTGGGGTGACGCGACACCCCGGTGGCCACGGTCGCCCAACCGACCTCCACGTCGCCGTCATAGAACCTGGCCTTCTGGTCGTCGGTGTCGACGACGATGTGCGAGACCCGTCGTCCCTCGCCACGCCACTCGTAGAGCGAGGGTTCCTTGGGGATCACGGGCGTCGATTGTGGCTGTGGCGGCTGTTGCTCCGCCGGCTCAGGCGGGGCCGGCTGTGGTTCCGGCTTGGCGGCAAGTCGTGGCCATTCGGTGCAACCGCTCAGGGTAGTCAGGGCCAGGGCGCATAACCAGAGGGTCCGGGGGCGTGCCAGGGTGCGAAGGGTGGGCGTGGGATTGCTCATCATGGGATTCCCCGGGTGGTTGTGTCGGTGCTGTTGCGCTTTCTCAATATGGTTAGGATAACGTGGCGAAGTTTCGAGGGCATCCGCCGACCTCGAATAACGGCGCGATCGCGGGGAACATGACAACGGTGTTGGACACTGCTCGCGGAGCAGGGCGAGAATGCCCGAAATCGATGGACTCGTACCCGCATGGAGGGGATGGACGCGTGAGATTCCTGCACGCCGCCGATATTCATCTCGACAGCCCGTTACAGGGGCTCGAGCGTTATCCCGGCGCACCGCTCGAGGCGCTGCGCGGCGCTACCCGACGCGCCTTCGTCAACCTGGTGGAGCTGGCGCTTGCCGAGTCGGTTGACCTGCTGCTGCTCGCCGGCGATCTCTACGACGGCGATTGGAAGGACTACAACACCGGGCTGTTCTTCATCGCTCAGATACAGCGCCTGCATGCCGCCGGCATTCCGGTCTGTCTGATCGCTGGCAATCACGATGCCGCCAGCCAGATCACCCGGACCCTGCGTCTGCCCGACAACGTCCATGTCTTCGCCACCGAGTGCCCCGAGACCCGGCTCTTCGAGACGCTCGGCGTGGCCGTGCATGGTCAGGGGTTCGCCACCCGGGCGGTCACCACCGATCTCAGTCGGGCCTATCCACCGCCGGTCTCCGGTCTGTTCAACATCGGTCTGCTGCACACCTCGCTCGACGGGCGTCCCGGTCATGCCCCCTATGCGCCCTGCAGGCTCGAGGCGCTGCGCAGTCACGGCTATGACTACTGGGCCCTGGGACACGTCCATGCTCGCGAGGTCCTCGCCGAATCCCCCTGGATCGTCTTTCCCGGCAATCTGCAGGGGCGCCATATCCGCGAGTGCGGCGCCAAGGGTGCGACCCTGGTGGAGATCGATCGCGCAGGAGGGGTCTGTCTGGAGCATCGTGCGCTGGACGTGGTGCGCTGGCACCTGCTCGCTGTCGAGATCGAGGGCTGTACCGATCTCGATGCCGTCCATGCCCGCATCGGGTGTGCGCTGGAGCGTGTCATCGACCAGGCCGAGGGACGGCTGCTTGCCGTGCGGCTGGCGCTGAGTGGTGCGACTGCGCTCGATGCCTGGCTGCGTGCCGAACACGAACAGCTGGTCAACGATTGTCGCGGGCTCGCCAGCGTCCACGGCGACCGGCTCTGGCTCGAGCAGGTCCGTCTGCAGACCCGTCCGCAGGTGAGGAGGGGCGAGGCCGACGAGACCCTCGGTGGTCTGCTCGCGGCGATCGAGACGCTCGAACTCGACCCTGAGGCGCTGGCGCGTCTGGCCGAGGGCTTCGAACCGCTCGCCGCACGTCTCCCGGCCGGTCTCCGGCGAGGCGAGGACGACCCCACCGACCCGGCGGTGCTGCGCGCCTGTCTCGATGATGTGCGCGCACTGTTACGCGCACGCCTGCTCGAGAGCGATCCGCGATGAGGGTGCTGAGACTGGAGTTGCGCGCATTCGGTCCCTTCACCGATCGGGTGCTGGATCTCAGCGCGGGTGATGCCGGCGTGCACCTGATCCATGGTCCCAACGAGGCGGGCAAGAGTTCGGCGCTGCGTGCGTTGCACGGACTCTTCTACGGTATCCCCGAACGCACCAGTGACGATTTTCTCCATCCTGCGCGCGAGCTGAGGGTCGGTGCGCTGTTGCTCGGCGCCACGGGTGAGCAACTCCACTGTGTCCGCCGCAAGGGACGCAAGCACACCCTGCTCGATGCCGCTGGCGAAGCGCTCGACGAACAGCGCTTGCAACGTCTGCTCGGCGGGGTCGATGCGGCGTTGTTCGAGCGGCTGTTCGGGATCGATCACGAGACCCTGGTCAGCGGGGGGCGTACCCTGCTCGAGGAACGGGGGCGCGAGGCCGAGGCATTGTTCGGCTCCGGGCTCGGCCGGGTGGCGGTCCATCGCGTGCTCGAGGGGTTGGACGCCTCGGCCGATGCGCTGTTTCGTCCCCGCGGGCGCAAGCAGCAGATCAACATGGCGCTCGCCGAGCGGGCCGAGCGACAGCGTCGTCAGCGCGACCTCGAACTCGGCGCAGTGGACTGGGAACGGGCGCGTGCCGCTCATGAGACGGCTTGCCGGGCGCTCGCCGAACTCGATGCCGAACGTGACCGGGTATTGCGCGAGCGGGCCCGGCTCGAGCGCATCCGTCGCACCCGCGCCGACTTGGAGGTGCGCCGGGGGTTGCTGGCGCGATTGGACGGGTTGGGCGAGCGGTTGCATCTGCCGGAGGACTTCGGCGCGCGTCGCCAGCAGGCCGAGGCCCAGCGTATCCGCGCCATCGAGTTGGGCGAACTGGTCTCGACGCGGCTCACGGCGCTCGAACAAGAGCTGGCGGGTATCGTCATCGAACCCCGGTTGCTTGCCGCTGGCGCCGAACTGGTCGAGCTGCGTGAACGACTCGGCAGCCATCGCAAGGCCGCGGCGGATCGCCCCATGCTGATCGCCAGACGCGACGCCCTGCACGCCCGGGTCGTCGAACGGGTCGCCCGAGTCGATGCCGGGGCTGCGCAGGCACCGACCGAGGCATTGCGTGACTGGCTCGATGCGCGTCGTCGGATCAACGCCCTGGGGGAGCGGCGCGAGGCGCTGTGGAGCGAGTTGCAACGCGCCCGGCTGGCGCGCGACGAGGCCGCACGGGCGGTGGAGGATTGCGAGCGTCAACTTGCCGCGCGTACACCGCCACGTTCGGTCGCGGCCCTGGAGCTGGCGCTCGAGCAGGCGCGTGGCGCCGGCGCGCTGGACGCCGATCTGGCCGAGCTCGAGGCGCAGGAACGTGCCCTCGGGCAACAGTGCGCGGCCGAACTCTCTCGCTTGAGTGGCTGGAGTCAGGGGCTGGAGTCCTTGCTGTGTGCGCCGCTGCCGGAGTTCGACGCCCTGGAGCACTGGATGCTGCGCGCCGATGCCTTGGCGCTGGAGCGCCAACGTCTGCGCGAGCGGCGGCAAGGCTGCGAACGGGAGATGGTCGAGATCGACACCGAGGCGCGCACCCTCGGGATCGCTGGAGAGGTTCCCAGCGAAACGGCATTGACCGCCGCGCGTGAGACGCGTGAGCGTCACTGGCAAGCACTCAAGGCGCACGATGCATCACTGCGACTGGAGGCCGGGGCGGCGCTGGCGCGACGATTCGAGACGGCGCTGCACGAGGCCGATGTCCTGGCCGACCGGCTCAGGCGCGAGAGTGACCGGGTACAGCGTTATCAGTCGTTGTGCATACGGCGCGAGGCGTGCGAGCGCGAGCGCGCGGCCTGCGATCTGGCCTGGCGTGAGCTGGAGAGCGCCGAGTGCGAGTTCGACGCCGCCTGGCGCGCGCTCTGGCAAGCCTGCTCGATGCAGGAGCCGCGCTCGCCGCGACAGATGCGCGGCTGGCTGGGACAGGCGCGGCGGCTGCGCGAGCAGGGCGAGCGGCTCACCGCGGTGCGCGAGCAACGTCAGCTGCTCGAGCAGCGTCAGATGCACGGTGTCGACGCCTTGCGCAGGGCGTTGCTGGCGCTCGATCGACAGGGGCCGGATGGGGAGGGCATGGATGTCTGGATGAGTGAGGCGGCGTCCGTGCTCGAGGCCTTGCAACGACATGCCCGGACGCATGAGACCCTGCTCGCCGAGCTGGAGCGGGCCCGGCAGCGCCGTGAGGGGGCTGGGAGCGCCTGTGAGCAGGCCGAACGTGACTGGTCGGCCTGGGAACGCGACTGGGGTGAGGCGATGGCGCGGGTCGGCCTCGCCGTCCACAGCCTGCCGAGCGAGGCCCAGGAGCATCTCGCCGAACTGGCCGAGGCGTTGCAGGATGCTCGCGAGGCGGCCGGTTTTCAGACCCGCATCGATGATATCGATGCCGATGCCCGGGGCTTTCTCGCGCAGCTGCGCGAGCGGATCGCGCGGATCGCCCCGGATCTCGCCGAGGAGCCAGCGGAGCTGGCGCTCCATACCCTGGATGCTCGGCTCGAGGGGATGCGCGCCCGGCAGGAGCGGCGCGACGAGCTGTTGCGCCAGCGTGACGAGGCGCGGCGTCAACTCGAGGAGGCCGGTAGCGCCTCGAGTAGCGCCGAGACCAGGATCGCCGAACTCTGTCGCCTGGCCGGCTGTGAGGGCCTCGATGCCCTGGCCGGGATCGAGGAACGTGCGCGACTGCAACGCGAGCTCGAACAGCAGCTGATCGCCGTCGAGGGGCGATTGATGGAGACGGGCGACGGTCTCGCGCTCGAGCAGCTCGAGACCGAGGCCGGTGCCGCCGAGATCGCCGGGGAGGCGCTGCTCGAGGCGCTCGCCCGACTCGAGCGCCGTCTCGACGAGACGCTCGATCCCGAGCGCGAACGTCTGCTTGCCGTACGGGTCGAGGCCGAGCATCGTCTGGCGACCATGAATGGCGCCGATGCCGCCGCCACCGAGGCCGAGGAGATCGAGCGCATCGATGCGCAGCTGCGCGATCAGTGCGGTCGCTATCTACGCTACCGACTGGCGGCGATGGTGCTGCGCGAGACCATCGAGGGCTTTCGGCGCAGCCATCGCGACCCGATCCTGGCGCGCACCGCCGAGGCCTTCGCGCGGCTGACCTGTGGCGCCTTCAGCGGGGTGGAGAGCGATTTCGGCGAGGACGATCAAGCGGTGCTGGTGGGGGTTCGCGCCAACGGTGAACGCGTGCGGGTCGAGGCGATGAGCACCGGGACGCGCGATCAGCTTTATCTCGCACTGCGTCTGGCGGGGCTGGAGCACCATCTGCGCCAGGCCGAGCCCTTGCCCTTCGTGGTCGACGACATCCTGGTGCAGTTCGATGACGCCCGTGCCCGCGCCACCCTCGAGACCCTGGCCGTCTTCTCCGCACAGACCCAGGTGATCCTCTTCACCCATCACCGACACCTGCTCGAGCTGGCGCGAGAGGTCGATCCGGAGGGGCGGCGGATCTTCATCCATGCCCTGGACCAAGGCGGTTGAGCAGGGGGTCAGTCACCCTGGTCGATCAGCTCCAGAACCCGTTGATGGAAGGCGCGATTGCTTGCCCGACAGGCCTCCAGCATCTCTGGTTGGGCGCGGCTGGCGCCCGCAAGTAGCCGCCAGCCCTCGACATCGCGACAGACATAGGGGGAGGGGGTGCGTGCACGCAGCCGCCCGAGCAGTCGCTGCAGTCGCCCCGGGCGCTCCCAGATCGCCGGGTACAGGGTTGGGGGATGACGCAGGGTGAGAAACTTGGAGTTGAACGGGAAGGCGAGCACCCGCCGCCCGAGCAGCATGCCCCAGTACAGGCCGTGGTAGGAGCTGGTGATGATGGTCTCGCCCGAGGCGAGAAAGGCGATGGTCTCCTCGAAATCGGCCTGATCGTTGCGCAGGTTGGGCCACTCCAGGATCGGCAGTGGGCGTGAACGGTGAGAGAAGACCACGAATTCGTGATGCGGCGCCGGCGGGGCGTCGAAGATCGGGTGCATGCAGCTGGCGCAAGGCACCCAGGGGTGGGCAAAGCCGTCGTCGCGGATTCCGACGAGGTCGAACCCCTCGAGGAAGCGAGCGTAGGGGAACTCGGGATAACGTTGCCACCAGGGGCCGGTATCGAGTTGCTGGCCGACCCCCCAGGCGATGAGCCGCCCCGTCCTGGTGGCGGTCCTGATCCGCTCGATGGCGGGCAGGAAGAAGGTGTCGAGCAGACCGCCGCCACCGAGGATGACGATGGCCTCGTCGAGGTCGAGTGACGTCTCGTCGATCAGATCCGCGCGCACCACCTCGTGGTCGGGGAAGTCGAAATAGCGCGTCGGCGCGCTCATCTGATCGCCGATATTCGGATCATCACGATGGAAATTGATAATGCGTCTCATCTTATGCGCCGACATAGGCTCGACCGTCGAGTACCCAGGAAGCAGGCAACGAGAGCATGCGCGCCGAGGCCTCATTGGCCTCGTTACCCTGTGACTTCACCATGAACACCTTCAGCGCCTCGCCGATGTAGACCATCCGTCGGTTGCGATCGAGCAGGGCAAAACGGATGTTGTAGGTCCCGGGGGCGAGGGGATAGGTATCGATCCGGTATTCGACCTCGTGTTCGCCGGCTGCGAGGTCGGGCCGTTCGGCGATCCCGGCGGTCGAACCCGAGTCGAGATAAACGAAGTCCGTGGTATGGGTGCCGATCACGATCTCGGGTTGTTCGAGCGCGACATGGAGCTTGAAGCGCACCCGGACCTTGAGCGGCCCGCCGGACTCGACGGCATCGGTCGGGCTGTCCTGGTCGTCGAGCAGGGTTACGCTGAGGACCTCCGCCTCGCCGGAGGTGTCGATACGGGCGTGCTTGAGGATCGCTTCCGAGTGATCGGCCAGGACCTTCTCGTTGCTCTTCTGGTAGTAAAGGTCAACGACTGGTTGAGGGGCATCATCCATCAGCACGCGCCCGCGTTCGAACAGCATCACCCGCGAGCAGATGCGCGAGACCTGACGAATGTTGTGACTGACCAGCAGAACGGTCTTGCCGCGCCGCCGGATCAGGTCTTCCATACGATCGAAACACTTGCGCTGGAAGGCGAGATCACCGACGGCGAGGACCTCGTCGACGATGAGGATCTCCGAGTCGATGCTGGTGGCGACGGCGAAGGCGAGCTTGACCTTCATCCCCGAGCTGTAACGCTTGACCGGGGTGTCGATGAAGGCCGACATCTCGGCGAAATCGACGATTTCGTCGAATTTTTCCTCGATCCGCTGACGCGACATGCCCAGAATGGCGCCGTTGAGATAGACGTTCTCGCGTCCGGTCAGGTCCGGGACGAAACCGGCGCCGACCTCGATCAGCGGCGCAATCCGGCCATCCACTCTGATCGTTCCCGAGGTCGGGCTGGTGATGTTCGCAAGCAGCTTCAGCAAGGTACTCTTGCCGGCGCCGTTGTGTCCGATGATACCGACGACTTCACCTTCCTCGATGCTGAAACCGACATCGTCGAGTGCCTTGAAGGGCGGGGTCTCGGTCGGTGCTTGGCCAAGAATGCGGCGCGCCTGATTGACGAGTGAGCTCTTCAGACTATGTAGCTGACCGAGCTTGAACTCCTTGGTCAGATGCTCGACTTCGATGATCGACATATTGAGGTACGTCCATGAATGCAGTCGATAATGGACTGAGTGAGTGATCGAACCGGCAGCGGGCGGAGCATGGGGCCGGTTGGTCCGGGTAACGTTCGATAGCTTCTTCATGGGTGAGAGGATTGTCAAACGTCGGGGCAAACGGAGACGCAACACGCTTCGGTTGCTATGTGGCGCTGGTTACGGACTTGGATGAGCTGGCGCTGATGCGTGTTGGGCTACATGCAGGTGGATCAGGCGTGACGCTGAGGGGTTGGTTCGCCGCGCCGGGCATTCTGCTGGCGGCAGAAGACGATGGCTTCGTGTTCGGCCCAGTCGCCACGCGGAGCGGGGCCTGAGCGGCCCTCACCCTTGATTGCGCATAACATATATTATGTTAACTCTTGGGCAAGATATTCCCATTGGTTTCTTTTTGGACTTTCCTCAAAAGCCTACCTAAAGGACGGAAACCAGTCATATAAGTTAGACTTGTCAAATATTCGTTTAGATAGTTTATAAGTAAAAAGCAACATGCTACTCTCGATCAACATCCCATAACGGCAGCGATCCAGAATGAGACCAAACCCACCAACAGACCCAGCTCGAGAAGAAGCAATCCTAAGGTTGGCACGCGAGCGTCCTGAGCTCGGACAGGCGTCGATCTCACGTCTGCTCTGCGCCTCAGGGCTCAGAATCTCACCATCCGGCGTCCGCTATGTCCTCCAACGCCACGGACTCGAGACCCAGGTAAAGCGTCTCAGGGCGCTGGTACGCAGTTCACCAAAAGGAATGGAATCACTCGACCAACGTCAACGCGCCCTGCTCGCTCGTGGCGCGCTGTCCGAGGACGAACCCGCCGAGGACGCTCCGCCACGAGATCGCAAGACCCGTATCCTCGATGCGGCCGCAGAGCTCTTCTTCGACCTCGGCTACGACGGCACCTCCATCCGCGATATCGCCGGAAAGGTGGGCCTGTTGCCAGGCTCCGTCTATCACTATTTCCCTTCGAAGGAGGAACTCTATCTCGCCGTACATCGCACCGGAATCACCAGGGTCGAGGCCAGGATCAAGGCCGCCATCGCGGATCTAGACGACCCCTGGGAGCGATTGCGCGTCGCTTGCGAGGTCCATGTCGCCGGAATCGTCGAGGGATCACCGGTGGACAGGATCACCGGACGCAACCTGGCGCTGGTGGGAAAGCACAACCTGCTCAAGCGCATCACGCCCTTTCGCAAGACCTACGAGAATCTGTTCAGGGAGTTGATCGAGGATCTTCCGGTCGCCCCGGACACCGATCGTTCGCTGTTGCGCCTGTTCCTGCTCGGCGGGATGAACTGGGCATGCCTGTGGTACCGCCGCGGCATCCGCTCCCCTGAGGAGATCGCCGACATCATGCTCGATATGGTACGCCAGGGCGTGCAGTCGACGCATCATCTGACACAAACGAACACGGGAGACACCTGACCGGCATCTCCCGTACTCGATATCGCTCCAATCGGAGCGGTCAGGCTTGCAACCAGGGTACGTACATTCGCGCCTCACCAGAGATCAGGAGCCGATCCGTCTCGGCGTCCACACAGCGCGTCTCCAGGGTGACGATCGGCTTGTCGGTACGGATTGCGGTGATCTCGACCGAGGCGGTGACCGGCATGTCGAGATAGACCGGCGCCTTGAAATTGAGCTCCTGGCCGAGATAGATCGCACCGTCGCCCGGCAGATGATGGCCAAGCAAGGCCGACAACAGACTCGAGACCAGGATCCCGTGAACGATCCGCTCACCGAATCGCGTCTCGGCTGCATAGACGGGGTCGAGATGCACGGGATTACAGTCGCCCGAGAGTTCGGCAAAGAAACGCACATCGGCCTCGCTGAAGGCCCGGGTCAGGGTTGCGCGCTGACCGATTTCGAGGGTCGGCATCCTTGGTTCCTCATTCACATGTTCGGATAGTTCGGGCCACTACCGCCCTCGGGGGCGACCCAGGTGATATTGGCCGCCGGGTCCTTGATGTCGCAGGTCTTGCAGTGCACACAGTTGGCTGCATTGATCTGCAGACGCGGGTCATCACCGCCCTCGCCCACCAGCTCGTAGACCCCGGCCGGACAGTAGCGCTGCGCGGGTTCCGCATACTCGGCCAGATTCGAGCCGGTCGGGATCGACGGGTCGGCCAGATGCAGATGACAGGGTTGATCCTCCTCGTGTGCCGTATTGGCGAGATAGACCGAGGAGAGCCGATCGAAGCTGAGCACCCCATCGGGCCCGGGATAGCTGAGCGGCTCGCTCAGTGCGGCAGGTTCCAGCCAGGTATGGTCCGGCGCATCGCCCGGACGCCGGATCGGTCGTCTGCCGCCGAGCAGGCGCTGATCCAGGCTGTTGACAGCCCCACCGAGCAGGGTCCCGAAACGGTGCAGCGATCGGCCGAAGTTGCGACCGACACGCAGGTCCTCGTACAGCCAGGATGCACGCAACCGCGCCTCGAGACCCGTCAGCTCGCGCCCACCGGGATCACCGACGGCGAAGGCCGCAAGGATCTCCTCGGCGACCAACATCCCGCTCTTGAGCGCGGTATGAACCCCCTTGAGCTTGGCGTTGTCGAGCGTACCGCCCTCGCACCCGGCCAGACAGCCCCCGGGGAAGTGCTGTCTGGGCAAGGCATCGAAACCACCCTTGGCCAGCGCGCGTGCGCCATAGGCGATCCGTCTTCCCCCCTCAAGGGTGGCGGCGAACAGCGGGTGGTGCTTCATCCGCTGGAACTCGTCGAAGGGACTGAGCCAGGGATTGGGATAATCGAGATCGACGATCAACCCGACGGCGACCTGACACCTGCTCAGGTGATAGAGGAAGAAGCCACCATGGGTTCCCTCTGGCAAGGGCCAGCCGGTACCGTGCTGCACCAGCCCGAGCTCGTGCCGATCCGCCGCGATCTCCCACAACTCCTTGATGCCCAAGGCATGATGCTGAGGAGTCGACTCGGCATCCAGGCCGAAGCGCTGGTAGAGTTGCTTGCCGAGATGGCCCCGACACCCCTCGGCGAAGACGGTCTGGCGCGCCCTCAACTCGACCCCGGGGGCATGATTGTCCTTGGGACGGCCATCGGCGCCGATCCCCATGTCGCCGGTGGCGACACCGATCACCTCACCGTGCTCGCCGAACAGCACCTCGGTGGCGGCGAACCCAGGGAAGATCTCGACGCCCAGACCCTCGGCCTCAGCGGCCAACCAGCGACACAGGTTGCCGAGACTGACCAGATAATTGCCTGCATTATGTAAACTCGGGGGCGAGATCGCCTCGGGGATCCGCCAGCTGCGTTGCGCATCGCGCAGCAGATACAGCTCCTCGCGCTCGACCGGGGTCTCCAAAGGCGCGCCGCGTTCACGCCAGTCCGGGATCAGCTCATCAAGACCCCGGGTCTCGATCACCGCGCCCGAGAGGATATGAGCACCGACCTCGGCCCCCTTCTCCACCACGCACACGCTCGGCGCCGGGTCGGCCTGCGCCAGCCGGATCGCGGTCGCCAGCCCGGCCGGTCCGGCGCCGACGATCACCACGTCGAACTCCATCAGATCGCGTTCGCTCATCGACGACTCCTCAGAATTGCCCTGCATCGAGCGCCATCAGGGTCGTCGATCCGGCCAGCACCGAGGTCAGCGCCGCCTGGGTCCGTGCCAGCACGTGCTCGCAATAGAAACGGGCCGTCTTGAGCTTGGCATCGAAAAAGAGCGCATCGCCCTCCCCGTCCTCGATCGCGCGATGCGCAGCCAGTGCGCTGCGCACCTGCATCCAGCCACCACAGAGATAGCCCAGCAGCATCAGCAACTCGACGCTGACGGCACCGGCCAACTGGCGATCGTCTGGCGCCTCGCGCAGCACCCAGTCGCACGCCCGTCGTGCCGCGGCGAGCCCATCGGCGAAGGGGGCGACGAGTACGACCAGAGACGCCTCCTCGGCCTGCCGGAGCACGCCGAGCGTTTCCTCCATCTCATCGAACAACACCCCGATCGCCCGCCCCTCGTCGGCGAGCAGCTTGCGCGAGATCAGATCGAGCGCCTGGATCCCGGTCGTCCCCTCGTAGATGGTGAGGATGCGTGCGTCGCGATAGTGCTGCGCCACCCCGGTCTCCTCGACGAAGCCCATGCCGCCGTGGACCTGGATCGCCAGCGAGGTCAGTTCCTGGGCGAACTCGGTGATCCAGCCCTTGACGATCGGGGTGAAGAGTTCGAGCCTGGCCTGATGATGCGCCCGACGCGCACCCTCATTCGCGCCCCGCGCCCGGTCGGCTTCGGCCGCGGTCTCCAGCACCAGGGCGCGCATCGCCTCGATGCCACTCTTCATCGTCATCAGCATCCGCCGCACGTCCGGGTGCGCGATGATCGCCACCCGCGTGCCGTCACGACGCGTGCCCTGCAACCGCTCCATCGCATACAGACGCGCCTGCTGATAGGCGCGCTCGGCAATCGCCAAGCCCTGCAGGCCGACGACCTGGCGCTCACGGTTCATCATGGTGAACATATAGGCGAGCCCGCGATGCGGCTCGCCGACCAACTCGCCCCAGGCGTCGTCGAACGCCATCACACAGGTCGGGCTGCCATGGATGCCGAGCTTGTGTTCGAGTGAGAGACAGCGCACCCCATTGGCCTCGGCCGGGTCGCCATGCGCGTCCAGCCGATACTTGGGGACCACGAACAGCGAGATCCCCTTCACCCCGGGCGGCGCATCGGGCAGTCGCGCGAGCACCAGGTGGACGATGTTGTCGGTCATCCGGTGATCGCCCCAGGTGATGAAGATCTTCTGACCGCTGATGCGGTAACCCTCTCCATCCGGCACCGCGCGGGTCTTGATCGCCGCCAGATCCGAGCCGGCGTCGGGCTCGGTGAGGTTCATCGTGCCGGTCCACTCGCCACTGCTCAGACGCGGCAGATAACGCGCGCGCAGGGTCTCGTCGCCGTGCTCGGCAAGGGCCTCGATCGCGCCTTCGGTGAGCATCGGGCAGAGCGCCAGCGACAGGTTGGCCGCGTGCCAGATCTCGCTGACCGCGGCATTGAGCACATCGGGCAACCCCTGTCCGCCATGGCCTTCGTCGACCTTGAGCGACTGCCAGCCCCCCTCGGCGAACTGCCGATAGGCAGCGGCGAAACCGGGCGTCTCCACCACGCCCCCCTCACCCATCCGGGCACCCTCACGGTCACCGACGACATTGAGCGGCGCCAACACCTCGGCGCCGAAGCGCGCGGCCTCGTCGATCAGGCTGTTGGCAAGGTCCAGATCCACGCCCTCGAAGCCGTTCTCGACACAGAGTCCGTCGAAATCGATCAGATGGCGAAGGACGAAATCACTCTCGCGATAGCAATGCTGATAGCTGCTCATGGTTATACCAAGGGAGTCAGAGTGCTTCGATAAGTTCGGGCACGGCCTCGAACAGATCGGCGATCAGCCCGTAGTCGGCAACCTCAAAGATCGGCGCGTCCGGGTCCTTGTTGATCGCCACCACCACCTTCGAATCCTTCATCCCCGCCAGGTGCTGGATCGCCCCCGAGACGCCGAGCGCGATATAGAGCTCGGGCGCGACCACCTTGCCGGTCTGGCCGACCTGCAGGTCGTTGGCGACGAAGCCGGCGTCCACCGCCGCACGCGAGGCGCCGACGGCGGCGTCGAGCCGATCGGCGAGCCGATAGACCAGCTCGAAGCCCTCGCGACTGCCGAGTCCGCGACCACCGCTGACCACCACCCGCGCGCTGGTCAGCTCCGGGCGCTCGGACTCGGCCAGCTGCTCGCCGACCAGCCGAGTCGCGACCGCCTCGATCACCTGCTCGAGCTCGACCACCTCGGCCGTGCCGCCAGCGGGCTCGACCGCGGCGAAGGCGGTCTGACGCACCGTCAGCACCTTCACCGGGTCGTCGCTCTCCACCGTGGCGATGGCGTTACCGGCATAGATCGGTCGGCGAAACCGCGCCGGGGACTCGACCGCAATCACCTCGGAGACCTGATTGACCCCGAGCAGCGCCGCTGCCCGCGGCATCAGATCCTTGCCCGAGGTGCTGGCCGCAGCCAGCAGATGGCTGTAGCCGGGCGCGACCGCCACCACCAGCTCGGCGAGATTCTCGGCGAGCCGATCGGCATAGACCGGGGCATCGGCCACCAGCACGCGCTCGACGCCAGGAAGCACGCGGGCGGACTCGATCGCCGCCGCACAGTCATGCCCGACCACCAGCAGGTCGCAGGGTCCATCGAGTTCGCCGGCGGCGCCCAGGACGTTGAGTGTCGCCGGCGCCAGCCGGCCCCTGTCCTGTTCCGCGATCACCAGAGTGCGCATCATCCCCTCCTCCATTCAGATCACCTGTGCCTGTCTCAGCCGCTCGAGCAGCTCGCCGACCGACTCGACCCGGATCCCGCCGGCGCGCGGCTCGGGCGGATGTACCGCCAGCAGGCGCGGCCCCGCTGCCGGAGAGACCCCGAGCTGCTCGGCTCCGGTGTGCGCGATCGGCTTGCGCCGGGACTTCATGATGTCGGGGGCACGGATGAAACGCGGGGTGTTGAGTCGCAGGTCGGTGGTGATCACCGCCGGCAGTCGCAACGCCAGGGTCTGCAGACCACCGTCGACCTCGCGGACGACCTCGATGCCCTCGTCCACCACCTCGAGTCCGGAGACGAAGGTGCCCTGGGGATAACCGAGCAGACCGGCGAGCATCTGCCCGACCTGGTTGTTGTCACCGTCGATCGACTGCTTGCCGAGCAGCACCAGCCCCGGCTGCTCCTCGCGCACCAGCGCCGCGAGCAACTGGGCGATCCCCAGCGGGCCGAGATCGGCATCCTCGGCCGTCTCGACCCAGATGGCGCGATCGGCCCCCATCGCCAACGCGGTCCGCAGCTGTTCCTGCACCGCCTTGGGACCGACCGAGACGGCCACCACCTCATCGGCCTTGCCGTCCTCGCGCAACCGGACGGCCGCCTCGACGGCGATCTCGCAGAAGGGATTGATGGCCATCTTGACGTTGGCCAGGTCGACGTCCGAGTGATCGGACTTGACCCTGACCCTGACGTTGTAGTCGATGACCCGCTTGATCGGGACCAGTATCTTCATGACGCTCCTCCTCGGGCCCCAGTCATCGACAGGGGCCGGTACGACGACGGTCGTCGCCTCGTCTCTCTCCATCACTCGATCTCGGTCGATACGGCGTTCAGGCCGTCGCGACCTCGCTCTGGGCATCGTTCGCCCACTGGCGCAGGAGATACTTCTGCAGCTTGCCGGTGGGGGTGCGTGGCAGGGTGGCGAAGACCACATACTTGGGCGCCTTGAAATGGGCCATGCGGGCGCGGCAATAGTCGATCACCGCCTGCTCGCTAAGCTCGGCGTCGGCGACCAGGGTGATGAAGGCACAGGGCACCTCGCCCCACTTCTCGTCGCGCTTGGCGACCACGGCGACGTCCTGCACCAGCGGATGGCCGAAGAGCACCTCCTCGACCTCGATCGAGGAGATGTTCTCGCCACCCGAGATGATGATGTCCTTGGAGCGGTCCTTGATCTCGACATAGCCGTCCGGGTGCCAGACGGCGAGATCGCCACTGTGGAACCAGCCGCGATCGAAGGCGCGTCGGGTGGTGTCCGGGTTCTTCAGATACCCCTTCATCACCAGGTTGCCGCGGATCATGATCTCGCCCAGGGTCACGCCGTCCTGGCGGATCGGCTGCAGGGTGGCGGGATCGGCGACCATGATCGCCGCCTGCATCGGCATCCGTACCCCCTGGCGCGCCTTGAGCCGTGCCCGCTCCTCCAGCGCCAGCCCGTCCCACTCGTCGTTCCAGGCACAGGCCACACAGGGACCATAGGTCTCGGTCAGTCCGTAGACATGGGTGACCTCGAAGCCCATCGCCTCCATCCCGGCGATCACCGACGAGGGCGGCGGCGCACCGGCGGTCATCACCCGCACCGACTGGGTGATCGCGGCCTTCGCCTCGGCCGGCACCTCGTTGATCATCTTCAGCACGATCGGCGCGCCGCACAGATGGGTCACGCCCTCACGGGCGATGGTCTCGACGATGGTGTGTGCCCGTACATGACGCAGACAGACATTGACCCCGGCCATCGCCGCCATGGTCCAGGGGAAGCACCAGCCGTTGCAGTGGAACATCGGCAGGGTCCAGAGATAGACCGCGTGGTTGGGCAGTCCCCAGCTCAGCACGTTGTTGATCGCGCCGAGATAGGCCCCGCGATGGTGATAGACCACCCCCTTGGGATCACCCGTGGTGCCCGAGGTGTAGTTGAGGGTGATCGCCCGCCACTCGTCGTCGGGCACCGACCACTGATGATCGGGATCGCCCTCGGCGAGGAAGGACTCGTAGTCGATCTCGCCGATCGGCGCCTGGGCATCGGCGAAGTCCGGGTCGGCAATGTCGATCACCAGGATCTCGCGCTCGATGCGCGCCAGCGCCCGACCGACGACCTCGGCGCACTCGCAGTCGACCAGTACCGCCCTCGCCTCGGCGTGTTCGAGGATGAAGGCGATCGCCGGGGCATCGAGTCGGGTATTGATGGAGTTGAGCACCGCCCCGGCCATGGGCACGCCGAAATGCGCCTCGAAGTGTGCCGGAATATTGGGGGCGACGATGGAGACGGTGTCGCCGCGGCCGATCCCGCGCCGTTCGAGCGCGCTGGCGAGCTGGCGACAGCGACGATAGGTCTCGGCCCAGTCGCGCCTGATCGTGCCATGCACCATGGCCAGTTTGCGAGGATGGATCGCCGCGGTGTGCTCGATGAAGTTCAGCGGACTGAGCGGCTCGTGGTTGGCCGCTCTCGGCTCGAGGTCCTGCTCGTAGAGATCAACGACTGGCTCGGACATACGTTCCTGTAACTCCGATGGTGTTGAGAACCGCTTCCCTGATTTTCAGCCGGAAGCCTGCGCCTGCCTGATTGCGATTCGGCAATGACGCTATCACCCCAAAAACTAGCTTGTCAAACGATCGTGTGAAAAGTTTTTCGTGATTGCCACGACATCCCGGCCGGTCATCGTCCCATCGCGATCACGGCGACTCGGCAGCCGCGGATTGATCGCCCCCGGCTCCTGATGCAGGATGGGACGGGAACATCGAAGCCCGACGAGGGCGAGCGGATACACGAGAGGAGTCGCACGGGGTGACGAGATCTGGGGACTGGCCCACCGGGTTCATGCTGATCCAGGGCAACCGGCTGGAGTCACTGCGCGACCTGCTGACCACCTGGGTGGCACGCTACCCGCTCCACCCGCTCGAGGACGAGGTGGTGCTGGTGCAGAGCAACGGCATCGCCCAGTGGATCAAACTCGCCCTCGCCGAACCGGCGGGGGGCGAACTCGGTGGCGGCTGCGGCATCTCCGCCGCGCTGCGGGTGATGCTGCCGGGACGCTTCGTCTGGGAGGCCTACCGCGGCGTGCTCGGCGCATTGCCGCCAAGCTCCCCCTATGACAAGGCGCCACTCACCTGGCGCATCCACCGGCTGCTCGGCGAGCTGCTGCAACGCCCCGCCGATCCGGTGCTCGCGCCGCTACACGCCTTCATGCACGGCGAGGAGAGCGCGCGCCGACGTCATCAACTCGCCGAACGACTCGCCGACCTCTTCGACCAGTACCAGGTCTATCGCGCCGACTGGCTCGAGGCCTGGGGATGCGGCAAGGACGTCCTGATCCGCGCCGACGCCACGCAACAGCCCGTGCCCGAGCAGCAGCGCTGGCAACCGCTGCTGTGGCGACTGCTCCACCAGGACCTCGCCGGGACGACCACCGACGACCCGCTCGCCCAGGCCAGCCGCGCCGAGATCCACCGTCGCTTCCTCGCCACGGTCGAGGACGCCGCCCCGGCCCGGCTGCCGCGGCGGGTGATCGTCTTCGGCATCTCCTCGCTACCGCGCCAGACCCTCGAGGTACTCGAGGGCATCGCCGCCCACAGTCAGGTGATGCTCTTCGTCCACAATCCCAGCCGACACTACTGGGGCGACATCATCGAGGGTCGCGCACTCTTCGCCCGCGCCTATGGGCGCAACCACGCGCGCAAGGTCCCCGAGGACGTCGACGAGACCGCCCTCCATCTCCACGGTCACCCGCTGCTCGCCGCCTGGGGTCGGCAGGGGCGCGACTACATCCGTCTGCTCGACGAGCACGACCGGCGCGAGCACTACGAAGGCGTGTTCCGCCAGCAGTCGCTCGACATCGACCTGTTCGAGTCCGCCACCGAGCACCATCTGCTCGCCCAGCTCCAGGACGACATCCTCGACCTGCGACCGCTCGGCGAGCGCCAGCAGCAGAACACGGCGATCGATCCCACCGACGACCACAGCCTGGGCTTCACCATCGCCCACAGCGCCCAGCGTGAGGTCGAGATCCTCCACGACCAGCTGCTCGCCGCATTCGTCACCGCCGAGGCCGAGGGCCGCCCACTCGCCCCGCGCGAGATCCTGGTGATGGTCCCCGACATCGACCTCTATGCGCCGCACATCGCTGCGGTGTTCGGCCGCATCCCGCGCCGGGATCCGCGTCATCTGCCCTTCCACATCGCCGACCAGGGCGAGCGCCACCGCAATCCGCTGCTGATCGGGGTCGCCACGCTGCTCGACCTGCCGCGAGCGCGCTTCACCGTCACCGAGTTGCTCGATCTGCTCGACATC
This sequence comes from Marichromatium sp. AB31, assembly GCF_003718685.1. Classification (NCBI taxonomy): domain Bacteria; kingdom Pseudomonadati; phylum Pseudomonadota; class Gammaproteobacteria; order Chromatiales; family Chromatiaceae; genus Marichromatium; species Marichromatium sp. AB31. The sequence goes on along the minus strand of NZ_RHFI01000007.1, from coordinate 116,440 downwards.
GCCGCGCTGCGCGCGCGTTTCGGTCTCACCGAGGGCGAGCTGCCCCGGCTGCGCAGCTGGATCATCGGCGCCAACGTGCGCTGGGGACTCGACGGGCGCCAGCGCGAACACCTCGGACTGCCCGCCGCGGCCGAGCGCAACACCTGGCGCTTCGGACTGCGGCGGATGCTGCTCGGCTTCGCCGCCGGCGCGACCTGCGCCTGGCGCGGGATCGAGCCGCACGCCGAGGTCGGCGGCCTGGAGGCGACACTGCTCGGCCCGTTGATCGACCTGCTGGAGACCCTGGAGCGCTACTGGGAACGACTCGACCAGCCGCGCACCCCGGGCGACTGGGTCACGACCATCGAGCAACTGCTCGAGGATTGTTTCAGCCCCTGCGGCGAGAGCGACGAGCTGGCCCTGGCGCGCGTACGCGAGAGCCTCGAGCAGTGGGACGAGGACTGTCGTCAGGCCGACGCCGGCGCCGAGCCCCTGCCGCTGGAGGTGCTGCGCGACACCCTGCTGCGCGGGCTCGACGCACCCAGCCTCACCCAGCGCTTTCTCGGCGGCGCGATCAACTTCGCCACGCTGATGCCGATGCGCGCCATCCCCTTCCGCCAGATCTGGCTGCTGGGGATGAACGACGGCGACTATCCGCGCAACCATCGCCCCCCCGACTTCGACCTGATGGCCGACGACTACCGCCCGGGCGATCGCTCGCGCCGCGAGGACGACCGCTATCTCTTCCTCGAGGCGCTGCTCTCGGCACGCGAGCGGCTGTCGATCAGCTGGATCGGGCGCGACATCCGCGACAACACCCCCAAGACCCCCTCGGTCCTGGTCGGTCAGCTGCGCGACCACCTCGCCGCCGGTTGGCGCTGCGCCAACCCCGACGGCGACGGTCAGACGCTGCTCGCCGCGCTCACCACCGAGCACCCGCTGCAGCCCTTCAGTCGCGCCTACTTCCGCCCCGGTCGCGACCCCCGGCTGTTCACCTATGCCAGCGAGTGGCGCGCAATCCACGACACACCCGGCACCGACGACGACAGCGATCTCCCCACCTGGAGCCCGGAAGGACCGCTCGACCTGCGTCGACTCGCCCAGTTCCTCCGCGCCCCGGTCGATGCGCTGTTCCGTCAGCGTCTCCAAGTCGACCGCCCGCGCGCCAGCGAGCGGCCATCCGATGTCGAGACCTTCGCCCTCGACGGCCTGCTCAACTGGCAGCTCAGCGACCAGCTGATCACCGAACTGTTCGATCCCGCCGACGTCGAACTCGCACTCGCCCCCCGGCTGGAGGCCGCGCTCGAACGGCTGCAGGCCCGGGGCGAACTGCCCGCGGGCGCCCAGGGCGAGTTGCTCGCCGCCGGCATCGGCGAGCGACTGCTGCCGCTCCACCAGCGCTGGCAGACACTGCGTCGCGAGTATCCACGCGATCTCGGGCACCCCTCACCGCTCAGCCTCGAACACCGCACCGACGGCGATGTGGCGCTGCGTCTCGAGGACCAGCTCGCCCCCCGGCTCGGCGCCGAGCACCAGGACACACGCATCCAGCTCCGGCTCAGCGCCAGCAGCATCGTCAAGGACAAGCACTACCGCTGGCACCAGATCGTCGAGCACTGGTTGCACCATCTCGCCGCCCAGCTCAACGGTGAGCCGGTCGCCACCTGGGTGCTCACCCCGGCGGGTCGGCTGCACCTGCGTCCGCTCGATCCCGAACTCTCGCGTACCCGTCTCCAACGACTGCTCGCGGCCTGGTGGGCGGGGATGCGCGCGCCGCTGCCGGCGACCCTGGAGACCGGCATCGCCTGGCTCGGACGCCGCGACGACGCCCCGGACCTCGAACCGTCTTTCACCGCGGCCCTGGAGCACAGCGGTTATCTCGCTCGCTGCTATCCCGACGCCTCAAGCCTCCAGCGACATCCCGAGTTCACCGACTGGGCCGAGCGGCTCTATACCGACCTGCACACCGACATCAAGAACCCCGACCAGGCCACCTGGGATGACAGCTGAACCCAATCGTCTCGACCCACTCGCCATCCCGCTTTGCGGCGCCCGTCTGATCGAGGCCAGCGCCGGCACCGGCAAGACCTTCACCCTGGCGATGCTCTATCTCCGTCTGGTGCTCGGTCACGGTGTCGCGCTCGGCGCACGCACCCGGCTGCAGCCACCCGAGATCCTGGTGGTGACCTTCACCAACGCCGCCACCGACGAGCTGCGCGGGCGCATCCGCGCCCGGCTGGTCGAGGCCGCCGCCGCCTTCCGCTGTCCGGAGACGGACAGCGGCGATCCGTTGCTCGCCCGGCTGCGTACGGAGATGAGCGCGCACACCGACCCCAACCTCTGCGCCCGTCATCTCGAACAGGCCGCCGAGTGGATGGACGAGGCGGCGATCTCGACCATCCACGCCTGGTGTCACCGGATGCTGCGCGAGCACGCCTTCGACAGCGGCAACATGTTCGAGCTGGAACTGGAGAACGATGCCGCGCCGCTGCTGCGTCAGGCCGTCGAGGACTATTGGCGCAGCTGCTACGGCGGACTCGATCGCGCCACCCTCGCCCGGGTCCACGTGCATTGGTCGTCCCCGCTCGCGCTCGAACAGCGACTCGCCCGACTGCTCGGGCTGCGCGAGCACGCCCCGAGGGCGCCCGAACAACCGCCCGAGACGATCATCGCCGACGTGCTCGAGACGCGTCGCCGACGGATCGAGACGCTCAAACAGGCGTGGTCGGAGCAGGATTGGTGCGGCCAGCTCGAGACCCTCTTCGAGGAGGCCGCCGCGCGCAAGGCATTCAACCAGCGCCAGCTCAACAGCAAGCATCGCGCCGATGTCATCACGCAACTGCGTGCCTGGATCCTCGACCCCGAGGCCGAACACCCCGCACTGAAGGCCGACAGCCGCTCCTGGCAGCGCATGTCATCACGGGCCGTCGCAGAGATCTGGAAGGATGACGCCCCACCCGTCGATCATCCCGCCTGCCGTGCGCTCGAGACGCTCTTCGAGCAGCTCGCCGACCTCCCGGAACTCCAACCGCCGCTGCTCGCCCACGCCCTGCACCGGGTTGCCGAACGCATCGAGGAGGAGAAGCGCGCGCGCGCCCTGCTCACCCAGCACGATCTGCTTGAACGACTCGACCAAGCGCTGCAGGGTCCGCAGGGCGCGCGCCTGGCGGCCACCATCCGCCGTCAGTTCCCCTTCGCCCTGGTCGACGAGTTCCAGGACACCGACCCGCTGCAGTACCGCATCTTCGCCACCGTCTACCGCCCCGAGGAGAACGCCCCCGAGACCGGACTGTTCATGATCGGCGACCCCAAGCAGTCGATCTATGCCTTCCGCGGCGCCGACATCCACACCTATCTGCGCGCCCGCGCCGCCACCGCGCCCCGGCACTACAGCCTCGACACCAACTATCGCTCCTGCCCGGCGCTGATCGAGGGCATCAACGCGCTCTTCGCCCAGGCCGAGCAACGCCCCGGCGGCGCCTTCCTGTTCCGCGACCAGACCGCCGACCCGGTCCCCTTCCTCGCCGTCTCGCCCAATCCGAGCCGCGCCGAGGACGACCGCCTCAGGATCGACGGCGAACCCGCCCCGGTGCTCCAGGCCTGGGTGCTCGACGGCGATGAGGGCAAACCGCTCGGCAAGGGGGACTATGCCCAGCGGATGGCCGCCTGCACCGCGCGTACCATCGTCTCGCTGCTCGAACAGGGTGCCAGCGGGCGTGCCACCCTCCCCGATGGACGGGGCGGACACCGCCCGTTGCGCGCCGGCGACATCGCGGTCCTGGTCAATCGCCATCAGGAGGCCGCACAGGTCCGCGCCGAACTGCACCAGCTCGGCGTGGCGAGCGTCTATCTCTCCGAGCGCAACAGCGTCTATCAGAGCCGCCAGGCCCACGACCTGCTCCTGCTGCTGCGCGCCGTCGCCGATCCCTTCGACGAGCGGCTGATGCGTCAGGCGCTGGCCTGCGACCTCATCGGCCTGCCGCTCGACCAGCTCGACCGGCTCAACCACGACGAACTCTACTGGGACGACTGCGGCGAACGGCTCAGGCGCTATCACCAGCTGTGGCGCACCCAGGGGGTGTTGCCGCTGCTCTATCGCGTCATCGCCGACTTCGCCATCGCACCCCGGCTGCTCGCCCGCACCGATGGTGAGCGTGCGCTCACCGACCTGCTCCATCTCGGCGAGCTGCTCGCCCGCGCCAGCCAGCAACTCGACGGCGAGCAGGCCCTGGTGCGCGCGCTCGAGGCGCGTATCCAGGGCGAGAGCGGCGAAGATGCCGAGACCCAGCAGCTGCGACTGGAGAGCGACGCCGACCTGGTGCAGGTGATCACCATCCACAAATCCAAGGGGCTGGAGTATCCGTTGGTATTCGTCCCCTTCGTCGCCACCACCCGTCAGGTACGCAGCGACGACCTCCCGCTCAAGACCCATGATGCCGAGGGCCGACTGCGGCTCCATCTCCATGCCGCGCCGACGCTGGTCGAGCAGGCCGAAGGCGAGCGCCTCGGCGAGGACCTGCGCAAGCTCTATGTCGCCCTCACCCGGGCGCGCGACGCACTCTGGCTCGGACTCGGCGCCACCAAGGAGCTGCCGGTCACCGCGCTCGGTCATCTGCTCGGGATCGACGAACCCTCTGCGCTCCGAGAGAGACTCGCGCACTGGCCGGCACTCACCACGCTCGACGAGCCGAGAGCGACCACGCCGCTCGCGCAGACCGCGGCAGAGGTCTCGCTCGACAGCGCCCGGCCACCACCACACCGGCCACCACGCCCCTGGTGGATCACCAGTTACTCGGCGCTCGCCCGCCACAGCGCCAGCGAGGAGCCCGACGACACGCCGGGCGAGCGCGAGACCGCCGCCCAGGAGACCGCTTTCGAGGAGGCGCTGGCCGAGGCCCCGAGGGCGAGACCGGTCGAGCCGACGCGCCTCACCGGGCTGCACGCCTTCCCGCGCGGCAGTCGCTACGGCACCTTCCTCCACGGCCTGCTCGAATGGGCCGCGACCCTCGAATGGCGCGCCCCCGAGGGCGAGACCCTGCGCGGCTACCGCGCCGCGCTCGCCGCCACCGCGCTGCGCCGCGAGACCATCGCGCGCCGCTGCAACAGACGCGGGCTGACCGACTGGATCGACACACTCGATCAGTGGCTCGCCGGCTATCTGACGCGCACCTGGTCGCTCGCCGCGATCGACGGCGCCGATCTCCGGCTCGCCGCACTCGACCCCGAGCGCCTCCAGGTCGAGCTCGAGTTCTGGATCCAGACCCGCGCCGTCGACACCGCCGCGCTCGATGCCCTGGTGCGCCGCCACATCGCCCCCGGCGCGGCGCGCCCGGCGCTCGAGCGCCAGCGCCTCGAGGGCATGCTCAAGGGCTTCATCGACCTGGTCTTCGAGCACCAGGGACGCTTCTACCTGCTCGACTGGAAGTCCAACTGGCTCGGCCCGGACGATGCCGCCTACGCTCAGACGGCGATGCGCGAGGCGGTGCTCGCCGCGCGCTACGACCTGCAGTACGCGCTCTATCTGCTCGCGCTCCATCGTCTGTTGCGCGCACGCCTGCCCGACTATGACCCCGAGCGTCACCTCGGCGGCGCCATCTACGCCTTCCTGCGCGGCGCCGCGGCAAGCTCCCAGGGACTCCATCTCGACCGCCCGCCGGTGGCCTTCATCGAGGCGCTCGACCGGCTCTTCGCCGGCGAACGGGAGGCGGCGGCATGAACGACATGAACGAGACGGCCCGGACGCTCTTCGACGAGCTGGCCCTGTGGGTCGAACAGGGTGTACTGCGCGCACTCGATCTCGCGCTCGCCCGCTTCGTCCAGCGCGAAGCGGGCGAGCAGGACCCGGCGGTGCTGCTCGCCGTCGCCCTGGTCAGCGAGCGCAATGGTCACGGTCACGTCTGTCTCGACCTCGGCGATGCGCTCGCCCACCCCGAGACCCTGCTCGCCAGCGACACCGAGCGCCCGCCCGAGCCCGGCATCCACGACGCGCTCACCGCCCGACTCGCCGGGCTCGACCCCGCCGCCTGGGCGGCGCGACTCGGCGCCAGCAGCGCCGTCTGCGATCTCGCCGGCAGCGACGACGACGGCTGCGCGCCGCTGGTGCTCGCCGGCACGCCCCGACGCCCGCTGCTCTATCTGCGCCGCTACTGGCGCTACGAGCGGATCATCGAACAGGGCATCGCGCAGCGTCTGACGCGCCCTCAGCCTCTCGACCCGGCACGGCTGCGCCCGCTGCTCGCCGATCTCTTCCCCGCCGAGCATGGCGATCCCTGGCAGCGGATCGCCTGCGTGCTCGCCGCGCGCAGTCCCTTCGCGGTGATCACCGGCGGTCCCGGCACCGGCAAGACCACCACCGTGGTGCGTCTGCTCGCGCTGCTCCAGGGGCTCGCGCTCGCCGCCGACCGGGCGCCGCTGCGCATCCGTCTGGCCGCCCCCACCGGCAAGGCCGCCGCCCGGCTCAACGCCTCGATCGCCCCTCGGGTAGCCGACCTGCCGGTGGCCGAGTCGCTGCGCGCGACCATCCCCACCGCGGTCTCGACCCTGCATCGGCTGCTCGGCCCGATCCCCGACAGTCGCGCCTTCCGCCACCACGCCCGCAACCCGCTCGACGCCGACCTGGTGGTGGTCGACGAGGCCTCGATGGTCGATGTCGAGCTGATGGCCGCGCTGATCGAGGCGCTGCGCCCCGAGACCGCGCTGGTGCTGCTCGGCGACAAGGACCAGCTCGCCTCGGTCGAGGCCGGGGCGGTGCTCGGCGATCTCTGCCGCCGCGCCAGCGCCGGACACTACACCGAGGCGACCGCCGCCTGGGTCGGCGCCGCCTGTGGTCAGTCACTCCCGCCCGAGACCCTCGACGATGCCGGCACACCGCTCGACCAGGCCATCGCCATGCTCAGGCACAGCTATCGCTTCCGCGCCGAGGGCGGGATCGGCGCGCTGGCCCAGCGCATCAACACCGAGCCCGCGCCCACCCGCACCGAGATCCAGGCGCTCTTCACCGCCCCCCAGCAAGAGGCGCTCGGGGTGATCGCCGAACTGACGGTCCGGACCCCCGACGATCCCGCGCTGATCGACCTGGTGGTCTCCGGCTACCACGGCTATCTCCGCCTGATGCGAGCGCAGGCCCCCGCCGCGGAGGCCGACAACACCGAGATCGACGACTGGGCACGCGCCGTGCTCGCCGCCCACGGCGAGTTCCAGCTCCTCGCCGCGCTGCGCCACGGCCCCTGGGGCGTGGCCGGACTCAACGCCAGGATCGCTGACTGGCTCACCCGCGCCGGGCTGCTCGACGGCACCGATCACGCCTGGTTCGCCGGGCGACCGGTGCTGATCACCCGCAACGACTACGGGCTGCGGCTGATGAACGGCGACATCGGTATCGCTCTGGAGACGCCGCTGCGCGACGCCGACGGTGGACAGCGGCGGGTGCTGCGTGTCGCCTTCCCGCACCCCGACGGCGGCGACGCCATCCGCTGGGTGCTGCCGAGCCGGTTGCAGGCGGTGGAGACGGTGTTCGCGATGACGGTGCACAAGTCCCAGGGCTCGGAGTTCACCCATACCGCCCTCGCCCTGCCCGACCACCCCACCCCGGTGCTCACCCGCGAGCTGATCTATACCGGCATCACCCGTGCCCGCGAGCGTTTCACCCTGGTCCATCAGAGCCCACGGGTGCTCGAGGCCGCGCTGCGGCGCCGCGTCAGGCGCGTCAGCGGGCTACGGCTGGGCGCCGAAGACGAGGAGCAGAGATCATGACCGCCCTGCCTGCCTCTGCGCTGCGGCTCTGCTGCGACCCCGAGCGACTGGCCTTCACCACCACCGCCGAGCTGCAGCCGCTGACGGGCTTCATCGGTCAGGATCGCGCGCTCGAGGCGATCGGCCTGGCCATCGACATCCGTCATCGCGGCTACAACCTCTTTGCCATCGGTCCCGCCGGCAGCGGCAAGTCGGCGCTGGTGCTCGACGCGCTGCGACGGCGCGCTCGACGCGACCCGCTCCCGGACGACTGGTGTTATGTGCACGACTTCAGCCATCCACACCACCCCAGGGCGCTACGCCTGTCGCCGGGTCAGGGCCCCGGACTGGCCCGCGACATGGAGCGGCTGGTGAGGGACCTGCAACGGGCACTGCGACGCGCCTTCGAGAGCGACGACTACCGCAACCGCGCCCGCGCCATCGAACACGGTCTCGAACAACGTCGGGAGCGGGGTGTGGCACTGCTGCGTACCCAGGAGGGCCTGAGTCTGGCGCCACTGCAAGAGGGCAAGGCGATGGCGCCCGAGGCCTTCGCCGCGCTCGAACCCGAGCAGCGCGCAAGCATCGAGACCGAGATCGAGCAGCTGCGCGAGGCGTTGCACGCGGTGATGGATCAGGTGGCGCGCTGGAAGCGCCATTGCGAGGAGGAGATCGACCGGCTCAACAGCGATCAGGCGCGCGGCGCGGTGCGTCATCTCTTCGAGGAGATCGAGCGCCGTCACCACGGCCAACCCGACACCCTGGCCTATCTGCATGCGGTCGAGGACGACGTGATCGCGCACTTCGACCAGTTCCTCGTCACCGACGAGGAACCGCAAAACCCCCAGGACGGCACCCCCTGGATGCATCGCTACCGGGTCAATCCGCTGCTCTCGCACCAGGACGATGGCGGCGCGCCGGTGGTGCAATGCGACCTGCCCAGCCCCCGCGAGCTGGTCGGGCGCATCGAGCACCGCGCCGTGCTCGGCGCGCTCGAGACCGACTTCACCATGATCCGTCCCGGCGCGCTGCATCGCGCCAACGGCGGCTATCTGGTGATCGAGGCACGCAAGCTGCTCGCCCAACCCCTCGCCTGGGAGACGCTCAAACGCGCGCTGCACAACGACGAGATCCGCTTCGACTCGCCCGAGGGCGGCAACGGCCCGCTGACCACCGTCTCGCTGGAACCCGAACCGATCCCGCTCCGGGTCAAGGTGGTGTTGCTCGGCGAGCACATGCTCTATGCCCTGCTCGCCGAGGCCGACCCGGAGTTCGAGGAGTTGTTCAAGGTCAGCGCCGAGTTCGAGGAGCGGCTGCCGCGCGACCCCGAGCACGAACACGCCCTGGCGCGACTGGTCGCCAGCTGGGTCCGGGATTCGCGGCTACGTCACTTCTCGCGTACCGCCGTCGCCCGGGTGATCGAGCACAGCGCCCGGCTCGCCGGCGAGCGCACGCATCTCAGCGGCCAGATGCGCGCGCTCGCCGATCTGGTCCACGAGGCCGACCATCATGCCGGGGTCCGCGGCACCGAGCTGGTCGAGGCCGAAGACGTCGATCGGGCGCTCGCTGCGCGCCGGCGCCGCTGCGACCGCATCAGCCGCCGCATCCAGGAGGCGATCCTCGAGGACACCCTGCGCATCGCCACCACCGGGCACCTGCCGGGCCAGGTCAACGGCCTGGCGGTGGTCGAACTCGGCGCCAGCGGCTTCGGCCACCCGGTGCGGATCAGCGCCAGCGCGCGCGCCGGCGAGGGCGAACTGATCGACATCGAGCGCGAGGTCGCGCTCGGCGGGCCGCTCCACTCCAAGGGCGTGCTGATCCTCTCGGGCTTCATCGCCGGGCGCTATGCCCGCCACCAGCCGCTCTCGCTCGCCGCCAGCCTGGTGTTCGAGCAGTCCCACGGCCCGATCGACGGCGACAGCGCCTCGGCCGCCGAACTCTGCGCCCTGCTCTCGGCGCTCTCCGGGCTGCCACTGCGTCAGTCGCTGGCGATCACCGGCGCAATCGATCAGCACGGCGCCATCCAGGCCATCGGCGGGATGAACGAGAAGATCGAGGGCTTCTTCGCGCTCTGCCGGGCGCGAGGGCTCGACGGCGAGCAGGGGGTGTTGATCCCGACGGCCAACGTCAGGACGCTGATGCTCTCGAACGAGCTGGTCGCGGCGGTCGCCGCCGGCGAGTTCCACATCCACGCCGTCGCGGACATCGACGAGGCCATCGCCCTGCTCACCGCGACCCCTGCCGGGGAGCGCGACGGCGCCGGTCGCTACCCCGAGGGCAGCGTCAACCAGCGTGTCGAGCAGACATTGATCGAGCATGCTCGGGCGATCGCAGCCGCCCGAGGCGGCTGAAGCCTCGACCTCAGTCGCCGAGTTCAGCCGCCTGTGCGCGCAACCATTGCGGCGACTGCTCGATACCGAGCCGCGAGAGCAGCCGGTTGAGCTCATCACCGTCACGCTCGCCATGCACCAGACCGGCGATCCGCATCAGGATGGCATCGCGATGGACGGTTCCACTCGGTAGCTGATAGACCGCGCCGATCCGCATCTGGAGCGCGGTCGGTATTCCCCATTGCACCTTGAGCTGATGACCGGTCTCGGCGGCGCGTGCGGCAAGCAGTCGCTCGCATGCGCTCGGGTCGAGTCGTCCGCCCAGATCGACCCAGCGTTGCTGGAGCACCAGCAGCGCCAGCTCGCCGAGACGCGTGAGCATGGCCGCGGCACGGCACCCGGCGACATCCACGCGCAGCACGCGTCCGAGGACATTGAGCAGCCGCATCAGCGCCAGCGCCTCCTGGCGCAGACGGCGTTCGTGCGCCACCAGCGCCTCGGCGACGAGCGCGCTGCCGGAATGGAGCGCAGCGGTCACCGCGATATTGACCAGCACCGCCGAACCGACCCGTTCGAGCGCCCTCGCCGGGGTCTCGATCAGCACCGAGCCGTCATTGTAGGGGCTGCTGTTGGCCAGCCCCAGCAAGGGACCGACCAACGCCGGTTCGAACTGGCAGCGACGCATCAGCTTGAGACGGGCCTCGGCATCGAGATCGGCCATCCCCTCCAGCGCCTCGGCCAGCGCCGGATCGAGCGGTACCCCCAGCGACTCGTGCTCGAGCATCCGCGTCACGAACTCGGGCAGGGCGTCGAGATCGTCGTTCGCCGCCGTCACCGCGCCCGATTCCTCGACGACCTCGCGCAATCGCGCCATCACCTCGGCGGCACGGAAGGGTTTGACGATATAGGCATCGGCCTGGAAACGCCGCGCCTCGATGATGCGATCACGATCGGCATGTCCCGAGACCATCACGCACACCACCTTGTGGCCGGTGGCGCGAATCGTCTTCAACAGCGCCGTCCCGGTGGTATCCGGCAGGCCCCAGTCGAGCAGCACCAGATCGGCCCCGCCGTGACGTTGCCAGGCATCGAGCGCCGAGCGCCCGTCGACACAGTGCTCGACCGCGGCCTGGGGCCAGAGGCGGCGTACCAGCTGGACCAGCAAGGGGCCGATGGACTGGTCGTCCTCGACGATCAATGCCCGACGCATGCAGGCCTCGACTCAGTCATCGTTGGACTCCGGCGTCGACTCGTTCAGGCTCACCCACGCCTGCACGACGTTCCCCCGTCCTTGATAGTCGAGCGCACTGAAGGCGAGCTGACGGGCCATGGCGATCCCGCGACCGTGATGATGGAAGGCGCGTTCCGGCGCCAGCTCCAGATAGGGCGCCCAGTCGAAACCGGGACCATGATCGCAGACGGTGAAACAGATCCGCTCGGCCTCGCGCCGCAGCCACAGCTCGGCCCAGCGCGAGGCCTGTTCGGGGCGGGCCAGGCGGCGCTCGATCTCGTCGGTCAGGGCATCCTGCGCCAGCAACCGCCCCTTCTCCTCATAGCCGATCCCGAGCAGACCGTGCTCGATGGCGTTGATCATCAGCTCGGAGAGCCCCATGGCCACCAGCGAGGCGCGCGGACAGAGATCGGCGAGCTGTACCGCCAGCAGCGAGGCATGGCGCGGCTCGCGGAAACGGAAGCGCCCCTCCTGGAGGAGTCCCCAGGTACTGGAGATCTCGCGCTGGAGCTGGCGCAAGGCATGACGGTTGCGCCGATCGAGCAGCGCAGCGTTGACGATCCGTTGCAACGCCTCGGCCTGGTAGGGTTTGGCCAGGTAGTACCAGGCACCCGCCGATAACCCCTGAGCGACCTCCTCGGGCGAGCTGGCCACCGTCTGCATGATCACCGGCAGATCCTCGAAGCGCGGATCCCTGACCACCCGCTCGAGCAGCTCGATGCCGTCCATCCGCGGCATCCGTCGATCGAGGATCAGCAGGTCGAAGCGCGAGGGCTCGTCCTGCAGCCTGTCCCAGGCCTCCTGGCCATCCTGCGCGAAGGTGAAGATCCGTTCGGGCGCCTGGAGGAAGTCGGCGATGATCTCCAGATTCAAGGGTTCGTCATCGACCACCAGCAACTCTGTCATCTGTCCTTCTCCACGAGAAATCCTCCAGCATCAGCGCGTGCGGGCGATCTCCTCGAGCAGGCGCACGAGTCTGTCGGCCAGCCGACCGGCCAATGCGCCAGCCTGCGCATCGCGGTCGCGCGCCGCACGCTCGACCTCGCGCGCCAGGCGCGCCACCGACGGGACCTCGAGATTCCCCGCGCTGCCGGCCAGGGTGTGCGCCATGGAGGCGATCCGTTGATGATCCTCACTCTCGGCAGCTGCACGCAGCAGTGCCGGAGTCCCTGTATGTGAATCACACATGGAGGCGAGCAGACGCTGGATAAACGCATCCCGACCACCGAACTTGTCGCGCAGCGCCTTCCAGTCGATCAACGTCTCCTCCTCGCCCGAGTCCTGTCGCGGCGAGGCGTCAGGGCGAGCGACTGCGGCCAGGGCCCGACGCACACCGTCACAGGTCTCGGTCAGCGCCAGCTCGAGCAGCGCCAAGGCCGCCCGGTGACCGGTCCCCTCGCGCACCGCCTGCTCGAACCCGGCGGCGCCTGCCATCACGCCTGTCAGTCCCAGCGCGCCGGCCCCCTCCCCGAGCTCGTGGGCACGGCGCACCACCAGCTCAAGATCGTCGGGTCGCCCGGTAGCGAGCAGCGCGCGCAACCGCGCGGGATCGGCGCCATGCGCCTCGATGAAGTGCGCGAGCAGCAGCGCCAGGCTCTCGACGCGTCCCCCGGCCCTGATCATCCCCTGCTCGAGGTCCACCCCGGAGAGCGCACGCATCCGCTCCTCGAAACCCTGATCGCGCGCCATCGGTGCCGATGAGCGCTGCAGCCAGTCGGCGATGACCCCGTAGAGCCGCTCGGGATCGATCGGCTTGGCGAGATGACCGTTCATGCCCGCCGCCAGACAACGACGCTCGACCTCCTCGAAGACGTTCGCGGTCATCGCCAGGATCGGGGTCTCGGCATAGCCGGGCAGCCGGCGCAAGCGCCGGGTCGCCTCGAAACCGTCGAGCACCGGCATCTGGATGTCCATCAACACCAGATCGAACACCGACTCGCGGGCCCGCGCCAGCGCCTCTGCGCCATCTCCGGCGACCTCGACCCGCACCCCGACCCACTCGAGGATCTCGCGCGCCACGTCCTGGTTGACCCGGTTGTCCTCCACCAGCAACACCCTCGCCCCGCGCAGACGCTCGGTCGCGGGGCGTTGCAAGGGTTGCGCGACTGGCGCGTGCTGGCCCTCTTCGGCGATCTCGAAGGGCAGCTCCACCCAGAAGGTACTGCCGACCCCGAGACGGCTCTCGACACCGATCTCGCCACCGAGCAGCAGACTCAGTCGACGACTGATCGCCAACCCCAGACCGACACCGCCATAGCGCCGGGTGGGCGAGCCGTCGACCTGCTCGAACAGCTCGAAGATACGCTCCTGCTGGGTGGTGTCGAGACCGATGCCGGTGTCGCGCACCGCGATGCGCAGCCGCACCCGTGCAGCATCGCGCTCGATCAGCCCGGCCGAGACCACCACCTCGCCCTGCTCGGTGAACTTCACCGCGTTACCGAGGAAGTTGAGCAGGATCTGGCGCAGACGCAACACGTCACCGACCAGCACCGCCGGGATGTCCGACGCGATCTCGCGCCGAACCCTCAATCCCTTCTCCTCGGCGCGGTTCTCGAGCAGGGCGATCGACTGATCGAAGAGATCGGCCATGGCGAAGGGTTCGCGGTTGATCACCAGCTTGCCCGCCTCGATCCGCGACAGGTCGAGGATGTCGTCGATCAACCCCATCAGATGATGGGCCGCCTCGTTGATGCGCTCGACCCGTTCGGTCAGACCCGGATCGGTCTGCTCGCGGCGCAGCAGCTCGGTCAATCCGATGATGGCGTTCATCGGGGTACGGATCTCATGGCTCATGTTGGCCAGAAACAGGCTCTTGGCCTCGCTGGCCGATTCGGCGGCGCGCTTGGCCGTCTCCAGCTCGGCGGTGCGCGCGCGCACCTGCGCCTCGAGATCGCGCCGCCGGCTCTCGAGTTCGGTCTCGATCCGCTTGCGCTCGCTGATATCCTCGACCAGCACCGCGAACTGTCCGGGCGCAGGCGAATAGGCGAGCAGATTGAACCAGCGCTCGAAATAGGCCGCATAGGCCTCGAAGCGGATCGGTTCACCGGAGAGCGCCACCCGCCCGTAACGCCCGATCCAGTCGACCGGATCGTCCTCGATGCCGGGGATCACCTCCCCGACACGACGACCAATGACCTGCTCTTGGGCGAGGCCGGTCATCCGGGTGTAGGCGGGGTTGACGGCCAGGAAGCGGTAGTCGATCGCATGCCCCTGGGCATCGGTGACGACCTCGTGCAGCGCGAAACCGACGTGCATGTTCTCGAACAGGGCGCGGAAGCGCTCCTCGCTCTCGCGCAACGCCGACTCGGTACGCTTGAGTTCGGTGATGTCGTTGCCGATGGCGAGCACCTCGACCAACTCGCCGGCGGCATCGAACACCGGCTTGTTGGTCCAGTTCATCCACATCTCGCGCCCATCGCGACACCGATTGCGCTCGACCCGGCTGGAGTGGCCGTCGGCATCCCCGATCAACCCCGGCAGCAGGGTCTGCGCGGCGCACGAGGCAGACGCCAGCAGCACCGTGAAGGGCATCCCGATCAACTCGGCGGCGCGGTAACCGAAGAAGCGCTCGGCATAGGGGTTGACGAACTCGATCCGCGCATCACGCCCGAGCCGGATGATGGCGCTGTTGGCGTGCTCGATCAGATCGCGATAGCGCTTCTCGCTCTCGAACCGAGCCCGCTGGGCCTCGTGCGCGACGGTGATGTCGCGCCCCACGCCGAGCACCCCGACCAGCGCCCCAGCGGCATCGAACATCGGGGTGTTGATCGTCTGCATCCGAATCCGCTTACCGTCGGCGCAGTCGAACCACACCTCGTAGCGGATCGCGCCGCCGTGCTCGACCGCCTCGCGATCACGCCGTTCCACCCGCTCGGCGAGCGTCTCGGGGAAGATCTCGCGGTCATTGCGCCCGAGGATGCGTCGCTTGTCGAGCCCGATACAGCGGGCGAACGACAGGTTACAGGCGAGATACTGTCCCCTGGGATCCTTCAGCCAGATCTGATCGGGGATGGTCTCGATCAGCGTGCTCAGTCGGCGACGCTCCTCCTCGAGCGCGATCTCCGCGTGCTTGCGTTCGGTGATGTCGTGCAGATAGCCGTACCAGAGGATGGTGCCGTCGCGCTCACGCCCCGGCACCGACCAGGCCTCCAGCCAGCGCTCACCCCGTCCGGGATGGAGATAGCGATACTGATCGTGACGATGGCAGAGTTCGCGCTCGCACTGACGATGATGCGCGAGCACGCGCGGCAGGTCCTGGGGGTGGATGTTGGCGATGAAGCGATGACTGTCGCTGAACAGCTCCTTCGCACGGATCCCGAGGATCGGCTCGACCGTCGAGGTGATGAACTGGAGCTGCGGTGCACCCTCGGCATCGAGCCGATAGGCGTAGATCATGCCGGGTACACTGGCGACGATCCGTTCCAGCCGGATCGAGTCATCGTCACCCACCCCCGCCGAACGCGGCACGGCCAGCCTGGCAAGATGCTCGACGAGGGGGCCTGACAGGGCCTCCCAGACGCGACAGGCACCTGCGCCGCCATCGTCGAGCGGCGAGAGCAGCAGCACCGGCAACGCGCCGCTCCCCGTCAGCACCCACTCCAGGTCGGCACTCGCGGCGCGACCATCGCAGAGAACCAGATCCCAGTCGTCGACACGGCTGGCGATCAGCTCAGCCAGACCGGGTTGGTCGAGACGATGACGCTCGAGCACATGTGCCGCGCCATCGAGCATGGCATCGAGCGCAAGTGGCGCACTGGAGGCATCCTCCAGCAGGAGGATGTGCAAACGGGGCTGCTCCATGGGTTCATCCGCCGTGGGGCCTCGGGGCCCGCGTCTCCCAAGAGGTAAGGATATCGACACACCGACCATGGGGACAACGCCGGCGCAACTGACTAGGTAGGCCCGCGAGCGGGATGATCCAAGGCGGTGTCGCGGGCAGTCGTCGTGAACACACCGTGACAGCGGGCGCCACAGACCAGACAGCGTCCGGTCTCGTCCAGCGCGCGCGCCACCACCCGGTAGCCGACGCGCGCGATCAACCGTGCCCCGCAGCTCACGCACCGCGTCTCCCCGCCGATTTCCGCTCCCAGGTTGCCGAGATAGACGTGACGCAGCCCGTTGGCGCGAGCGATCTCGCGGGCACGCATCAGGGTCGCGATCGGGGTGGCGGCGTGGTCACGCATGCGGTGGGCGGGATGGAAGGCGCTGAGGTGCAGCGGGACCTCGCAGCCGAGATGCCCGGCGATCCAGGCACTCAGCGCGTGCAATCGACGCGGATCGTCGTTCTCGCCGGGGATCACCAGGGTGGTGATCTCGACCCAGACGGCGGTCTCGTGCACCAGAGACTCCAGGGTCTCGAGCACCGGCGCCAGCCGGGCGCCACAGAGCCGACGATAGAAGCGGTCGTCGAAGGCCTTGAGGTCGATGTTGGCCGCATCGATCGCGGCATAGAACTCGGCGCGCGGCGCAGGCTGCACATAACCGGCGCTCACCGCCACCGTATACAGCCCCGCGGCGTGCGCCGCCGCGGCGCAATCGAGCGCGTACTCGTGGAACACCACCGGATCGTTGTAGGTGAAGGCCAGCGAGCGACAGCCGCTCGTCCTCGCCGCGGCGACGATCCGCGCCGGATCGGTCGGCGCGCCGCCACCCGTGGCGGCGACACGCGCCCGGCTCATCTCCCAGTTCTGGCAGTAGCGACAGGCGAGGTTGCAACCGGCGGTGCCGAAGGAATAGGTCAGCGACCCCGGCAGGAAGTGGTAGAGCGGCTTCTTCTCGATCGGGTCGGGATGGCAACCGAGCGGGCGGGCCGCCTCGGTGAGCACCAGCGCCCCATCGCGGCAGGCGCGCACGAAACACAGCCCCCGCTGTCCCTCGGCGAGCCGGCAACGCCGCGGACAGAGCTCACAGCACACCCGACCATCGGCAAGCGCTCGCCAGTGACGCGCGCGGCGCGCGATCGACATCGTCCACCTCCCGTGCGTTTTGTGCACTGCATCGAGGTCTCGTGCTGAGTATACTGCTGCCGATGCGGGCCGCCGCGTCCCGACCGCAACGCCCCCGTATCCCGAGACTCTCCTCGATCCACAGGATCGCCCTTAACCCCAGGGTCAGGACCATCGTGTCCAGCCCCTCGACAACGACGTCAGATGCCGCTTATGGTCGCCAAACCCATGCTCGGTGCCGGATACCTGTTGCAAGGCGTCCGGCTCATCACCCGCCCCGGACTCAGACGCTTCGTGCTGATCCCGCTGGCGGTCAATATCCTCGTCTTCTCGCTGGCGATCTATCTCGGCGCCCGCGAGTTCGCCGCCTTCCTCGACCTCGTCGAGGCCCAGATCCCGAGCTGGCTCGGCTGGCTCGAGTGGATCCTCTGGCCGGTGTTCGCGCTGCTGCTGCTGGTGGTGGTGTTCTACACCTTCAACCTGGTCGCCAACCTGATCGCCTCGCCGTTCAACAACCTGCTCGCCGAGAAGGTCGAGCTGCTGCTCACCGGCCGACCGCTGCAGGACAGCGGCAGCGTCGGCAAGCTCCTCAAGGAGCTGCTCCCGACCCTGCTCGACGAGCTGGTGAAGGTGGTCTACGCCTTGGCCCTGGCCATCCCCTTCCTGGTGCTGCTGTTCGTCCCGGTGGTCGGCCCGCTGCTGTGGTTCCTCTACACCGCCTGGATCCTCGCGGTGCAGTACAGCGACTACCCGATGGGCAACCACGGGCTGAAGTTCCGCGAGATGCGCGCGCGGCTGCGCGGCGAGCGCGGACTCAGCCTCGGCTTCGGCGCGGCGGCCGCCGGGCTCGGGATGGTGCCGGTGGTCAACTTCATCCTGATGCCGAGCGCGGTGGCCGGCGCCACCGCGATGTGGGTGCGCGAGTTCAATCGCGAGCACGCCCGCGCCCGCTATCAGGGCCCTTACGAATCGCGCATGACCACGCGCTGGGTGCGACTCGAGATCGACCACCTCTCCGGGCGCATCGGCGGCGAGATCCTGCTCGGCCCACTGCAGGGACAGCGGCTCGAGTCGATCGCCACCGAGGCCCTGCTCGATCTGCTCGCCGGCGGCTGCGCCAGCGATGCCGCCTCGGCCGAGGCGCTCGAGGTCTATCTCTCGCGCGAGCGCGGACAGCGCTTCGCCGAGCGCGCCCGCGCCCGTCAGGAACAGGAGCCGCGCAGCGCGCCGCCGCGCCCGAGCGATACGCGAATGGGCGACGACGAGGCGCGCGCCATCCTCGGGGTGGCGACCAACGCCGACAACGACGCGATCCGCGCCGCCCATCGCCGGCTGATCCAGCGCATGCACCCGGATCGCGGCGGCTCGGCCTATCTCGCCGCCAAGATCAACGAGGCCAAGCGCGTGCTCACGCGTGTCGGTGAGGCGGCCTGAGCCGGAAACCCGACTACCCCGGCTTGCGCAGCAGGTCGACGCGGTGCGGCTTGAGAAAGTGCGCGCCGCTCGGGGTCAGGTGTCGATCGAAGGCCGCGCGGACCTCGGCACGGCGCGCCTCGGGCAAAGGCTCGGCGCGATGGCTGACATCGATGAAGCGCGCGGCGAAGTGCGCCCAGTCCGGATAGCTGCCCTCGGCCTGGTAGAAGACCTCGTGCTCGCAGTCGAAGAGCCCGGCCTCGACCGCGCCCTGGAGCGCGGCGAAGGCCGCCGCACGCACCGCGCGCTCGTCGTGGATCAGCCCGGTCAGCTCGGCGAAGGGGCCCCAGTAGACCGGCTCGGAGACATAGAGCGCGCCGCCCGGCGCCAGCACCCGGTGGATCTCGTGCAGCGCGCGCGTCATCAGCGCCGGCGGCACGTGGTGCAGCGACTTGAACATGAACACCTGCGCATAGCGTCCGTCGCGATCGGCGATGGCCTCGGCACCGCCCTCGCGCAACTCGATCGCAGGGGGCAGATCGAGCGCACGGTTGCGCGCCAGCTGCGCGCGATCGACCTCGGTGGCAACCACCCGCGCGGCGCCGAAGCGCTCGACCAGCAGCCGCGTCATCCAGGCCGCGCCGCAACCGAGTTCGAGCACCTCCTGACCTGCCGGGTCGAGCAGCCCGGCGAGCACCTCGGGCTCGCGATCGAGGCGATAGGCACTGGGGTCGTTGAGACGCATCTGTTGAACCAAAGGGGAACTCTCCATATCGATCCGGGTCGCTTGGACACGAACGGCGGCGTCTCGACGAGACGCCCGCATCCTCACGCCCCTATAATTGGCGACCACGTCGCCAGGTAACTCGACGGACCGGAGCACCCGGCGTTCGGCACGAGCGCAGCCTCCACCCGCTACCCCAACGACACCACCATCAACGACATCGACCGCAAGAGGCTCGTAGCACGCATGATCGCCCGAATCCTCACCGTGCTGGTGGCGCTCGCCGCGCTGATCGGCGCACTCGCCTTCTTCAAGTACGGCCAGATCGCCCAGGAGATGGCCGCCTTCTCCCAGCCCCGCCCGGCCACCGCCGTCGCCGCCGTCAGCGTCGACACCACCAACTGGCGTCCCACCCTCTCCGGGGTCGGCACGGTCCAGGCGGTCCAGGGCGTGGAGGTCAACAGCGAGGTCGACGGACAGGTCCGCGAGATCCTGTTCGAGTCCGGCGCCATGGTCGAGGCGGGGCAGATTCTACTGCGCCTCGAGGACGATGTGGACCGCGCCACCCTCGAGGGCCTCAAGGCCGCCGAGCAGCTCGCCGAGATCCAGCTGCGACGCAACCGCACCCTGCTGCGCGATCGCGCCGTCGCCCAGGGCGACGTCGACGAGCGCGCCGCCCAGCTCGATCAGGCCCGCGCCGAGGTCAAGGCCATCGAGGCCAACATCCGCAAGAAGACCATCCGCGCGCCCTTCGCCGGTCAGCTCGGCATCCGTCAGGTCGATCTCGGCCAGTTCCTCGCCGCCGGCACCGCCATCGTCTCGCTCCAGGCACTCGATCCGGTTTATGTCGACTACGCCCTGCCCGAGCGCCATCTCGCCCAGCTCCACGCCGGTCAGCAGGTTCGGGTCCGGGTGGCGGCCTATCCCGAGCGCGTCTTCGAGGGCAGGATCCAGGCGATCGATCCGGGCATCGACCAGGGCACGCGCAACGTCAGGATCCGCGCCCGCTTCGACAACCCCGATCTGGCGCTGCGACCGGGCATGTTCACCCGCGTCGAGACCCTGCTGCCGACCCAGGACGCGGTGCTGACCCTGCCGCGCGAGGCGATCACCTTCAACACCTATGGCGACTCGGTCTATCGCGTCGTCGAGCGCGACGGCCAGACCCTGGTCGAGCGCCGCCAGGTCACCACCGGCGCGGTGCGCGGCGAGGAGATCGTCATCCTCGACGGACTCGTCGCCGGCGACCGGGTGGTGCTCGGCGGTCAGGTCAAGCTCACCAACGGCCAGCCGGTGCGCGTGGTCGACAAGCCAGCACAGACGTCGACCGACGCCGAGGGTGAGGCCGAATGAGATTCACCGATATCTTCATCCGCCGTCCGGTGCTGGCGAGCGTCGTCAGCCTGCTGATCCTGATCCTCGGTCTGCGCTCCTTCCTCGATCTCGAGATCCGTCAGTACCCGGAGACCAACAACACGGTGGTCACCGTCACCACCGCCTACCCGGGCGCCAGCAGCGACCTGGTGCAGGGCTTCATCACCACCCCGCTGCAACAGGCCATCGCCGAGGCCAACGGCATCGACTTCATCCTCGGCACCAGCAGCGCCGGCACCTCGATGATCGAGGCGCACATGAAGCTCAACTACGACCCCAACGCCGCGGTCGCCGAGATCCAGGCCAAGGTAGCCAGCCGCACCAACGTGCTCCCCGAGGCGGCGCAGAACCCGGTGATCGACTCCTCCACCGGCGACTCCACCGCGCTCATGTATCTCGCCTTCACCAGCGAGCAGATGACCCTGCCGCAGATCACCGACTATCTGCTGCGCGTGGTCCAGCCCCAGCTCCAGGCGATCGACGGCGTGGCCAAGGCCGAGATCTTCGGCGACCAGACCTATGCCATGCGCGTCTGGCTCGACCCGGCGCGGATGGCCTCGCTCGGGATCAGCGGCGACGAGGTCGCCCAGGTGCTCGCCAACAACAACCACCTCGCCGGTATCGGCAAGGTCAAGGGCAACATGGTGCAGGTCGACCTCTCGGCGACCACCGACGTCAGCCAGGTCGAGGACTTCCGCCGCCTGGTGATCCGCGATCAGGACGACACCCTGATCCGGCTCGACGACATCGCCCGGGTCGAGCTCGGCGCCAAGAGCTACGATTCGAGCAGCCTGCACAACGGCAAGCCGTCGATCTTCATCGGCATCGAGCCGACGCCCGGGGCCAACCCGCTGCAGGTCGCCTCGCGGGTCAAGGCGCTGCTGCCGGAGCTGCGCGCCCAGTTCCCCGAGGGGCTGCAGGGATTCGAGGCCTATGACGGCAGCGCGTTCATCCAGTCCTCGATCGACGAGGTCTTCGCCACCCTCGGCGAGGCGGTGCTGATCGTGCTGCTGGTGATCTTCCTCTCGCTCGGCTCGATCCGCGCCGCGCTGGTGCCCTCGGTGGCCGTCCCGCTGTCGATCATCGGCGCCGGCTTCCTGATGCTGCTGTTCGGCTTCTCGATCAACCTGCTCACCCTGCTGGCGATGGTGCTGGCCATCGGTCTGGTGGTCGACGATGCGATCATCGTCGTCGAGAACGTCCACCGCCATCTCGAGATGGGCAAGAGCGGGCTGCGCGCCGCGCTCGACGGCGCGCGCGAACTGGCGTTGCCGATCATCGCCATGACCACCACGCTGATCGCCGTCTACGCCCCGATCGGCTTCATGGGCGGGCTGGTCGGCTCGCTGTTCACCGAGTTCGCCTTCACCCTCGCCGGCGCGGTGCTGGTCTCGGGCGTGGTCGCGCTCACCCTCTCGCCGATGCTCGCCGGGCGGGTGTTGCACGCCAGCAGCGAGCAGAGCCGCTTCGAGCAGGGTGTCGAGCGCTTCTTCGGCTGGCTCTCCAACAGCTATCGCGGTCTGTTGGTGCGCTGGCTGCGCTACCCCTCGGTGACCCTGCTGGTGGCCGTGGCGCTGCTCGGCAGCATCTATGTGATGTACACCATGACCGAGAAGGAGCTGGCCCCCACCGAGGACCAGAGCATCCTCTTCTTCATGGCCACCGCACCGCAGACGGCGACCATCGACTACGACAAGCACTATGTCGACACGGAGCTGCTGCCGATCTTCGAGTCCTTCCCCGAGTACAAGGAGAGCTTCATCATCATCGGCATGGGTGGCGACCAGAGCACCACCTTCGGCGGCTTCAAGATGCCCGCGACCGACGAGCGCGAGCGCTCGCAGATGGAGATCGAGCCGCAGCTCCAGGGCGCCGTCTCGCAGATCACCGGGATGCAGACGGTGGTCTTCCCGCGCCCCAGCCTGCCCACCCCGGGCGACGGCCTGCCGGTGGAGTTCGTCATCCTCTCGGATCGCTCGCACAAGGAGCTCACCGGCATCGCCGACGCCCTGCTCGGTCAGGCGATGGGCAGCGGCAAGTTCATGTTCCTCACCAAGGACGTGAAATACGAGCGCCCGCGTACCGTGCTCGAGGTCGATCGCGATCTCGCCGGCGATCTCGGCATCAGCATGGCCGATCTCGGCACCAGTCTCGGGGTGATGCTCAACGAGGACTACGTCAACTGGTTCAGCCTGGAGGGGCGCAGCTATCAGGTCATCCCCCAGGTCGAGCGCGCCTTCCGCGACAGCGTCGAGGAGTTCGGCGACTACTATGTGCGCAACGGCGACGGCGAGCTGATCCCGCTCGACGCCCTGGTGACCGTCCGCAACCAGGTCGAGCCCTCCAAGCGCATCCAGTTCCAGCAGCTCAACGCCATCACCGTCTCCGGCGTGGCGATGCCGGGCGTGACCCTCGGCGAGGCGCTCGGCGCGCTCGAGGAGATCGCCGGCGAGCAGTTCCCGCGCGGCGTGAGCTGGGACTACAAGGGCGAGTCGCGTCAGTACAAGACCGAGGGCAGCGCGCTCGAGGTCACCTTCTTCCTCTCGCTGGTGGTGATCTATCTGGTGCTCGCCGCCCAGTTCGAGAGCTGGCGCGATCCCTTCGTCATCCTGATGTCGGTGCCGCTGTCGATCGCCGGGGCCATGGCCTTCCTCTTCCTCGGCTTCGCCAGCGTCAACATCTACACCCAGGTGGGACTGATCACCCTGATCGGGCTGATCGCCAAGAACGGCATCCTCATCGTCGAGTTCGCCAACCAGCTGCGCGAGCGCGACGGGCTCGACAAGCGCGCGGCGATCGAGGAGGCCTCGACGATCCGGCTGCGTCCGATCCTGATGACCACGGTGGCGATGCTGGTGGCGATGATCCCGCTGCTCACCGCCGGCGGTCCGGGTGCGGTCAGCCGCTTCGACATCGGTCTGGTGATCGTCACCGGACTGGGGATCGGCACCCTGTTCACCCTGTTCGTGGTCCCGGCCTTCTATCTGTTGCTCTCGCCCAAGGAGCACAGCGGCCCGCTGACCGACGAAGACGAAGAGAACACCGCGCCCCAGGCCGGCTGAGCCCCGGCGCCCGTGGACCCGTCCACGGGCGCCCCGCCCGGCTCACAGCCCGACCGACCCCCACACCCGCCACCACAACAGCCCCGCCAACGCGCCCGCCGCCCCGAGCAACGCCTTGCCCAGCCGGGTGCGGTCGTCGCGCCCGTGGCGGCGCTCCACCTGACGCCGGTGCCGCCAGCGCGCGAGCCAGCCGCGTCGGACCTGCCCCCGCAACCGTGTCCAGGCCGCCTGCTTCGCACGCCCCACCCGGCCACCACGCAAGGTGCCCAGATCGCGCGCCAGGGTCGCGCAGCGCGACACCCCGGCCGGAACCGCGTCGACAAACCGCGCCCCATCGGTGAACACCACTCGCGCATGGACCGGCTGGCCCAGCCCCAGCGCCTCCACCGCGCGGACATGACGACGGTTCTGATGCAGCGGATTGACGAAGGGATAGCGCCGCCGACCGATCAGCTGCACCCAGTGCGTCGCCTCAGCCGCGCCCTGGATGGCGCCGCGATAGTGCTTGGTCTCGACCACCAGCAACCCGCGCGGGGTCAGCGCCAGATGATCGATCTGGGTCAGCCCGCCGCGCCCGTCGGGCAACACCACCCCGTGCAGGACCTCGGGGAACAGCGCCTCGAGCCGCCGCCCGACCATGCGCTCGCCCTGCCAACCCCGCCAACGCGGCAACAGCAATCGCGCGCCGAGCAACACCAGCAACGGCGGCAGACACCACAACAACGGCAGAACCAGCGCCTGGAACACCAGCGCCAAGGGATCGGAGGACAAGGAAGACACGGCAGAGGGGGAGCGGACGACAGCGGCACACGAACGGGATCGAGGCCCATGATAGCGCAAGCGGGTGGAGGGCGGTCGACGGGCTACGCCAACCCGCGCGGTTGCGTTATGCTCGACCGACCGGACACCCGCAGTGCCGTCCCCCGGCAAGGAGCAGGCCCGCCATGCAGGCATCCATCCAGATCATCGGTCGCGAACTCTTCTGCCGCGCACCCGGCAGCAGCCCCGAAGAACTTCGCCGCGACGGCGGCGAGGCCGAGACCCGACTCAACGACTGGGCCGCGCGCTATGCCCGCGCGGTCGAGCAGGGTGACGACGCCTCCCTGCTCACGATCGGTCGAGAACTCTTCGACTGGCTCGATGCCAACGGCTGGGCCTCGGCCTGGGCACGCGGTCAAGGACCACGGGCGCTGGAGATCCAGGTCGAGGATGCCGACACGGCACTCGGCAAGGCCCTGCTCGCCGCCCCCTGGGAGCTACTGGCCGGCCCGGACGGCAGCCATCTCGCCGGCGACCAGAATCAACGCTACGACCTCGCCCGGCGGCTCGGGCGCGCCGCCACGGCACCGCCCGCGCCACGCCATTCCAACCTTCGAATGATGTTCATGGCCGCCGACCCCGAAGGCGCGCAGTCGCTCGACTACGAGGGCGAGGAAGCCGCCATCCTCAAGGCGACCGACAAACTGCAGGTCCACCTGCTGGTGGAAGAGACCGGCACCGCCCAGGAGCTCGGCCAACGCATGCGGCGCGAGGGCGACTACGAGGTCCTCCATCTCTCCTGTCACGGCACCATCGATCAACAACAACGGCCACTCCTCGCGCTCGAGGACGAGGTGGGAGGACTCGCCCTCACCCCCGCCGGCACACTGATCCAGGCGCTGGGGGGTGCCGAGCGCATCCCGTTGATCTTTCTCTCGGCCTGTCTCAGCGCCCGTCGGCCAACCGAGCACGATCCGCTGATCCAGGCATTCATCCGTGCCGGCGTCGCCAACGTCCTCGGCTGGGACGGCTCGGTCAACGACCAGGACGCCATCCGCTTCGCCCGCGCCTTCTACGCCCAGCTCGCCAACTACGGCTCCGTCGTCCAGGCGGCGGCCCACGCCCGGGCCGAGCTAATCGCAGCGCAAGACTCGGGCGCCCACAACGGGCGACACTGGCACTTGGCACGGGTCTATCTGGGGGCAACCGGCGGCACCGCGCTGATCGACAAGACCGGCTCGGCGCATCCCCGCATCCAAGCCGACGACAGGGCCTTCCTCGACCCAGAGCGTGAACAGATCCCGGTCGCGGGTCGCGGTCTCTTCGTTGGTCGCCGCCGCCAGCTTCAAAAAGGTCTGCGACACCTGCGCGAGGGAGAATCGGCGGGTCTGCTGATTCACGGCATGGGCTGTCTCGGCAAATCGAGTCTGGCCGCGCGCATCGCCAACCGCATGACCGAGCTGACCACCTGCGTGATCTTCAAGCATTACGATGCACTGACCGTCTTCGACCGACTGATCGAAAAGACACCTCCCGTCGATCGTCAGGCATTGCGCACACAGTGGCGCTCTGCCGTCACCGAGCAACCCGAGATCCTCGGCGATGCCCTGGAAGCTCTCCTCGAAGGCCCGCTCGATACCCAGCCGGTGCTGCTGATCATCGACGACCTCGAACGTATCCTCGACGCTCCCTCGCCCGAACAACCACTCACCCCGGTCAGCGCCGATCATCGCGCCATGCTCGGCGCCGTCCTCGGTGCCTTCGCGCGCGCCCGCACCGCCTCACGACTCCTGCTGACCAGCCGTTACCACTTCACCCTGCCCGACGACCGAGGGCGTAATCTTGCGGAAAGGCTGGAACGCATCGCACTCCAGCCCTTCGACAGCGCCCAGACCCACAAACAGCGAGCGGCGCTCGCCCGCCATAGCACGCTCGACCACAAGAGATTGGAGCAGACACAACCCCACCAACAGCGCGCCGAGACCCTCGCCCAGGGGAATCCCGGTCTACTCGCCGACCTGCTACGCCCGCTTCTCGCCGGCGAAACCGCCGTCGCAGAGGCCGCACTCAACGCCATCGCGCACTATCACCGCACCGGCGAGCGACCGGAGGACGAGGACGAAAACGCACTCCTCGCCTTCTTCCGTCGCATGGCCTTCGAGACATATCGCGAGGCTCTGAGTGAAGAGCAGGCGCACATGCTCAGCGCCGCCACCCTGTTCGACGCCGACCTGCGCCTGCCGATCCCGCTGTCGGCATTCATCGCGGTGGGCAAGGCCGCAGGCATCAGCGAGCCCGAGCAGGCCTTCACCCGGCTGTGCAACCTCGGGCTGATCAGCGACTGGAGCCACATCGACGGGGCCACGCAGGGTGCCGTCGATCCCCTCGCCCGCCCCCTGGTCCAGACACCCAGCGACGAGATCCGCCCCGATCTCGCCGCCGCCGCGCTCGATGCCCTGTTCCCGTGCTGGAGCGATCGCCGGGGCAGGGTCTCACCCGGCCCTCGGGCGCTCGAACTCGCACGGCTCGCACGACTCACCCCGGACACCCCACCCGAGCGTCTGGACCCGATCGCCGAGGCCGCGGCGCGCTGGCTCCTCGCCACCGCACAAGAGACACCCAAGTCGGTCTTCTCCGACCTCCTGCAACCCGCACTAAAGCGACTCGAGGACGCACAATTCACCCCATCGATCGGATTGATGACCATCGCGCTCGATTACGCCATCCGCTTGAGTGAGGGAGATTGGCTCGACCAAACCCTAGAGCGCTTTGCCGATCGCTACACAGGCGTCGATGCGGCATGCATCCAGGTCCACCTCGGGCGCCGCGCTCAGACCAAGGGCACTCATGATGAGGCATTGGCTTGTTTCAAGCTTGCCGCGAAAGATTTCGAAGCCGCCGGTCAAGAGCGGGAGGCGACGATAGCCAAAGGCCAGACCGCCGATATCCTTCAGGCCCGCGGAAACCTCGATGAGGCGCTGCGCATCCGCACAGAAGAAGAAATACCCGTCTACGAAAGACTCGGCGACGTCCGCTCCAAGGCCGTCACCCAGGGCCAGATCGCTGACATCCTTCAGGCCCGCGGAAACCTCGATGAGGCGCTGCGCATCCGCACAGAAGAAGAAATACCCGTCTACGAAAGACTCGGCGACGTCCGCTCCAAGGCCGTCACACAGGGCAAGATCGCTGACATCCTTCAGGCCCGCGGAAACCTCGATGAGGCGCTGCGCATCCGCACAGAAGAAGAAATACCCGTCTACGAAAGACTCGGCGACGTCCGCGAGAAGGCCGTCACCCAGGGCCAGATCGCTGACATCCTTCAGGCCCGCGGAAACCTCGATGAGGCGCTGCGCATCCGCACAGAAGAACAACTCCCCGTCTACGAAAGACTCGGCGACGTCCGCTCCAAGGCCGTCACACAGGGCAAGATCGCTGACATCCTTCAGGCCCGCGGAAACCTCGATGAGGCGCTGCGCATCCGCACAGAAGAACAACTCCCCGTCTACGAAAGACTCGGCGACGTCCGCGAGAAGGCCGTCACACAGGGCAAGATCGCTGACATCCTTCAGGCCCGCGGAAACCTCGATGAGGCGCTGCGCATCCGCACAGAAGAAGAAATACCCGTCTACGAAAGACTCGGCGACGTCCGCTCCAAGGCCGTCACACAGGGCAAGATCGCTGACATCCTTCAGGCCCGCGGAAACCTCGATGAGGCGCTGCGCATCCGCACAGAAGAAGAAATACCCGTCTACGAAAGACTCGGCGACGTCCGCGAGAAGGCCGTCACCCAGGGCCAGATCGCTGACATCCTTCAGGCCCGCGGAAACCTCGATGAGGCGCTGCGCATCCGCACAGAAGAAGAAATACCCGTCTACGAAAGACTCGGCGACGTCCGCTCCAAGGCCGTCACACAGGGCAAGATCGCTGACATCCTTCAGGCCCGCGGAAACCTCGATGAGGCGCTGCGCATCCGCACAGAAGAACAACTCCCCGTCTACGAAAGACTCGGCGACGTCCGCGAGAAGGCCGTCACACAGGGCAAGATCGCTGACATCCTTCAGGCCCGCGGAAACCTCGATGAGGCGCTCGCGCTACATGAAACAAGGCTTTCGGTCTATGAAGACCTACAGGATATCGCCGGCATCGCGCATGCCCGATTCGCCATGGCAGGCATCCGTCTACAGCGAGGAGATCACCAGAACCAAGGCTTGCAGGACATCCATGACGACCTGGCTCAAGCCTTCGTCATCCTGCGTCAGCTGCAACGTCCGGATGGCATCGGTGCCGTCGGGATGCTCCTGGCACAGGTATTGGCAATGGGCGGACATCCGGACAAAGCCTTGGAGATCCTGGACCAGGCACAAGCGGCCTTCGAGAAACTGGGAAACACAACCGCCGCCGAACAAGCCCGCCAACTTCGCCAACACCTGACCACGCCCTCCTAACCCCCGCTCGCTACACCGTAGGGTGGGCAAAGCGCAGCGTGCCAGCGTGCCCACCCTGTACGCGCCAGCGATCGAGGCCCCGCAGGGGACGAATGAACGCCGATCGAGGCGATCAGAGCACCGGACACATGACGCTTTCACCTTGCTGGGCACGCTACGCTTTGCCCAGCCTACGGGGTAACCTTACGGGACGAGCCAAGATGTCATAGAGGTTCGGAGCATTCGGATGGCCGACTACCGCCGCTGTTTCCAACCCGGGGGCTGTTATTTCTTCACCGTGGTGACCGAGGGACGACGCCCGTTGCTGGTCGCGCACATCGATGCCTTGCGCCGGGCCTTGCGCATGGGGATGGCGCGACGTCCCTTCCAAATCGATGCATTGGTGGTGTTGCCGGATCATCTGCACACCATCTGGCGGCTGCCCGAGGGGGACGCGGACTTTTCGACGCGCTGGATGCATATCAAGCGTTGTTTCTCCACCGCCCTCGACTCCCAGCCGACCTCGCCATCGCGGCAACGATGTCGTGAGACAGGGGTATGGCAACGTCGTTTCTGGGAGCATCTCATCCGTGATGAGCGGGACTGGCGGCGACATATGGACTATGTGCATGGCAACCCCGTCAAGCACGGCTACTGCGCCGCGCCGCGCGATTGGCCGTATAGCTCCTTTCGGCGCTGCGTGAGGGCCGGGTTATACGGCCCGGACTGGGGTGGTGAGGCGCCGGAGGATCTTGGTTGGGATTCCTAGCGTCGGTCGGGCCCGGTGCAGGCTGATCCGTTACCGCGACACATGAAGGTTCGGGACGCCGGGCATGCTGCGCGTTGCCCGGCCTACAAGGGTCCACGCACCATCGTTCGCCGGGTGGGCAAAGTGCAACGTGCCCACCCTGTACGCGCCAGCAATCAAGGAGCAGCGGCAAGACCGGCACACGCCGATCGCGAACGCGATGCGGCGGCCTGTGACCGATGCCGGACATCGGCCACGGGCCTTTGCGAATCAATTGCCTGGGACGCTTACTTCACCTGGAAGATGTCGAAGATGATCGCCTGGTCGTCACCGAAGTCCTGGTGGCCGGGGATGTAGGGCTGGGGCTCGGAGTGATGGACATGGGTCCAGTGGCCTTGGTCGGTGAGCGCGCCGAGGGCCTGTCTGTAGGCGTCGTCGTAGAGGTCGACACGGTGGCTGAGCTGGACGATACCGCCGGGCTTGACCACGCGATGGAACTCGCGCATCAGCCCGGCCATGTTGTCGATATAGGTCAGGGTGCCGATGCACTGGGCGGCGGCGAAGTGGTTCTCGGCGAAGTCCAGCGGCTTGTTGAGATCGACGCGCGCCAGCTCGGCGTAGCAATTGCGCGCCTCGGCTTTCTCCAGCGACTTGGGGGAGTAGTCGACACCGGTGATCGCGGTGTAGCCGAGCTTGCCCAGGTGCAGCCCGGTCAGGCCCACGCCGCAACCGGCGTCGAGGATCGGCTGCGCGGGGTCGATCTGGTGCGACTTGATCGCCTCGGCGGCGAGGCGCGGGGCCTCGTAGCCCATCGACGTCAGGTCGTCCTCGTAGGTCTCGGACCAGCTGTCGTAGTACTGCTCGAGCTCGTCGAGCTTGGCGGCGGTCACACCGATCAGCTTGCTGACATCACGATCGGCCTGATTCATGGACTTGGAGTCGGTCATGGTCTCTCCGTGGTGTTGTGGCAAGCACGAGAAGCGCACTCGCCGTGGTGATTGCCTCGCACGGGTGAGGAGCAATGCGTACCCACGTCCTGAGCATCGCGGATGACGGGCCTCACTTCATTTCGTCAGGGGGCTCTCCCCAACACATTGCAACGGTCGACACATCGCGACGGCGCGCGCAGCCGCATCGCGCGGTCCGTTGGACACGCGCGCTTCCATGGCGTGGACCGAAGACCACGCGCTGACGCCGAGCGACGATTGACATTGGCTGGCCACCCGATTCGCGGGTGGGCACGAGGCGCGAGATTCGCGCGAGACGCCGCATGCGGCGGCGTCGGGGGCCGAGGGCCACGCCACTGGGCGGCGCGGCGACCTGTCGGCGGATCGCGAGGCATGGACCCGAGACCTGAGTCGGGCAGACACGCCACGCGGCGGATACGCGCACTGCTGCGCGAATGGAGACGGGACGTCCCGGCGATCATCGGCGATGACCGAGCCGCCGGATCATCAGCGGAAGCGCGATGGCGCTCCCGCGTGCGTCCTCGGTTGAACGAAAAGACGGTACAGCTTCACGCCAGTGACCTGGGCGATCCGATCAACCGGCGCATGTCCGATTCCGGCGTAGATGGTGCGCGGGGACTGGCCGCGATCACCCTGTCCTGTCACGCCATCACAGGGGTCGAAACAGGCATCCCCGCAACACCCACCGACTTGGTGAGAGCATGGCACCGTGAAGCTGATTTGTGTTTTTTATGATACCGATAAAACGAAGCGACACAAGCAAAGACTTCTCAAGAACCCCCGCAAAATGGCCATAAGACCCTGATAAAAAACAATCAAAAAGATTCGAAACCGAAAAAGTCACGCGCATGGAAAGATCGGCGCGGAACACGTAAAGAGCGCGAACACAAGAGCGCCTCGGCCCCTGAGAGGCTGGATCAGAAGACCATTCACAGCCACGCGGGAACACCTCGCCTCGGACATCGGCCTCCACCCCGGACGGGGTCCGGGGTTTACCCTCCCCGGAGGCATCCCTAGACTGGCCGATTCAGTTCCCGGAGCCAGACGCCATGCACGACACCACCGACGCCCCCACCCGCCAACTGATCGAGGACTGGACCCGGTTGCAGACCGGCACCATCGAACCCGAACGGCTCGCTCGACTCGATCGCGACCAGCCGGAATGGCGCTGCCGGGCCGCGACCCTGGTCGCCGAGAGCCTGTTCGCCTACATCACCCTGGAGATGGTGGCCCCGGATCTGGCCTATCGGCATCGCGACCAGCCCGAGCACGAACCCGAAGCCGGCGAGATCGACGCCCGGCTGGGCGCACACCTGCTCGACTTCCTCGATTATCGCGACGAACTTGCCGAGCGCCGCGCCACCGCCGGAGCCGACTGAACCGACTGAGCCGAGGCGCGCCGCCAACGCCCCCAGGGCAGCCGCAGCGCCAGCAGCACGCCGAGGATGACGGCATAGATCAGCGGCTCGCGCAGATCGGCCTTGACCAGCCAGAGGAAGTGCAACACCCCGAGCACCGCGATCAGGTAGACGACGCGGTGCAACCGCTTCCAGTTGCGCCGCAGCCGACGCTGCCAGCCACGGGTCGAGGTCAGCGCCAGCACGCTCATCAGCACCAGCGCCACCATGCCGACGATGATGTAGGGCCGCTCGGTCAGGTCCTCGACGATCACCGGCCAGTCGAGCGCGCGGTCGAGCCACAGATAGACCAGCAGATGGAGCATGCCGTAGAAGAAGGCGAACAGCCCCAGCATGCGCCGCAGCCGGATCGGCCAGGGCCGCCCGAGGGCGCGACTGAGCGGGGTCAGCGCGAGGGTGAGCAGCAGCATCCGCAGGGTCCACAGCCCGCTGCGATGGAGCAGCGCCTCGACCGGATTGGCCCCCAGCGCCAGCCCACCACCGAGCCCCTGCGCCAGGGTCAGCGCCAGCGGCAGCAAACAGAGCAGAAAGACCCCGGGCTTGGCCCAGACCACCCAGTCGCGCCCGGTCATCAGTAAAAGCGCCTCAGGTCCATGCCGGCATAGAGCCCGGCGACCTCCTCGGCATAGCCGTTGAACGGCAGGGTCTCGCGCCGCTTCGCCAGCCAGCCGCCACCGATCATGCGATGGCTCTTCTGGCTCCAGCGCGGATGGTCGACGGCGGGATTGACGTTGGCATAGAAGCCGTACTCGTCGGGTTGCATCCTGTTCCAGGTCGCCGGCGGCTGCTCGGCGGTGAAGCGGATGCGCACGATCGACTTGATGCTCTTGAAGCCGTACTTCCAGGGCACCACCAGCCGTAGCGGCGCGCCGTTCTGGTTCGGCAGGGTCTCGCCATAGAGCCCGGTGGCGAGCAGCGTCAGCGGGTGCATCGCCTCGTCGATACGCAGCCCCTCGCGATAGGGCCAGTCGAGCACCCGACGGCGCTGACCGGGCATCTGCTCGGGGTCGAACAGGGTCTCGAAGGCGACATAGCGCGCCCGCGAGGTCGGCTCGAAACGCGCCAGCAGCTCACCGAGCGGGAAGCCGACCCAGGGGATCACCATCGCCCAGGCCTCGACACAACGCAGCCGATAGATGCGCTCCTGCTGATCGAACCCGCTGAGGATGTCCTCGATGCCGATCTCGCCGGGACGCGCGCACTCGCCGTCGACCACCACCGACCAGGGCCGGGTGCGCAGCCGATGGGCATGCGCCGCCGGATCCCCCTTGTCGGTCCCGAACTCGTAGAAGTTGTTGTAACCGGTGACGAACTCACGCGGGGTCAGGGGTTCGTCCTCGCCGGGACGCGGATAGGCCGCAGCGACGGCACCGAGCGGCGCCAGCGCCGCAGCGCCCACGCCCAGGGCGGCGCCCTGGATGAAGGTACGACGCGCACGCCACACCTCCGGTGGGGTGATCTCGGAGGACGGGATATCGGCAGGCTTGCGAATCAGCATGACGGAGACTCCTCGGGTCGTCACCCACCCGCCGCCGACGCCCCCGCCACGCCCACCCCGCCAAGGGGTTAGACACCCATAGAGCAGTGGTTTCGAGCGATCCGGCAACCGATGGAAGGATTCCCACGAGGTGGGGCAGGCACCGCCTCCGCGCAAGCCCTCATCCTCGATCGAGGATCATCAAACATTTACAAGCCGTTGATAATCAACAAACCGCAAAGACACAAAGGACGCGAAGGGGGAAAGAGCTTCCAGCGATCAGCCTCCAGCCGCCAGTGGCGGTCTGTCCTCAACCACTGGCGCAAGGCGCAGCGTGCCTATTGAAGATCGCGCTACCGTCGAGTACAGCTCCCACTGGCGGCTGACGACTGGAGGCCGGAGGCTTAAAACCCCTTTGCGCCCTTGGTGTCTTCGTGGTTGAAGATTTTGTCTCTTCGCGGTTCAAGCCCCAGACGGCGGCGGCCGCCGCGACCACCAGGCGGCGAGCAGCGCGCCGGAGAGGTTGTGCCAGATCGAGAACAGCGCACCGGGCAGTGCCGCGGCGGCGGAGAAGGACTTGATCGCGAGCGCCACGGCGAGCCCCGAGTTCTGCATCCCGACCTCGATCGCCAGGGTCCGCGCCCGCGCCTCGCCCTGCCCCAGCAGGCGCGCCAGCGTATACCCCAGACTCAATCCGGTGAGGTTGTGCAGCACCACGGCGAGCGCGACCAGCGGCCCGAGGGTGACGAGCTGATCGTGATTGAGCGCCACGATCACCGCGATGATGAACACGATGGCCGCCACCGAGATCAGCGGGAAGACCCGCTCGAACATCGCCAGCCGCGCCCCCAGCAGCCGGTTGACCAGCACCCCGAGTGCGACCGGCACCAGCACGATGCGCAGGATCGACCAGAACATGTCGAGGGCGGGGACCGCAACCCGCTCGCCGACATAGAGCAGGGTGAGCACGGGGGTGAGCACCACCGCGAGCAGGGTCGAGACCGTGGTCAGGGTGATCGAGAGCGCGAGATCGCCGCGCGCCAGATAACAGATGACGTTGGAGGCGGTGCCACCGGGGGCGGCGCCGACCAGTACCAGCCCGGCGAGGAGTTGCGGCGGCAGACCGAGGGCGAGTCCGATCGCCCAGGCCGCAAACGGCATCAGCAGGTATTGCAGGACCACGCCCAGGCCGATGACCCCGGGGCGACGCAACACCGCGGTGAACTGGCCCGGACTCAGGGTCGCGCCCATGCCGAACATCACCACCCCGAGCAGCGGCACGATACCGGGCTTGAGCGCGGCCAAGGGGTCTGGAAAGGTGAGCGCCAGCAGGCTTGCGGCCAGCGCCCAGAGCGGAAACAGCGTGGTGATTCGATCCATGACGGGGGGCCCCGCGCCGGGCGCGGGGCCGAACGGATCAGGCCGAGGCGGCCAGGGCCTGATCGAGATCGGCGATGATGTCGTCGATGTGCTCGATGCCGACCGAGAGTCGGATCAGGTCCTCGCTGACCCCGGCGCGCGCCATCTCTTCGGGCGAGAGCTGGCGGTGGGTGGTGGTGGCCGGGTGGCAGGCGAGCGTCTTGGAGTCGCCGATGTTGACCAGCCGCACGGTGAGCTTGAGCGCGTCGATGAAGCGCGCACCGGCATCGCGACCGCCCTTGATGCCGAACGAGAGGATGGCGCTGGCCTTGCCGCCATCCATGTAGCGCTGGATCAGCGGATAGTCCGGGCTGTCGGGCAGACCGGCATAGCGCACCCAGGCCACGCGCGGGTGGTCCTTGAGATACTGGGCGACGGCCAGGGCGTTCTCGCAGTGACGGTCCATGCGCACCGCCAGGGTCTCGATGCCCTGCAGCACCAGGAAGCTGTTAAAGGGCGCGAGCGCCGCCCCCATGTTACGCAGCGGCACCACCCGGGCGCGGGTGATGAAGGCCGCCTCGCCCATGTCCTGGGTGTAGACCACGCCGTGATAGGACGGATCGGGCTGGTTGAGCATCGGGAAGCGCTCGGCGTGCTCGGCCCAGGGGAACTTGCCGGAGTCGACGATCATCCCGGCGATGGTGGTACCGTGACCGGCCATGTACTTGGTCAGGGCGTGGACCACGATATCGGCGCCGTGCTCGAAGGGACGGTGCAGATAGGGCGAGGGCACGGTATTGTCGACGATCAGCGGCACACCGTGGGCATGGGCCATGTCGGCCATCGCCTGGACGTCGGCGACGTTGCCGGCGGGATTGCCGATCGACTCGCAGAACACCGCCTTGGTCTTGGCATCGACCAGGGCATCCATGGCGGCGATGTCGTTGGGCTCGGCGAAGCGCACCTCGATGCCGAGCCGCGGCAGGGTGTGGGCGAACAGGTTGTAGCTGCCGCCGTAGAGCCGCGAGACGGCGACGATGTTGTCGCCGGCCTGCGCCAGGGTGAAGATGGCGTTGGTCACCGCCGACATGCCGGAGGCGAAGGCCAGCGCACCGACCCCACCCTCCATCGCCGTGACCCGACGCTCGAGCACGTCGGTGGTGGGATTCATGATCCGGGTGTAGATATTCCCCGGGACCTTGAGGTCGAACAGATCGGCGCCGTGCTGGGTGTCGTCGAAGGCGTAGCTGGTGGTCTGGTAGATCGGGGTCACCACCGACTTGGTGGTGGGATCGGGTTCGAACCCGGCATGAATGGCAAGAGTTTCGAGTTTCATGGCGCTTCCTGTTGAATGGTCTCGTGAATCGCCCACGAGCGACGGCCGCCATCGGTCGCCGAACCGAGAATCTTATCCGCGTGATCGACAGGCTGTCGATCGGCCCGGGTCGGCGCGGGAGGCGTCAACGACCCCGGCCCCACCCAACAACGACAAGGACCAGGAGGAGATCCCGGCATGATCGAAATCAGACACCGCGACAGTGGCGAGGTGCTGGCGGAAATCGAGCGCGACAGTCTCGTCGGCGCCGACCTGCGCGACATGCGGCTCGACGGCGCCGATCTCTCGGGGCTCGATCTCAGCGGCGCCGACCTCAGCGCCAGCGATCTGGTCGGCGCCCGGCTGCACGGGACCTGCCTGCGCGAGGCGATCCTGGTCGGCGCGCAGCTGCGCGCAGCCGATCTCGCCGAGGCCAACCTGACGCGCGCCCGGCTCGGTGCCGAGCGCCCGTCGCGCGCGGCGATGCTCAACGCCGCACGACTGGCCGGGGCCGATCTCAGCGGCGCCGACCTGCGCAACGTCGAGCTGCGCCAGGCCGATCTCGCCGGGGCCACCCTCGCCCATGCCGACCTGCGCGGCGCCGACTTCCAGGGCGCCAACCTGGTCGGGGTGCGCGCCCATCGCGCGCTCCTGATCAAGGCCAACCTCGCCGAGGCCGATCTCAGCGGCGCCGATCTGCGCGACAGTCATCTCAACGACGCCAACCTCACCCGCGCCCGGCTCTGCGAGGCCGATCTCGGCAGCGCCTTCAGCGACGGCTTCACCGTGCTCAATCTCGCCAATCTCGAAGGCGCCGATCTGCGCGGCGCGCGGCTCTGTCATGCCTCGGCGCAGGACGCCAACTTCCGCTACGCCGATCTCACCGA
This sequence comes from Marichromatium sp. AB31, assembly GCF_003718685.1. Taxonomy (NCBI): domain Bacteria; kingdom Pseudomonadati; phylum Pseudomonadota; class Gammaproteobacteria; order Chromatiales; family Chromatiaceae; genus Marichromatium; species Marichromatium sp. AB31. The sequence continues at coordinate 79,296 of NZ_RHFI01000007.1, read as the reverse complement.
CGCCGATCTCACCGATGCGGTGCTCGGCGGCGCCATCCTCCATCGTGCCGATCTCACCGGCGCCGACTTCACCCGGGTGGAGCTGGCGAGCGTCACCCTGGAATTCGCCAACGTCTCCAAGGCGCGCAACGCCCAGGTGCCCTCCTACAAGAAGAACCTGCGCTGAGCCCGATACGGGCGCCGGCGGCGATCCACCGGCGCCCGACTTTGCGATACACTCGAACGCCACCCCACAGGGATCGAGCCGCCCGATGGCGGTATCAGGAGTGCCCGCATGCCGTATTTCGTCTACAGCATCACCCAGCAGCCGCTCAAGCTCGAACACCTCGACACCTTCGAGCACTACCAGGACGCCCGCGCCCTGGTGCGCAGCCGCCGCCAGGCCGCAGAGGCCCCTCCGGGCGTCGACTACCGGCTGATCTTCGCCGCCCAACAGGCCGAGGCCGAGCGACTGCTCTCGACCCCGCGCGACGAGCGCGTCATCGGCGAGGACTGAGCACAGCGCCGCTGGCCGTCCACCTCAGTCCTCACCCGGTACGCTCGAGATGGTCACGTGCACCGGGCGCTCGGCCCACAGATACTGCAATACCTTGCGCACATAGGCCTGGGTCTCGGCATAGGGCGGGATCTTGCGCCCGTGCTTGAGCACCGCACCCTCGCCGGCGTTGTAGCCGGCCAGGGCGAGACGCAGGTCGTTGTCGAAGAGATCCAGCAGATCGCGCAGATAGGCCGCGCCGCCGCTGACGTTGTCGGCCGGATCGAAGCTGTCGGCGACGCCGTAGCGCGCCGCCGTGGCCGGCATCAACTGCATCAGCCCCTGGGCGCCTGCCGATGAGACGGCGCGCGGATCATAGGCCGACTCGGCGCGGATCACCGCGTGCAGCAACGCCGGCGAGAGTCCGTGACGGCGCGCGTTGGCCGAGACCAACGCCTCGTAGCGCGCGCGCCGGGCCCGCAATGAGCGGCTGAGCGGCTTGGACTCGCCCCTGGGCGAGCGCTCGATCTGCAGCTGCGAGAACCTGGCGCGGTTCTCCTCGGCGAGCTGACCGGACTCACGGTGCCACTGCAAGCGGTACTGTCCACCCTTGAGCGGCACATCGGTGAAATAGACGTTGCCGTGTGCGTCGGCATATTTGTAGACGTCGGCCATCGCGATCGGCACGCTCCCCCAGCACAGCAGCCAAACACCCCCGCCGAAGGCACCAAACAGCATCTGCCACACCTTCACGCGCGCTGATTTATCAATGCGTTGCGCCGACATCATGCGCCTCCCTGAAGTGAGTCCGACGACCATCGTCGCCACACCTGGGTTGACGTTCAGTCCCCGAGCCGGATGGCAGGGATCTCTGCGCGTTTCAGTCATGAAACAACAATCTTCACCGCCATTCAACCACGACTTCTCCAGCGAATAAAAAACAGCAAAGCGCAAAAAAAATATTCTTCGAAAAACCTGTCAGAAAAACAAAAAATAAATCATGCAGAATGAGAGAAGCAGCATCAACTCAAAAAGCTGTTAAAGCAATTCCTCAAAACCATCAAAAACAGCAACTTGAGACAACAAAGCGAAACTCAAAAAAGCTTCAAAAATGACGAGCAACAGGACTTCTAGTAGATTTGAGCGCCTGAATTAACAAATCACTTCATTTATTAAAACCCAAAAACAGAAAAAAACAACAACAAGACCTTACCAATAACACCTAATGTTAATTCTCAGGTTTCCAAATAATCATTATTTGGCAATCTCCATTTGACTCAATCGGCCGCATGGATATAATGAAAACCCCATGGAGCGGGCACATGCACAGGATGTCGACGTCACTTCGGGCTGCTCGCCCGCTCCCAGCTGCACCACTGTCGAACGCAATGCCGTCATTTACACGTCATGCGTTCACGCCGGATGCATTAGGGAAAAATCTTCGCCATACAATCCGTTGAACATCATGTACCGGGGGGGAACATGAACAGACGCCATTTCCTGGGGCTCGCCCTATCGACCGCAGCTGCGCCCGTACTGGCCAAGTCGCCGAGCGAGCGCCCGCGGGTGCTATCCCTGCACCACATGCACACGGACGAGAAGATCGCCGTCACCTATCGCATCGGGGATCGCTACCAACGCGCAGCGCTGAACAAGCTCAATCACTTCTTCCGCGACTTCCGCACCGACGACATCGTCGCCATCGACCCGCAACTCTTCGACATCCTCTACGACGTCAAGCTGCGTCTCGGCGACCCCGACGCCACCTACCAGATCCTCAGCGCCTACCGCTCGCCCCGCACCAATGCGATGCTGCGCCGCACCTCGCGCGGCGTCGCCAAGAAGAGCCTGCACATGACCGGACAGGCCGTCGACGTCCGCTTCCCCGACCTCTCCATCCGCCATCTGCGCGATACCGCCGTCGCGCTCGGTCGTGGCGGTGTCGGTTACTACCCGCGCTCGAACTTCGTCCATCTCGACACCGGCACGGTGCGCCGCTGGGGCGCCTGAGGCATCGAAGCCCGGACGGCGCTCGCCCCCGAGGGGGATGGGCGCCGCCGGCAGACCGCCCGCCGGGGGCGCTCCACGCCCCGGCAGTAAGCCACAAAGTTCGCAAGGGTATACCCGAAGCCGCGACAGCTCAACCGAGCACGCGGAAACTCACGTTCAGCTCGGGCAGATCGACATCGGCGAGCGCCAGCTTGAGGGTGTCGTTGAGCGCCAGCCGCTCACGGGTCCGTATCCGCGCCTCCAGCGCCAGCTCGGGCACCAGCACCACCGCCCTGCGCTCCTCCAGACCGACCACCACGCCCTCGCCCCGCCATCCGGGGTTGTCACGCAGATAGACCAGCTTCCAGTGCTGATTGGAGAGTCGCTCGCCGCGGCGCACCGCAGCGGCGGCCAGCTCCGCCTGCGCGACCCGCTCGACCACCTGCTCGCGATCGAGCGGCGTCGCGCCGGCGAGCCAGGCCCGCAGCTGCTGATGGACCAGCAGGTCGGAATAACGACGCAGCGGGCTGGTGGCGCGGGTATAGAGCGCCAGCCCCAAGCCGGCGTGAAGATCGGGCTCACACAGCAAGCGGGTCGGCTTGAAGCAGCGCCGGCGCGCATACATGCTCGCCAGGTCGCTGGCCTCCTCGGCCGGATCCGGTGCGGCCTGGGTGGCGAAGGGGATCGCCAGGCCGTGCTCGAGACAGAGCCGCGCGGCGGCCTCGCCGGCCATCAGCATGGCATCGGTGACCAGCTCGCGACTCTCGAGCCGCGGCAGTGAGCGGATCCGCACCTCGCCGTTCTCGACACGCACACTGACCTCGGGCAACGCCAGTCGGGTGGCACCATTGGTCTGGCGACGGGCATGAAAACGCGCAATCGTGGCGCGCAACGCGGCAAAGGGCGCCTCATCGAGGCGTCGCTCGACCTCGGTATAGGTCAGGCGCTGCACCCTGACCCAGCTGCGATGGACCTCGATGTCGTGCAGCTCGCCCTGCTCGTCGCAACGCATGGCGAAGGAGAGCGCCGGCGAGACCGGCTGCAACCCGAGCCCGAGCTGGGTGGTGGTCTCGGGCGGGAGCATCTTGACCATGCCCTCGGGCAGATAGAGGTTGGCACCCCGACTGCGCGCCTCGAGATCGAGCGGACCGTCCGGCGCGACCAGGGCACCGACATCGGCCACGTGGACCCAGACCCGCTCGCCATCGAGACTCAGGGCGTCGTCCGGGTCCTCGTTGCCCTCGTCGTCGATGGCGAAGGCCTCGAGATGGGTGAGATCGAGCCGCGGCTCGTCCTCGTCCAGCGCCGGCACCGCGAGCGCGGCGTCCTCCCCGGGCACGCCGCGGCGTGCCGGATAGGGATTGTGGTTGGCCGGCCAGTAGGCGACCTCGACCAGCGCGCGATGGGCGTGCTCCGGGGTCTGCGGATAACCGAGCGCCTCGAGGATACGACTGCGTTCGGTCTGCCCCAGCGCCAGCCGCTCGACCTCGGCGAGTCGTCCGCGATCCTCCGCGGACGGGGTGGCCGCACGCATGCGCTCGAGAAAGGCCTTCCAGTCACGCTCGGCGGCGGCCTTGGCCTCGCGCTCGGCGCGATCGCGCTCGACCTCGGCACGCGAGCGCACCGTGATCGACTCGGGGGTGCCGCAGAAACGCAGCCCCTCGGCAACCAGCAGCCAGCTCGCCCAGGCCGTCACCGGGGTGAACTCGGCGAAGGCCAGCTCGGCGAGATCCTCGAGCGTGGTCTGCTCGCCCTCGAGCAGCTCCCAGGCGTCCTCCACCGCGCCCTCGGGGCGCGTCTCGAGTTCACCGAGCGAACGCAACGGCCCCGGATGCAGCAGCACGATGTCCTTGGGACGCACGCGCTTGGTACTGCCGCCGTCGAGCTGGATCTCGATCTTGTCGCCGACGCCGAGGACGCGGGCCGGATGGGTCTTGTAGAGCACCAGACTGTCTACGGGCGGGGTCGCTTGATATCTCGACAAGGGGCTGATCTCTCCATATGGACGGGGCCGCACGAACGAGCGCGCAGGCTCCCTGCTGGCTTCGGGTTGTGGATGCCGACGATGGCGAAGACGGTCGCCCGGCGCGACCGTCTCCCGGGCGGCATGCAAGCCGCCGGGGTTGTCTCGGGCACGCTTCGGTCGCATAAGGATTGGCAAGTTCCCAATCAGCAACCGAAGGTTCCCAAGGCAGGGGTTGATGATGACGCAATGGCGAGACTTTCTCGACGCACACGGCGCCCGGTTCGACGATCTCGGTCAGGCGCACTTTCCCGAACACCCGACCGGCGAGGCATGCCGACTGTTCGCGCTCACCCAGTTCGATGTCCTGCTGGCCCGGGGCGAGGATGCCGCGGACTTCCTCCAGGGGCAACTCACCAACGATGTACGCGAACTCTCCGCCGAGCACACCCAGCTCACCGCGCTCTGTACCCAGAAGGGGCGCGTACTGGCCTGCGGCCGGCTGATCGCGCTCGACGAGATCCGGGCGCTGCTGCTGCCCGCCGAGCGCATCGAGACGACGCTTGCCCATCTGCGGCGCTATGTGCTGCGTAGCCGCGTGCGGCTCGAGGCCGCCGGCGACCAGTTGGTCGTGCTCGGCCTGGCCGGCACCGAGGCGCCGGCGCTGCTCGAACGGCTCGAGCTGGCGGTGCCGGCGCACGCCAACGGACTCGCGCAGCGCGACGGGGTTGCGGTCATCGCCCTGCCCGACGCCACACCACGCTATCTGCTGCTCGCCGAGCTCGAACGTGCGCGCGGGCTGTGGGAGGCGCTGGCCGCGCACGCCACACCGAGCGACGGCGCGATCTGGCGACGGCTCGACATCCGCGCCGGGCTGCCCAGCGTCCATGCCGGGACCGCCGAGGCCTTCATCCCGCAGATGCTCAATCTGCAACTGATCGACGGGGTGAGCTTCAACAAGGGGTGCTACACCGGACAGGAGGTCGTCGCCCGGATGCATCACCTGGGCAAACTCAAGCGCCGCATGTATCGCGCCACCCTCACCCTCGAGCCGGCCGAGGCGCCGGCGCCGCAGCCGGGCGACGTCCTGTTCGCGGCGGCGAGCAGCTCGGGTCAGGCCAGCGGTCGGGTGGTCGACGCCGCGCCACATGGCGCCGGGCGCTACGAACTGCTGGTGGTCCTCGAGATCGCGATCGCCGAGCATGGCGAGGCGCGGCTCGGCGAGCACGGGCCGGTGCTGAAGGTTCAGCCCCTGCCCTATGCCCTCGAACCCGCGGCCTGAGGAGGCGGTTCGGTAGCTCAGGCCGCCGAACCGCGCCCCTCGGGACGCATGTGCGGGAACAGCAGCACGTCGCGGATCGACGGGGCGTCGGTGAACAGCATCACCAGCCGGTCGATGCCGATGCCCTCGCCCGCGGTCGGCGGCATGCCGTGCTCGAGCGCACGCACATAGTCGGCGTCGTAGTACATCGCCTCGAGATCCCCGGCCTCCTTCTCCTCGACCTGCTTGCGGAAGCGCTCGGCCTGGTCCTCGGCGTCGTTGAGCTCGGAGAAGCCATTGGCCAGCTCGCGCCCGCCGACGAAGAACTCGAAACGGTCGGTAACGAAGGGGTTGGCGTCGTTGCGCCGCGCCAGCGGCGAGACCTCGGTCGGGTACTCGGTGATGAAGGTCGGGTCCATCAGTTGGTGTTCGGCAGTGTGCTCGAACAGCTCGATCTGCACCTTGCCCAGGCCCCAGCCCGGCTTGACCGCGAGACCCATCCCCTCGGCGACGCGACGCGCGGCATCGAGATCATCGATGTCGGCGGCGCCGAGCTCGGGGTTGAAGTGGAGGATCGCCTCGCGCACCGTCATCCGCGCGAACGGCTTGCCGAAGTCGTAGCTCGCGCCCTGGTAGTCGATGGTGGTACGCCCGAGCACGCGCTCGGCCATCGCCCGCAGCATCGCCTCGGTGAGATCCATCAGGTCGCGATAGTCGGCATAGGCCTGATAGAACTCGAGCATGGTGAACTCGGGGTTGTGCCGGGTCGAGAGCCCCTCGTTGCGGAAGTTGCGGTTGATCTCGTAGACCTTCTCGAAACCGCCGACCACCAGTCGCTTGAGGAACAGCTCGGGGGCGATGCGCAGAAACAGGTCCATGTCGAGCGCGTTGTGATGGGTGATGAAGGGACGCGCCACGGCGCCGCCCGGGATCACCTGCATCATCGGGGTCTCGACCTCGAGATAGCCGCGGGCGTTGAGATACTCGCGGATGAATTGCACGATCGCGGTACGCACCCGGAAGGTCTCGCGGGTGGTGGCGTTCATGATCAGGTCGAGATAGCGCTGGCGGTAACGGCTCTCCATGTCGGTGAGGCCGTGGAACTTCTCCGGCAGCGGACGCAGCGACTTGGTCAGCAGGCGCACGCTGTCGCACTTGACCGACAGCTCGCCGGTGCGGGTGCGGAAGAGCACGCCCTCGACGCCGAGGATGTCGCCGAGGTCGAGGTCGCGCTTGAACGCCTGATAGGCGTCGGTACCGAGCTGGTCGCGCTGCACGAACAGCTGGATGCGTCCGCTCATGTCCTGGATGTGGGCAAAGCTTGCCTTGCCCATCACCCGGCGGCTCATCAGTCGGCCACCGAGGCGCACGCGCACCGGCTGCGCCTCGAGCGCCTCGCCGTCGACCTCGGCATAACGCTCGAGCAGGTCGGCGGCGAGGGCGTCGCGACGGAAGTCGTTGGGGAAGGCCACCCCCGCCTCGCGCAGCGCGGCGAGCTTCTCGCGCCGCTGCGCGATCAGCTTGTTCTCGTCGGCGTCGACGGCGGGCTGTTGTGCCTGTTCGGTCATCTGGGTCTCCGGGTCGTCACAGGCCGCTCTTGAGGCTGGCCTCGATGAAGGGGTCGAGGTTACCGTCGAGGACCGACTGGGTGTTGCCGATCTCGACGCCGGTGCGCAGATCCTTGATCCGCGACTGGTCGAGCACGTAGGAGCGGATCTGGCTGCCCCAGCCGATGTCGGACTTGCTGTCCTCCAGCGCCTGCTGACTGGCCTGACGCTTCTGCATCTCCAGCTCGTAGAGCTTGGCGCGCAGCTGCTTCATCGCCTGATCCTTGTTCTTGTGCTGCGAACGGTCGTTCTGGCACTGGGTGACGATGCCGGTCGGGTTATGGGTGATACGCACCGCCGACTCGGTCCGGTTGACGTGCTGACCGCCGGCGCCGCTGGCGCGATAGACGTCGATGCGCAGATCCGCCGGATTGATCTCGATGTCGACGGTGTCGTCGATCTCGGGGGAGACGAACACCGAGGCGAACGAGGTGTGACGGCGGTTGCCCGAGTCGAACGGCGACTTGCGCACCAGGCGGTGCACGCCGGTCTCGGTGCGCAGCCAGCCGAAGGCATACTCGCCCTCGAACTTGATGGTGGCAGACTTGATGCCCGCGACCTCGCCGGCCGATGCCTCCATCAGCTCGGTCTTGAAGCCACGACGCTCGCCCCAGCGCAGATACATCCGCAACAGCATCTCCGACCAGTCCTGGGCCTCGGTGCCGCCGGATCCGGCCTGGATGTCGACGAAGGCGTTGTTGGCATCCATCTCGCCCGAGAACATGCGACGGAACTCGAGTTCGGCGACCCGGGCCTCGTAACCGGCGAGATCGGCCTCGAGCGCGGCGACGGTGTCGGCGTCCTCCTCCTCGACGGCCATCGCCAGCAGGTCATCGGCGTCGGCCAGCCCCGAGGTGAGTTCATCGATGGTCACCACCACCGCCTCCAGGGTGGCGCGCTCGCGACCGAGTGCCTGAGCGCGATCGGGCTCGTTCCAGACGTCGGGGTCCTCGAGTTCGCGCAGGACCTCGGTCAGGCGTTCTTGACGGCCATCGTAGTCAAAGATACCCCCTAAGGGACTGCAGGCGTCCCTTCAGGTCATTGATCTGCGAGGCGATCGGATTGATATCGAGCATGCGGCGCTCCAGCGGGTAAAACGTCTAATGATAATTCCTCAGCGCCAGCCAACGCCACCCCGGAACCGGCCTGCCCGGCGAGCGCCGACACCGCAGGCCGCGATCGACCACCAACGTACACACACCGACAGCGGCCGCGGCGCACAGCGGTCGCATCGCCCCGCCCCTCATGGAACGGCACCCGGGCGACGCTCTCCGGCATCGATCTCCGGGGTCATCTAGAGCCGCTCGCCAACATGCAGTCTTCGCGCCACTCAGACCCCGAGATCGGTCCTGTCATCAGCCTGCAATCCAGCGCCAGCTGGCTATACTGCAAGGTAAGGCAATCAACCGGATCCGACCCTAGCCATGGCACGTCTACCAAGATTCGTCCTGCCCGGTTACCCGCAGCACGTCATCCAGCGCGGCAACAACCGTCAGCGTATCCTCTTCGAGGAAGATGACTACTGGTTCATCTGGGAGAAGCTCAAGGCGGCGACCGAGAAGTTCCAGTGCTCGATCCACGCCTATGTGCTGATGCCGAACCACTTTCATCTGTTGCTGACCCCACACCAGGAAAACGGCATCGGCAAGCTCATGCAGTATGTCGGGCGCTATTACGTCCAATACTTCAACGCCCGTTACGAACGTACCGGCACCCTCTGGGAGGGTCGCTATCGCGCCACCCTGCTCGACCCCAAGGATTATCTGCTCCCCGTCTCGCTCTATATCGAGTCGAACGCGGTGCGCGCCGGTCTGGTCGATCACCCGGCCGATTACGGCTGGTCGAGCCACGGCGCCAACGCGCTCGGCGAGGACGATCCGCTGACCACTCCGCACACCGAATACAACCGGCTCGGACGCAGCATGAAGGCCAGACGCGAGCACTATGCGCGACTGGCCGAGACCCCCGTCGGCGAGCCACTGCTCGGGCGCATCCGCGACTCCACCAACAAGGCCTGGGTACTCGGCGACGACGCCTTCTGCACACGCATCGCCAGCGCCCTCAACCGTCGCCCGCAGCCCCGACCCCGGGGCGGCGATCGGCGCTCGGCGGCCTATCGGCGACGCGCGGCCGCTGCGGCCGCAACGCAATGAGCACCATCGAGATCCACCGCCCCGACCCCGGGGCGGAGTACTTCTTCGAGGAAGGCTGCTTCATTCTCGAGACCTGGAACCGGGCCGATGACCCCGAGGTCTCGATCGCGCGCGCCCGGGTCGCACCCGGCACCGCCACCCGTCTGCATCGGCTCGCGGCCACCACCGAGCGCTATCTGATCCTCCGCGGCAGCGGACGCATCGCGCTCGACGACGGCACCGACCGGGATGTCGGACCCGGCGACCTGGTCCGCATCCCTGCCGCCACCCCCCAGCGCATCGCCAACACCGGCACCGATGATCTGGTCTTCCTCGCCATCTGTACCCCGCGCTTCCGCCCCGAGGTCTATCAGGACATCGACCCGGCACCGCGCGACTGACCCCGGAGATTCGTATGCGAGCGCCCTCGCCCCAGTCCGCCGCAACCATCGCCGAGGTGTTCGGTCTCTACGACCCACCGCTGTGGCTGGTCACCGCCAGCGATGGCACGCACCGAGGTGGCTTCATCGCCAGCTCGGTGACCCGCGCCTCGATCGTCCATGAGGCGCCCCGACTCCTGCTCACCGTCGCCCGTCATCATCACACCTGGGGGTTGATCGAACGCAGCGGTCGAGCCGTGCTGCACCTGCTGCACGCCGACGATCTCGAGGCGGTGTGGCGCTTCGCTCTGGCGAGCGGGCACCATCACGACAAGTTCGCCGGACTCGAGGTCGCGCGCACCCCAAGCGGTACGCCGCGTTATGGTGCCGCCCTCGCCTGGCTCGACACCGAGGTCGAGCAGCGTCTGGAGATCGGCGATCGCAGTGTCTACCTGCTTGCCGCGCACGATGCCGGACACGCCGGCACGGCGGCGCCGGCGTTGACGGTCTCCGGGCTGGGCCGCGCACCGGATGCACGGCTGGCCGAGCTCGATCGACGCTATGCCGCCGACCGCGCCACCGACGCCGAGGCCATCCGTGCTTGGCGCGCCCGAGCCCACACCGACAGAGACACCCCACCGGCATGACCATCCCCGCACCGCATGATCGCCGCCTGAGGCTGGGCGACGGGCGTCAGCTCGGTTATACCGAATACGGTGTGCCGGACGGTCACCCGGTCTGCTACTGTCACGGATTCCCCAGTTCACGCCAGGAGGCGGGGTTGCTACACCAGGCCGCGCGCATCGAGGGCATTCGTCTGATCGCCCCCGACCGCCCCGGCTACGGGCTCTCCAGCGATCGGCCGGGACGCCAGATCCACGACTGGCCGGCCGATCTTGCCGAGCTGACCGAGCGGCTCGGTATCGACCGCTTCGATCTGATCGGCGTCTCCGGCGGCGGTCCCTATGCGCTGGCCTGCCTCGCCGCCCTGCCCGCGCGGATCGGACGCTGTACGCTGATCTGCCCGCTCGGGCCGATCTATCTCGCGCCGGTCCGTCGCACCATGGCCCCGGGCGTGCGCGCCAGCCTGTCGCTCGCACGCCGTCTCCCGCGCCTGACCAACCGCTTCTACACCGGCCCCATCCCGGCGCTGCTCGCCGCCCGTCCCGAGGTGGTCGCACGGCTGCGCTATCGCAACGCAGCCGCCCCCGATCGCGCCGTGCTCGACCGCCCCGAGGTCACCGCCGCGCTCGATCGCACCATCGTCGACGCGATGCGCGATGGCGCTCACGGCGCCCGGCGCGACCTCCACCTCTACCCGCGTCCCTGGGGCTTCGAGCCAGATCGCATCGACCGGGCGATCACCCTCTGGCACGGCGATACCGACAACACCGTCCCGGTCGCCCATGCCCATTGGTACGCGCGCCACCTCCCCGACTGTCGCGCACGCATCCTCCACGGCGAGGGGCATTATTCGCTACCGGTCCGTCACGGCCACGGCATCCTCAAGGGGCTGATCACAGTCCATGACTGACACGACAGCAGTCGAGCATCCGCGCCAGCACAGCGCAACGACGCACACAGATCCCACCCCCGGCGACCTCGACCAGCAGGGCCAGACCTGAAAGAAGAAAAAAATCGTGACCGGGGGTTGACGAACCCCGGGGGCGGCATTAATATTTGCAGCCTCTTCGGGGCGCATAGCTCAGCGGGAGAGCACTGCCTTCACACGGCAGGGGTCGGTGGTTCGATCCCACCTGCGCCCACCAAATTCCGCAAAAAAGCCGGCTTCAAGCCGGCTTTTTTTATGTCCGCCGATCACACCGACCGTACGCATCGGTCCCCGGGTGCACCTGCGCCCACGCCTCTCCCCAACCGTCGATCAACTCACCCGACGACCTGATACCGATCAATCTCGGCGCTTGGCACCTACCGCTCACAGCGCAGGCTCGACACGATTGCGCCCGCCGGTCTTGGCCAGATAGAGATTGCGATCGGCAACCCGCAGCAGCGTCTCGGGCGATGCCTGCTCATCGGGAATGATGGTGGCGCAGCCGAAGCTCGCGGTCAGACAGGGGCCTTCGCCGCGCTCGGCCGAGGCCTGGGCAAAGCGGGTCCGGATCTCCTCGCGGATCATCTCGGCAAGGGCACAGGCGCTCCCGGCATCGGTCTCGGGCAGCAGCAGCACGAACTCCTCCCCCCCATAACGCGCCAACAGATCGGCCGGGCGTTTCAGGTGCACAGCGGCACAGCGGGCAATACCACGCAGACATTCATCCCCGACCAGATGCCCCCAGGTATCGTTGACGGACTTGAAGTGGTCGGCATCGACCATGACCACCGAGAGCGGTGTCTGGCGCCGCCGCCCGCGCCGCCACTCGCGCTCGAACTGCTGATCGAAGACGCGCCGATTGGCCACTCCGGTCAGGCCATCGCGCTCGGCAAGCAGCGCGAGCAGATCGCTCTTGCGCTTGAGTTGCACATGGGTGTTGATCCGCGCCCGCAGCACCGCCGCCGAGTAGGGCTTGGTGACGAAATCCACCGCCCCGGCCTGCAGCCCCTCGGCCTCGAGGCGGGGGTCCTGATCGGCAGTGACATAGATCACCGGGATCTCCGCGGTGAGCGGGTTGGCGTGCAATTGCCGACATACGTCCAGCCCGTCGATGTCGGGCAGATGGTAGTCGAGCAGGATGAGCTCGGGGGCGTCGGCGGCCAGACGCAGCGCATCCTTGCCGTTGGTGGCAATGATCAGGGTGTAGGTCTCGCCAAGGATCCTGGCGATCAGGCGCAGACTGGTAGGGTCGTCCTCAACCACCAGCAGACGCGGCCGCTCCGGCCCGATCAGGCCATCATAGGGGTCGCGGACATCGACGATCGGCGCACTCATGATGATGCCAGCCTCTCTCTCATGATCTGCAGGGTCTGCAGGGCCTGTGGATAGGCGAACCCATCGACCTGCGCCAGCAGGGTATCGAGCCGTTCAGCGGCCTCATGTCCGCCCAGGCGCGCGCGCAGTTGCCGCAACAGCTCATCCGGCACCATGCGGTGCCCCTGCAACAGCGACTCCAGCTCCGCGATCAGCGTCTGCGCGGCATCCAGATCCTGCCCGCCGTCATCGATCTCGCTCGCGGCAATATCTCCCTCGGCGGCAAGGTCGGTGGCCAGCGCAGTGCGTAGCGCGACGATGCCCGAGTCGAGCGCGGCCAGACACTCGGCCTCCAGCCCGTCGATGGTCTCGGCGTCGACCGTCGTCGAGGCCAGCGCACGCTCCAATGCCTGCGCCGCATGCTGCACCCGTACCGCGCCGACATTGCCCGCCGCCCCCTTGAGGGTATGCGCCAGACGCAGCGCGCCCGGCCCATCGCCGCCGCTGCGGGCGGCGGCGAACTGCGCGGGCCAGTCGGCGACATCGCGCAGGAAACCATCGAGGACGACCCGCAGCAAGGCGTCGTCGTTGTCGAGTCGCTCGCGCACCGAGGCCAGGTCGAGCTCCTCGCTCGGTGCGGCCCCTGCGGCGACATCCACCGCCGCCGTCTCGCCCTCGGACTCGGCGCCATCGAGCAACCAGCGCAGCAACACCGAGACGAGCTGCCGCGGATCGACGGGCTTGGCGATGAAGTCGTTCATCCCCGCGGCACTCACCCGCTCGCGATCGCTCTCGAATGCCGCCGCCGTCATCGCCACGATCGGCACCTCACGCCCCCGCGCGGTGGCACGGAGCGCGGCAGTGGCCTCGAAACCATCCATCTCCGGCATCTGCAGGTCCATCAGCACCAGGTCTGGCGGCTGTTCGGCAAAGCGCGCCAGCGCCTCGCGACCGTTGTCGGCCATGCTCACCTCCAGCCCCATCTTGCCGAGCATCGCCAGTGCGATCTCCTGGTTGGTGTGATTGTCCTCCACCAACAACACCCGCGCGCCACGGATGCGCTCGGCACCCGCATAGGGACTGGCCTCGAAGGGACGGGGCTCGGGCAGGCCCACCTGCCCATGTTGTTGCAGCCCGATGATGGCATCGAACAGGGATGACTGGGTAAAGGGTTTCTTCAACACCTTCTCGGGCTTCACCGGCGCCTCGACAACCGCTCGCAACAGCGCCTGGTGCTCATAGGCCGAGACCATCACCACGGTAGCCGGCGGATGACCGAGCGCGGCGGCGCCATGCATCTGATCGAGCAGCCACAGCCCGTCATGACGCAGCATTCGCCAATCGGCCAGCACCAGCGAGAAGGGCTCGCCCCGCTGATCGGCCTGCAGGATCCGTCCGAGCGCATCGTCGGTGTCGGCGACACTGTCGACCGCCAGGCGCCAGCTACCGAGATAACGCGCGAGGATCTCGCGCGCCTCGGCGTGGCTATCGACCACCAGCACCCGCCCGGGCGTGAGCGCCTCGACATGATTCGAAACAACCTCGCCATCAGCGATCTCGAGCGGCAGCGAGAACCAGAAGAGACTGCCCTCGCCCTCGCGGCTGTCGACACCGATATCACCGCCCATCAGCCGGACCAGTCGATCACAGATGGTCAGCCCCAACCCGGTTCCGCCGAAGCGGCGCGTGGTCGAGAGATCGGCCTGGCTGAAGGGCTGGAACAACCGCACGACCTGCTCGCTGCTGATCCCGATACCGGTATCGCGCACCTCGAAGCGCAGCCACCGCCGGCCGCCCTCCTCCCCCTCGCCCCGCACCGCGAGGACGACATGTCCCTGATCGGTGAACTTGATGGCGTTGCCGAGCAGGTTGTTGAGCACCTGCCCCAGACGCAGCGCATCGCCACGATAGCAACCGCTCAGTGAACGAGGCGCGTCGATCAGCAGCTCCACGTCCTTCTCCGCGGCAGTGACGGCGAACAGCTCGGCGCTCTCACGCAACAGCTCATCGAGCACGAAGGGGGCCGTCTCCAGCTCGACCTTGTCGGCGTCGAGCTTGGAGTAATCGAGGATGTCGTTGAGCAACCCCAGCAGCGCCCGGGCCGAGCGCTTGACCTTGCCCACCAGCTCACGCTGTTCCGGCTGCAGCGGGGTATCGAGCAGGATCTCGAGGAAGCCGAGCACGGCGTTCATCGGCGTGCGCACCTCGTGGCTCATGTTCGCCACGAAGTCACTCTTGGCGGCACTGGCCGCGCGCGCCTCGGCGGTGCGCTCCTCCACCCGACGCTCCAGGTCGAGATTGAGTGCCTGCAGATCACGCTCGGCCTGCTTGCGCGCGCTGACATCACTGACCACGATCAGGCCGCCGATCAACTGACCGTCCTCGTCGAACAGCGGGGCGGCGGCAACCTCGGCCGTCCACTGACGACCATCGGGGAGAGACACCTCCAGCTCCGAGGCGGGGATCGATCGCGCCTCGCGTACCGCACGCTGCAGCGGCAGCTCATCGGTTGTCAGCTGGCGGCCATCAAGACAGTAGCGGACCTTTGAACCAAAGGCGTCAGGATCTATCGAAGAAGCTGAGAGGTTGTCATCGTCGCCGAGCCCGAACAGACGTCGCAGCGCGGCATTGCCGCTGACGCGACGACAGTCGAGCGTATTGGTGAAGCCGACCCCGACCGGCAGTGCCTCGAGCAGCGCCTCGAGACGCGCCGTCATCGCCTGCAGCCGTGCCTCGATGCGGCGGCGTCGGGTGACGTCCAGGGTGATGCCACCGAGTTGGCCGCGCTCGCGCCCGGCGATGGGATAGAGTCGACCGCGAGCACTGATCCAGTGCTCGGAGCCATCCGGCCACAGCGTCCGGTACTCGGTGACATAGTCCTCTCCGGTGTGCACCGAGCGCTGCACCAGGGCGTCGACCCGTTCACGATCGGCCGGGTGCAGCGCCTCGAAGAAGCGTCGATAGCTGACCTCGGTATCGGCCGAGAGGCCGAACTGCGCCTTGCAGCGATCACTGAAGAAGAGGACGTCATCACCGATGTCCCAGGTCCAGACCCCGGCCTCGGCGGCATCGACGGCCAGTCGCAACCGCTCCTCGCTGTGGCGCAACCGCTCCTTGGCCTGCTTCTGCTCGGTGATGTCGAGCACCAGGGCGACGATGTCGGTCACCACCCCGCCACCATCACGTACCGGCGCAACGGCCACCGTCACCCAGATGCCCTCGCCATCGGCACGATGGCAGCGCTTGTCGAGCATGCACGAACGCCCCTGCTGCAGGACGGTCTCGAACATCCGCGCATCGGCCTGCGGATCCTCGGAGGTGGCGAGATCCGACCAGCGCCGGCCGATCAGGTCATCACGATCGCGACCGACGATCTCGCAGAAACGCGCGTTGACCTGCTGCAACTCTCCCTGCGGGGACATCACCATCATCCCCGCGAGCCCCTGGTCGATGAAGCTGAACAGGCCTCGCTGCGCCTCGAGACGCAGCGCCGCCTCGCGCATCCGCTCGACCCGGCGCTGGCTGCGCTGCAGCGCCCAACCCGCGCCGAGGATGACGGTGAGCAGCCCGGTGAGGATGGTGGCATAGCGCAACCAGACGGCGATGAGCTCGGCGCGATAGACCCCGCGCGGCACATGATCGACCACCTTCCACGCGCCGGCGGCGGCATCCTCGAACCGCGCCGGATCACGCGCCACCACCTGCGCTGGCACCAGGGTGTCGAAGCTCCACAGACCGTCATCGTCCTCGAACTGGCCACGCATCGCGCCGGAGATCCGTGACCAGGCGGCGGGGTGACGTACCGCGAGGTTCAGCTCGGGACGCCCGCGCATGAACCCCCAGGCATCCTCGGGGCGTGTCGCCCGCAGCCAGTAGCCCTCGTGATTGAGCAGCCAGGTGCTGGTCTGACGCACGCCACCCAGCGCATCGAGCAGACGCACGCCCAGATAGTTGATGACGATGATGCCGCAGTCGCGTCCGCTGCGATCGGCCACGCGCGCGGCCAGGCGCAGCACCGGCTTGAAGGGTTGCTCGACCCCGCCGTACTCGACATTGAGATCGAGCGGCGAGACATAGATCTCACCGAGCGCCAACGCCATGGTCGCGGTGAAGTAATAGCGCGCCGACTTGTCCTGCAACGCGATCGGCGCGGTCGCGCGCGGCCCCTTCGGCGACTGATCGATACGCACGCGCTCCATGCCGGTCTCGTCGATCCAGCGCACCTGGTCGTACTGCGGCTTGGCCGTCATGAAGGCCCCCCAGTCGCGCTGCAGCGCCGACTGGCTCGCCCCCAGTTCATCGGCACAGGCGTTCAGCGCCCGACCCTGGGTCAGATAGCGCAGGTCACGACCGACCTCGCCCAACATCCGTTGCAGGGTCTCCGTGTCGTGCAGCGCCGCCTGCTCGCTCTCGATGAAGAGCCGCGCCGTCACCTGCTGGGTCGCCGCCCAGGCGGCGAAACCGACACCGACCAGGGAGGCCAGGGCCGCAACCATCAGCCAGACCAGCTGAGCTGCCTGCAATGCCCTCCAGCTCATGCTCCCTGCCTCCGCGGAAAGTATCACTGCATGGATATAATCGGCGCGCGGCGGCGCCTTTAAACCCCCCGGCCCGTCGATTGCCGACGAAGCGCTCCGGGCACGAGACCGGCCGCTACTCGCCCGCCGGCGCCGGCCCCGGCGATTCGAGCGCGGTGTCGGTCGAGGCGCGGAGGGTCTTGCGATCGGTGACGGGTGCGCACCCGAGCGTCTGTCCGAGCACCCGGTGGGCGCGCTCGGTGATGAACGTGGGCGACAGCCGGCGCTCGGCGAACAGCACCCGGCGTTCGGCGACAGCATCCAGATAGAGCAGATCCGTCGCGCCCGGCGCGAAGGGGCGGCGGCTGATCCGCGCAACGCGCCCCAGGTTCAGCCCACGACCATCGTCGAGCAACACCAGGTGCGGCGCCAGCCCGCGCGCCGGATCGGGACGCGGGAAGTCGAGCACCGCGAGCAGCTCGCAGGGACGATCGCTGAGATGGGCGCCGAGCTGGCCGACGCCCTCGATCAACTCGACGAGATAGATGGTCTCACCGACGGCGTGCCGCAACCGCTCGACCTGGCGCTGATAGTCGGCGCCCGGCCATAGGTCGTCACCCGCGCTCGACACGGTCGCTGCCGACTCACCCTCTGCTGCATGGCGCATCATGGTCTCCCGGGGCTGCTCGTTTCTCGTCAGTCTGCCCCAGCGGCACGGGTTTCGGAAGGCTCGGAAGGGCGGAGTCCTCGAATGACGGGATCAGGCGTAGACGTCGACGCCCAGCACCTCTTCGACATAGGCCCGCTCCTGGTGCTGCTGGACGGACTCGTAGGCGTCGAGGGCACGGCGGGTGCGCGGGTCGGTCCCGCTGTTGGCGACGAGCAGGTCGCGAGATTCCTTGCGCGCCTGCAGGCGCTCAGCGCGTTCGACCTCGGCCACCGGCCGGGCGATGCGCTCGGCCTGATCGGCACGCGGCTGCAGCTGCTCTGGGGTCGCCTGGGGATCGCGCTCGCGCTGCTGATCGAGCGGCAGCGGATAGAGCGGATGCAGCGAGGCGTTGGAGATTTGCATGAGCGCTGTCGGTTCGGGCGTCGGTCGCGGCGAGGCATCAGCAGGGCGCGGTCACACCCGGTATCGGGCGCCTCGCCCGTCAGGCCGGACGGGTGTCGGCATTATTGCCGATACGGACTGAAAATCAACGACCTGACACGCATCAGTGTCCCCAGAGCATGTGATCGACATAACGCTTGACCCGGCGGTGACTGGGGGTATCGATGGCGGTGAACTCCAGGCTGGTACGATAACTCCCCTTGTCGCGCCTGGAGCGCAGCACCCGCGCATAGACCTCCATCGCCTTGCCGGAGCCGATCTCGGGGGCGAGCGAGAGCAGGATCTCGGTGCAGGGCGGCAGCACCATAGGCAGGTCGGCGCTCATCCCATAATAGCTGAGGTCGTGCACCTTGCCGACGAAGGACTCGGAGAGGATGCGCTTGGCCACCACCTGACGGAACTCCACCGGAAAGTCGACCGAGATCCGCGGCGCCTTGCGCGGCTCGACCTCGGGGACCTCGAGGCGCTGCGGCCAGTCGACGGCCTTGAGTTCATAGAGCGTGACCGGACCGGTCTTGCCCTTGACGGTGACCTGGTTGACCGCACCGATCTCGATATGCGAGCCGGCGCCGGCCTGGGCCGATTCGCTGAGCAGGACCTGCCCGCGCAGGCTGTAGTTCTCGATCCGCGCGGCCAGGTTCACCGGATCACCGATGACGGTGTATTCGTTGTGGAGCGGCGAACCGAAGCTCCCGGCCATCAAGCGACCACTGCTGACCGCGACCCCGGCATAGAGGCTCGGCTCGTTCCAGGCGCGATGGTCGCGGTTGAGCGCAACCATCGCCCGCTGCATCTCCACGGCGCAGGCGAGCGCGCGCAGCAGGTCGTCGTCACGCCGCTCGGGGACGCCGAAGACGGCCATCACCGAGTCCCCCATGAACTTGTCGACCACCCCGCCGTAGCGGGTGACCAGCTCGACCATGCGGGTGAAGAAGCGGTTGAGCAACCGCACCATCACCTCGACCGGCTGTGACTCGACCAGTGCGGTGAAGCCTCGGATATCGGCGATCACCACGGTCGCTTCGGTGGCGACGATCGGCTGGGACTCGAGCAGGAAGTCGTCGAGTTGGTCGCTCAACCGTGCTCGCAGCGCCTCGATCTCGACCGCTGCCGAGGGGGCGTTGCCGGTTCCCTCGATCGCAGCGAGGATTCGCGCGAACAGCAGTTGTTTATCTTGATGTTGCATGAGACCGGACGAACTCCACCGCGTCAGAAATTGACAATCTTCATGGGGTTCGATCCCTCGATCGGCGAAGCTGATTCATCCTCAGAATTCAGGCAGTGTCGCAGCATCGCCTCTCCCCCATCCGAACCGGAGACAAGCATTCATGGATCGTTTTACACGGATCTACAGCATCGTGCTCGGCCTCATCGCCATCGGCCTGATGGGGCTGTGGCTCAAGTCGGCCTGGCAGCCGGCGGTCTGGGAACTCGACGAGATCCTGGTCGAGGACTCGATGCTCTCGTCCTATCCCTACCAGTTCCGTGTCCGCGCCTTCAGCGATGGTGTCGCCACCATCTCCACGCCGCGCTCGTTCGACATCCCGGCGATCCGCTTCCTGGAGATCATCCATCCCAACCTCGCCAACAAGGCGCAGGATGATCCCAAGATGATTGCTGCCCAACAGGAATTGATCAACCATCAGAAACGCGCCCAAGGGTTGATCCTCGCCCAGCCCCAGGTCGAGCGTGTCGACTGGCTGCTCGACACCCAGTGGCTGGCCGATCACGGGGTCCAGGTCGGCACGCGCTGATCAACCGCTGCCGGCGGGCTGGGGCGGGGCCGCCCCGCCCCAGGCGTACTCGTGCAGCAGGTAGCCGCCGACCAGCCCGCCGAGCAGCACCAGCAGCAGATTGAGCACGACCCCGCCGCCCAGCAGATAGCCTGCCGGAATCTCTTCCGGCGCCAGGGTGCGCAACACCCGCCGGTGCTGACGCACCGAGTACAGCGCGCAGCCGGCCCCGAGCAGAATGAAGCACTCCCCGAGCAGCAGACTGAGGGGCCGCGCCAGCGGCGGCCGGGCAAGTGGCGCGAACTGATCGAGCGCCATCCCGAGACGATCGATGGCGAACCCGAAGGCCTGCAGCGACAGACTGGTTCGGGTCCAGGCCAGCAGCGTACGCTCGGCGGCGAAGAGTACCCGGGGATCCTGCAAGGCGGACATCGACGCCCCTCCTGGTGCTGGTGTCACCGCCCCGGTCACCGGGACAGGGGCGTGGTAAACGACTATAGTTATGCCCCTCGAGTCACGGATCGCCCAGGCCCCTCGACCTGCGCCGTCCCCATGCCATCGACCGTTCGTTCAGACAGGGTTTCCCAATGCAGGTCAGCGCTCGCATCCCCGCCAAGCTGAAGGCGATCCTCGGATCGCATCGCCGTCAGATCTTCAATCTCCTGGCCTGGTGCTGTTTCGGCCTCGGTTTCGTCGGCATGCTGGTGCCGCTGATGCCGACCACGGTGTTCTGGATCTGCGCCGCCTGGCTGTGGCTGCGCAGTCGTCCCGAGCGGGTACGCTTCCTGATCGATCATCCGCGCTTCGGTGAGTCGATCCGCGATTTCCTCGAACACGGCGAGATCTGCCCCACCGGCAAGAAGGCCGCCATCCTCAGCATGGCCGGCAGCTATCTGATCTGGTTCTCGCTGATCGGCCCCGGGCTGTGGCCGGCGCTCACCGTGGCCACCATCCTCGCCCTGGTCGCCACCTGGATCGCCACCCGCCCCGACAATCGCCACCGCCGCCGAGCCCGTCAGCAGCAAGCGCAGGTTCGGGTCGGACTCGACGAGCTGGTCTCCTCGGCCGAGCCGGCCACCGAGACGCGCGGCGTCTCGCGCTGATCCCTCTCGACCATCATGGAGTCGGTCCTGCTGCTCGACAACGGCTCGCGCCGCGCAGACGCGGTCGACGCCCTGCGTCGTCTGGCCGAGACGCTCGGCGCCCGCTGCGGCCTGCCGATCGAGCCGGTCTCGCTCGCCCACGCCGATCGCATCCCCGCCGATCGCCTCGACGGTCGGCCCGCGACGCTGCTCGAACCCCTGCTCGAGGCGCGTCTCAGCGCCGGCGCGCGCGATTTCCTGATCCTGCCACTGTTCTTCGGCCCCAGCGCCGCACTCACCGAGGCCGTGCCCGCGCTCGTTGCGCGACTGCGCGCACGCCACGGCGACTTCGCCCTGCGGCTCGCCCCCGAGCTCTGCCCGCTGCCGGCGGGCGAACCCCTGCTCACCCGGATCCTCGCCGAGCAACTCGCACGCCTTGCCGAGACCACCGGCGATCGGCCACGACGGGTGATCCTGGTCGATCACGGCTCACCCAACCCCGAGGTCAGCGCGGTACGCGCCTGGTTGGCGGCACGCCTGGCCGAGCGACTTGGTCAGGTGGTCGAGCTGGATCAGGCGGTGATGGAGCGCCGCCCCGGAGCGGCCTACGACTTCAACGGGCCACTGCTCGAGCAGCAGCTCGAACGGCTCGCGGGCAACGAGTGCGACTCGCCGATCTTTCTCTCGATGTTGTTTCTCGCACCCGGCCGCCATGCCGGCCCAGGCGGCGACATCGCCGAGATCTGTACCCGGGCCGAACAGGCCCATGCCGGGCTGCGCATCCATGTCTCCGGGCTGGTCGGGGAGCACCCGCTGCTCCCCGAGATCCTCGCCGCGCGACTACGGCAACGGGCGACGCATCACCGACTCTGACCGGGCAGCGCGACTCGCAGGGCGCTTGAGGCGATCCTCGGTCTCCCCCATCCTTGCCCGATACGACCTCTGTTCGTGCAGCCGCAGAGCCAAGATGCGCCGCTTTCTCCGTCACCCCTCGGACATCCCCATCCACTACCGACTGCCCAACCGCAACCGCCGGCGGCGCAACCGGCTGTGCAATATCGGTCAGGGCGGACTCTGTTTCCTCTCCTGCAGACGGCTACCGGTCGGCGAATCCATCCAGGTCGAGATCCCGGTCGCCCAGCCGCCCTTCCGCGCCGAGGGGGTGGTGGTGTGGTGCAGACCGCGTCGCGGTCTGTTCGAGGTGGGGGTGCATTTCGCCACCGACGAGACCAGCTACCAGCTCAGGATGGTCGAACAGGTCTGTCGGATCGAGCACTACCGGCGCCGGGTACGTATCACCCAGGGACGCGAACTCAGCAGCGAACAGGCCGCAGAGGAATGGATCCGGCGCCATGCCGCCGACTTCCCCTCTGGTTGAGCGACGGCGACACCGACAACCGACATCGATGCCGCCAGCGCGGAGACGATCAATGGAAGTGATGGACGTAGCGCAGGTTCATCCGCGCGCCCTCGGGGCGGTTCTCGGCGCCGGTCTCCCAGAAGGCGTTGAAGAACAGATGATCGTGGGGGCTGAGGTGATAGAGCGCCCCGGGACCGATGGCGAATACCCGCTCCTCGCTGTCGGCGACCGACTCGCCGTCGATCTTGGAGCGGGTGATCTGTTCGAGATAGTAACCGTTGATGCCCAGACGCAGCCGGTTGGGCAACACCTCGTAGGCGGTGGAGAAGTTGATGTGGATCGCCTGTCCGGCCTGGGTGTCCTCGGCGCCGAGCCCCTTGAAGGGATCGTTGTTCTCGGCGTTCCACAGATAGTGCAGACGCCACGAGACGGTCCAGCGCGGATTGACGAACAGGGTCGCGGCCCAGTAGGGGTTGAACGAGAAGACGTTGCTGCTGGCGTTGATCGGGGCGTCGGCGTCGTAGCTGCCGGTCGGGAGCAGCATCTGCAGCTCGATGCGGTGCATGAAGCGCGGCCCGTTCGGCCCCATGATCGGATCCCACTGCAGGAAGGGACCGACCAGGATATCGCCGAGATTACCCCCATTGGTCGAGAGCGCGAAGTTATCGCCGGGGTCGAGATCGAAATCGACCAGCGGCAGGATCAGGTCCATGCCCCACTTGCCGCCGAACAGCAGCGGCTGATCCGACTGATAGACGAGTTGGGTGAGGCTGAGGTTGAGATCGAGCTCGGCGCGCTCCAGCCCGCGTGGGGTCGGGACCCGCAGATCATCGCCGGCGGCGTCCTTGAGCGCACCGTTGCGATAGAACTGCAGATACTGGCTGGCATACCAGCCCGGCCCGGATGGCGGACCGCCATCGAGAAAGCTGGTGAACCCGAGATTGACCGCCGGCAGATCATAGGCGAGCGCGCCCTGTCCCCAGACCAGCCCCACGGCGGCGACCGCCGCCTTCCATCCTCGCACGCCCATGCACACACCTCGCTGTCGTCTTGATGGCGCGGGGCTGAGCGACGACCGGAACCGTCGCTCGCCCGCCCCAGAATGATGATCGATCGCACACGAAAAGACCGCGCGGATCTTAGAGGAATGCAGGGCGGTTGGCAAAGCCTGGGCCGCTCAGCGCGGCGCGACCTCCTCGATCCGCGCATCGCCCAACGCCTCGCGCAGCGCCGCGAGCGCCTCCTCGAGCCGATCGCGACCACGGAAGCCGAGCAGGATGTGCGGATCCTCGTCCATGTGCGGCAGGCTGAACATCTTCAACTCGGGGAAACGCTCGCCGAAACGCTCCATCAGCGGGACCAACTGGCTCTCGGGGATACCGCGCACCTTGAGCGCGACCTCGCGCTGGCGTGCGGCCAGGCCGTAGCGCGTCTCGAGCACCTGCTCGGCCATCGGCCAGGCCATCTTCGGGAAACCCGGCAGGAACCAGTGGTCACGCACCACGAAACCGGGGATGCGGTTGACCGGGTTGTCGATCAGCGCGCAGCCCTCGGGCAGCTCGGCCATCAGGATCCGGTGCGGATAGGCCGCCTCGCCGAACCTCTCCTCGAGCAGCGCCACCGCCTCGGGATGGCGGGTCAGCGCGACCCCGGCGGCGGCGGCCGCACAGCCGCGGGTATGGTCGTCCGGGGTGGCGCCGATGCCGCCACAGACGAACACCGGCTCGGCGCGCGCCATCGAGAAGCGCAGATGCGCGGTGATCACCTCGGGGTCGTCGGGCAGCATCCACTGCCAGGCCAGCTCGTGGCCGCGACCGCCGATCATCTCCTTGAAACGCTCCAGATGCTGGTCGCGACGCGCGCCGTTGAGCACCTCGTCACCGATCACGATCAGCCCGAAGCGCTGCTGGGTCTCGGTTGCCATCTTTGTCAATCGCTCCTGTCAACAGGGGTTGTTCAACGAAAAAAGGGGGCCTTGCGGCCCCCCTTTTCACGGTCGATCGATCCGGCCCCGAGGGGCCGCGATCACTCGCCGGGCTCGACCGCCTTCATGCTCAGGCGGATACGGCCCTGCTTGTCGACCTCGAGGACCTTGACGCGCACCACGTCGCCCTCGGAGAGCTTGTCGCTGACGCTCTGCACCCGCTCCTCGCAGATCTGCGAGATGTGCACCAGACCGTCGCGACCGGGCAGGATGGTGACGAAGGCACCGAAGTCCATCAGCCGCGCGACCTTGCCCTCGTAGACCTTGCCGACCTCGACATCGGCGGTGATCAGACGGATGCGCTTCTTCGCCTCTTCACCGGCGGACTTGGCCACCGAGAAGATCTTCACCACGCCCTCGTCGTTGATGTCGATGGTGGCGCCGGTCTCCTCGGTGATCGAGCGGATCACCGAACCGCCCTTGCCGATGACGTCGCGGATCTTCTCGGGGTGGATCTTGAACTCGATGATGCGCGGCGCGTGCTCGGACATCTCCTCGCGCGGCGTCGACAGCACCTTGTTCATCTCCTCGAGGATGTGCAGACGCCCGGCCTTGGCCTGCTCCAGGGCGATCTCCATGATCTCCTTGGTGATGCCCTCGATCTTGATGTCCATCTGCAGGGCGTTGACGCCCTCGGCGGTACCGGCCACCTTGAAGTCCATGTCGCCGAGATGGTCCTCGTCGCCCATGATGTCGGTGAGTACCGCGAACTGATCATCTTCCTTGATCAGCCCCATGGCGACACCGGCCACCGGGGACTTGATCGGCACGCCGGCATCCATCAGCGCGAGGCTGGTGCCACAGACGCTGGCCATCGAGCTCGAGCCGTTCGACTCGGTGATCTCGGAGACCACGCGCACCGAATAGGGGAACTCCTCGATGCTCGGCATCACCGCCAGCACGCCACGCTTGGCCAGACGCCCGTGACCGATCTCGCGGCGCTTGGGGCTGCCGACACGACCCGACTCACCGACGCAGAAGGGCGGGAAGTTGTAGTGGAGCATGAAGTGCTCGCGCCGCTCGCCATCGAGTGCGTCGATGATCTGCGAATCACGCTCGGTGCCCAGGGTGGTGACCACCATCGCCTGGGTCTCGCCACGGGTGAACAGGGCCGAGCCGTGGGTGCGCGGCAGCACGCCGGTGCGGATGGTGATCGGGCGCACGGTGGCGTTGTCGCGGCCGTCGATGCGCGGCTCGCCGGCGATCACCGCCGAGCGCACGGTGCGCTTCTCCAGCCCCTCGATCTCGCCCATCACCTGCTGCTCGGTCCAGGCCGCGTCCTCGCCCTCGCACAGCGCGGCCAGGGCCTCGGCGCGGATGGTGTCGAGCGCGGTGTAACGCGCCTTCTTGTCGTGGATGCGATAGGCCTCGGCGATGCGCGTGCCACAGGCCTCGGCGACGGCGTCGGCGAGCGCGGTGTCACGCTCCGGGGCGCTCCACTCGAAGGGCGGCTTGCCGGCCTCGGCGGCAAGTTCACGGATCGCCTCGATGACGACCTGCATCTGCTCGTGACCGAACAGCACGGCACCGAGCATCACCTCCTCGGAGAGACCACGGGCCTCGGACTCGACCATCAGCACCGCCTGCTCGGTGCCGGCGACCACCAGGTCGAGGTCGGAGTCCGGTCCGAGACCGACCACCGGGGGGTTGAGGATGTATTCACCGTCCTTGTAGCCGACCCGGGCAGCACCGATCGGGCCGTTGAAGGGCAGACCGGCCAGGGCCACCGCCGCGGAAGCACCGATCAGCGCCGGCACCTCGGGGTTGACCGCCGGGTTGAGCGACTTGACCGTCGCGATGATCTGCACCTCACGCTTGAATCCATCGGCAAACAGCGGCCGCAACGGGCGGTCGATCAGACGGGCGGTGAGGATCTCGGCCTCGCTCGGGCGACCCTCGCGACGGAAGAAGCCACCGGGGATGCGGCCAGCGGCGTAGGTCTTCTCCTGGTAGTCGACGGTGAGCGGGAAGAAGTCGCGCTCGACACCGGGGCGCTTGTCCACGACCACGGTCACCAGGACCACGGTGTCTTCCATGTTCACCAGGACGGCGCCATCGGCCTGGCGCGCGATCTCGCCGGTCTCGAGCCTGACGGTCTGATTTCCGAATTGGAACTGTTTAACGATAGGGGTGGGAATCACAGGTAAATCCTCGGGGTGTATGGTCCGTCGAAGCTTCGGGCCGTGGACCCCTGCTAACCGCCTGGCGCCGATGCTCGCCGGGGTTGGCAGGGTGGTTGTCGACGCTGACGCCGGTCACATCAGAGACAGCGCCGACGGCCAGACCGGAACCGCGTTCGCGGTCCGGTCCTCGAGCCTTCGAGTACGCGTCAGCGACGCAGCCCCAGGCGCGCGATCAGGTCGCGGTAGCGATCGAGATCCTTGCGCTTGAGATAGTCGAGCAGTTTACGCCGGGAGTTGACCATGCGCACCAGGCCACGGCGCGAGTGATGGTCGTGCTTGTGTTCCTTGAAGTGATCGGTGAGCTGCTGGATACGCGCGGTGAGCAGCGCAACCTGCACCTCGGGGGAGCCGGTGTCGCTCTCGCCACGACGGTACTCTTCGACGATCTTCTTCTTGTCTTCTGCGGTCATGGTCATTGGGTGTCTCCTGGATGAGGCTGACGATGGACAGGCACAGATCCGGCGCCGCCGGATGGATCCTCCGACAATGACCTCAGGGAATCCGACCTGTCGTGGTGTGCGCGGGGCACGCCCGCGATGACGTCCTCCGCACCGCAACGGCGCGGAGGACTGGAAACGTTCAAATCAATCGCTTCGGCTGGACCTTGCCGTCGTCGAGGATGCAGCCGACGCCGAGGAACTGCTCGGAGGGATCATAGAGCCGTACCAGCCCCTCGGTCGGCGCCTGCGGCACCAGCACCGCCTGACCCTGGCGCAGATAGAAGGCGGCATCGGCCGACAGTCGCACCGCCGGCCAGTGACCGAGCGCGGTGTCGAGCCCGAGCAGCTGGGCGTCGAGCTGAGCCAGCGCGCCCTCCTCGGCCCCGGCCATTGCCTCGACCTGATCGAGGGTGACGAAGTCGGTCTCGCCCTCGCGATAAGGCCCGACCCCGGTGCGGCGCAGCGCGCTGACATGGGCCCCACAGCCGAGCTCGCGACCGATGTCCTCGGCCAGGGTGCGGACGTAGGTCCCCTTGGAGCAGTGCACGTCGAGCTCGATCTCGGGCAGCTCACAGCTGATCAGGTCGAGCGCGAAGATCTCGATCTCGCGCGGGGTGCGCTCGACCTCGACCCCCTGACGGGCGAGCTTGTAGAGTCGCTGCCCCTGGTGCTTGACCGCCGAGTACATCGGCGGCAGCTGCGAGATGGTGCCGATGAAACCGGCGATCACCTCGCGCACCCGCGCCTCGTCGACACCCTCGACCGGACAGGTCTCGAGCACCTCGCCCTCGGCGTCGGCGGTGGTGGTGGTCACCCCCAGGCGCACCCGCACCCGATAGCGCTTGTCGGCATCGAGCAGATAGGTGGAGAACTTGGTCGAGTCGCCCAGGCAGCAGGGCAACAGCCCGGTGGCCAGGGGATCGAGACTGCCGGTGTGACCGGCTTTCTTGGCCTGATAGAACCGCTTGACGCGCTGCAGCGCGTCGTTCGAGCTCAGCCCACAGGGCTTGTCGAGCAGCAGGATGCCGGTGATCTTGCGTCCCGGTCTACGGCGCGCTGCCATCGTTAGTCACGCTCCACGTCGGTGTCTTGTGAGTCGTTCCGGTCGGTCGCACCGACGGCTTGGTCGATCAGCGCGGAGAGCCGGGCCCCGCGCTCGATCGAGGCATCGAACACAAAATGCAGTTGAGGGATGGCCCGCAGACGGACACGCTGCGCCAGTGCACGGCGCAGGTATCCGGCGAGCCGACCGTTGAGCAGTCGCTCCTGGATGGCGTGATCGACGTCGTCCGGGAAGCAGGTGAAGTAGACCTTGGCGTGCGCCAGGTCGCGCGTGACCCGCACCTCCTGAATGGTGATGCTGGTCAGACGCGGGTCCTTCACCTCGTCGCGGAGCAGCACCGACAGCGTACGCTGCAGCTCGGCGCCGACCCGCTCGGTGCGGTCGAATTCCTTCATGCTGGGTTGTAACCGTAGCTGATCAAAGTTGACGCGCCCGCTCGGTACGCTCGAACACCTCGATCTGGTCTCCTTCCTGGACGTCGTTGTAGTTCTTCACGCCGATACCGCACTCGGTGCCGGCCTTGACCTCGGGGACGTCGTCCTTGAAGCGACGCAGCGACTCCAGCGCACCCTCGTAGACCACCACGTTGTCGCGCAGCACGCGGATCGGGTTGTTGCGCTTGATCGTGCCCTCGGTGACCATGCAGCCGGCGACCGCGCCGAACTTCGACGAGCGGAAGACATCACGCACTTGGGCCAGACCGATGATCTCCTCGGTGATGATCGGGCTGAGCAGACCGGAGATGGCCTGTTTCACGTCGTCGATCAGCTCGTAGATGATGCTGTAGTAGCGCAGATCGAGCCCCTTCTCCTCCACCACGCGACGCGCGGCGGCATCGGCACGGACATTGAAGCCGAGCAGGATGGCATTGGAGGTGACGGCGAGGTTGGCATCGGACTCGGTGATACCGCCGACGCCGGTGGCGACCAGCGCGACCTTGACCTCGTCGTTGGTGAGCTTGACCAAGCTCTCCTTGAGCGCCTCGAGACTGCCCTGCACGTCGGCCTTGACGATCAGGTTGACGCTCTTCTGCTCGCCGTCCTTGAGCTGGCTGAACAGCTGGTCGAGGCTCGCGCCGCGCTGCTCCTCGAAGCGATGCTGACGCAGCCGCTCGGCACGGAACTCGGCGACCTCGCGGGCACGTCGCTCGTCGCTGACGGTAATCACGTCGTCACCGGCGTTGGGCGCGCCGGAGAGACCGAGCACCTGCACCGGGATCGAGGGACCGGCCGAGTCGACCGGCTTGCCGGTCTCGTCGAACATGGCACGTACACGACCGTACTCGCCACCGCTGACGATGATGTCGCCACGATTCAGGGTACCGGCCTGGACCAGCACCGTGGCCACCGGACCACGGCCCTTGTCGAGACTCGACTCGACGATGGCGCCACGCGCCGGACCCTCGACCGGGGCCTTGAGCTCGAGCACCTCGGACTGCAACAGGATGGCGTCGAGCAGCTCGTCGATGCCGTCACCGGCCTTGGCCGAGACGCGCACCAGCATGGTGTCACCGCCCCACTCCTCGGCCACCACCTCGTGCTGAGTGAGCTCCTGCATCACCCGGTCGGGGTTGGCCTCGGGCTTGTCGATCTTGTTGACCGCAACGATCAGCGGCACCTCGGCGGCACGGGCGTGCTGGATCGCCTCGATCGTCTGCGGCATCACGCCGTCGTCGGCCGCGACCACCAGGATGACGATGTCGGTGACCTGGGCGCCACGGGCACGCATCGCCGAGAAGGCAGCGTGGCCGGGGGTGTCGAGGAAGGAGATCGTGCCCTTCGGGGTGTCGACGTGATAGGCACCGATGTGCTGGGTGATGCCACCGGCCTCACCGGAGGCGACGCGGGTGCGACGGATGTAGTCGAGCAGCGAGGTCTTGCCGTGGTCGACGTGACCCATGATGGTCACCACCGGCGGACGGGTGACCTGCTCGGCCTGCTCGACCCGCTCCTCGAACTCGTCGAGCAGCACGTCCTCGGCATCGCGCTCGTCGGCGAACACCGGCTTGTGGCCCATCTCCTCGACCAGGATCGCGGCGGTGTCGCGATCGAGGCTCTGGTTGATGGTCACCATCATGCCCTGCTTGAACAGCTCCTTGATCACCTGCGAGGACTTCACCGACATGCGGTTGGCCAGCTCGCCGACCGAGATGGTCTCCGGGATCTCGACCTCGCGCACCACAGGTGCGGTCGGCTTCTGGAAGGCGTGCTTGTCGCTGACCTGGATCTTGCCGGCCTTGCGCCGGCGACGCAGACGACCGGCGCTGTCGTCATCGACGCCTCGACGACCGCCACGCACGTCCTTGCGTGCGCCCTTCTTGGCACCACGATCATCGCGATCATCGCGACTCTCGACGCCTTTCTTGACGGTCTTCTTGCCCTTGACGGGCTCGGCGGCGGCGCGACGACTCGGGCCGGGGGCACGCTTCTTGTCGGCGCCGGCATCCGGCTCAGCGGCCTTCTCGGCAGCAACGGGCTTTTCGACGACTGGCGGTGCCTCGGCGGCACGCTTGGCCTCTTCGGCACGGAGGCGCTCGGCCTCGGCCTCGGCCTCGGCGCGACGCTTGGCTTCTTCCTCGCGACGCTTGGCCTCTTCCTCGCGCTGACGGCGCTCCAGCTCCTCCTGCTCGGCGAGACGACGCGCTTCCTGTTCGGCGCGCATCGCCTCGAGCTCGGCGCGGCGACGGTTGTCGTCGAGCGCCGTGCTCGTCGATTTGCGGTCGTTGCCACCCCGACCACGACGATCCGGACCGGAACGACGTCCAGCGCCGCCGGCACCGGGCTCGGCGCGCTTGTAGGTGCGCTTGCGCCGCACCTCGACATTGACGGTCTTGCCACGCACGGTGGGTGCGGGACGCGCGCCGGTACGGGCGCCGGCGGCGGCAGGCTGACGCAACTCGCTGACCGACTTGCGCTTGACCGAGACCTCGCTGGAGTCGGCGCTATCGCCGCCCTCCTCCTTGCCGTGGCTGCGCCGCAGATAGCCGAGCAGCTGCTTCTTTTCCTGCTCGGTCAAGGTGGAATCGGCGCCATTGGCACTGATCCCCGCCTCGTTCAGCTGGGTGAGAAGACGCTCGACCGGGATTCCGACCGTGGAGGCGAGTTGTTTGACGGTAACTTCACTCATGGACTGACCTATAAACCTCTATTCCTCTGCGGCTTGCACAAACCAGGGTTCGCGTGCCTTCATGATCAAGCGCGCAGCCCGCTCTTCGTCCATGCCCTCGATTTCCATGAGTTCGTCGATCGACTGCTCGGCGAGATCTTCGCGCGAGGAAACACCTCGCGCAGCGAGTGCGTCGGCCAAGGCCTCGTCCACACCCTCCATCTCGAGCAGATCGTCCGCCGGGGCCTCTTCTTCTTCGGAGGCGATGGCGCGTGTCAGCAACAGATCGTTGGCGCGCTCGCGCAGCAGCTCGACTGTCTCGTCGTCGAATTCCTCGATGGCCTGCATCTCGGCGAGGGGCACGTAAGCGACCTCTTCGACACTGGTGAAGCCTTCCTCCACCAGCACCGCGGCCAACTGCTCATCAATGCCCAGTTGGTCCATGAAGGACTGCACCGAGCGGTTGGCCTCCTGCTCGCTCTTGGCTGCGGCATCCGCTTCGTTCATGACGTTGAGTTCCCAGCCGCTGAGCTGCGTGGCCAGTCGGACGTTCTGTCCGAAACGGCCGATCGCCTGGGCCAGGTTCTCTTCCTTGACCGCGACATCCATGCTGCGAGCGTCCTCGTCGATGACGATCGAGACGACATCGGCCGGAGACATGGCATTGATGACGAACTGCGCGGGGTTCTCGTCCCAGAGGATGATATCGACGCGCTCCCCGTTGAGTTCATCAGACACGGCCTGGACACGCGATCCGCGCATCCCGACGCAGGCACCAACCGGATCGATTCGCGGATCGGCGGTACGCACGGCAATCTTGGCGCGCGAGCCGGGATCGCGCGCCGCCCCCATGATCTGGATCAGACCCTCACCGACCTCGGGCACCTCGAGCTTGAACAGCTCGATCAGCAGCTCCGGCGCGGTGCGGCTGACGAACAGCTGCGGCCCCTTGGGCTCGGAGCGCACGTCATAGAGATAGCCACGCAGCCGGTCGCCGGGGCGCACCGACTCGCGTGGAATCACCTGATCGCGCGGCACCAGCGCCTCGGCGTTGTTGCCGAGATCGAGCAGGATGGTGCCACGATCGGCCTTCTTGACGATGCCGGTGACGAGCTGTCCCTTGCGATCGATGAAGGCGTCGACGATCTTCGCCCGCTCGGCCTCGCGCACCTTCTGCACGATGACCTGCTTGGCGGTCTGGGCGGCGATCCGTCCGAACAGCTCGGACTCGATCTCCTCCTCGATGAAATCGCCGAGATCGAGCTCGGGCTCGAGCACGGCTGCGGCCGACGCGGTGATCTGGCGCGCCGGGGCCTCGAGCATGCCGTCCTCGGGATCGGGGACGATCTCCCAGCGGCGGAAGGTGCAATAGTCGCCGGTCTTGCGATCGATGGCGACACGCACATCGATCTCGCCGCCGTGCTTCTTGCGCGTTGCAGACGCCAGCGCAGCCTCGATGGCCTCGAAGATGACACCTGCGGGGACGTCCTTTTCGTTGGAAACGGCCTCAACGACCAGTAGGATCTCTTTGCTCATTCAACCTAATCCGAACTCAGAACTTGCACCCCATACCCGACGGGCCGCGGCGCGTTGAGAGTACGCCCGGCGGCCACGACGGCGCCATGCTCACCAATCGACCACCAGGCGCGACGATTCGATCACACCATAGGGAATCTGCCAGACCTCGCCATCGACCTCGATCGAGACCTGCACATCGTCGCTGCCGACCAGCACGCCCTGCAGCCTGCGCCGCCCCTGGACCTTCTCGGCCAGGCGCATCTTCACCTGCTGGCCGACGAAGCGCGCATAGTGCTCGGGGAATACCAGCGGTCGCTCGACACCTGGGGAGGAGATCTCGAGGTCGTACTGACCGGGCAAGGGATCCTCGACATCGAGCACACCGCTGAGCTGATGGCTCACGCTGGTGCAGTCGTCGAGGGTGATCCCGTCGGGATGGTCGATATAGACCCGCAGGGTCGCGTTCGTTCCGTGCTGGAAGAACTCGACCCCGACGAGCTCGTAACCCATGGGTTCGACGACGCGACGCGCAAGGCGCGTCAATGTGCTGTCTGCCGGCTGCATAATCCGCCCTTCAGAAACAAAAATTGGGCCAGTGGCCCAACCTCTTGCGGTGACCCAAGCACCCATCGCACGGGCTTGTCACCAATTCGCGAGCGATAAAAAAACCCCGTAGACGGGGTTTGATGGGTGGCCAGTGCAATGGTTACCAGATCCGCCACTTCCTTAAGCGCTGAAAGTTTATAGTAACTTATTGAGTTAAGCAAGGAGCGCATCCCGCCCCGACGCGCCCGCCACGGCGGTACAAGGAGGCGCCGCCGCCCCGGCGAGCGGGGCCTGCCGACGGCGCCTCGGGGGCGGTTAGCGCACCTCGCCCGCAGCCACCGGCGGCGCATAGCCGAAGGGCGGCATCAGCGGCGGCGCATGAGGCATCGGCGGGTGCGGCCAGGCCACCGGACGCTGCGCCCAACGCTGTTGCATACGCTCCATGCGCGCCTGCGCCAGACGCTGCATGGCGGCATGATGCGCGGCCAGGCGCGCCTGATGCGCCGCAAACGGATCGTGCGGCACGACCGGGGCCTGGGCTGCGACCGGCGAGGGCGCCGGCTGCGCCGCAGCCTCGGCGGGCTCGGGCGCGGAGGCGCCAGCCGCATCCTCGACCACCTCGGCAGCGACCTCGGGCGCGGCGGCAACCGGCGCGACTGCGGGCTCGGCCTCGGACTCGGCCTCGGGTGCGGCCGGCACCACTGCCACTGGCTCGGCGGCGGCGACCTCGGGCGAGGACGGGCTCGGCACCGCCTCCGATTGCGTCGCGGGCATGGTCGAATCGGCCCGCTGTGGCGCGGGCACGGCGGCCTCATCGGCGGCGGCGAGTTCGCGTTTCTCCTGCTCCAGCGAATCCCAGTAGAGATAGCCGAAGGCGAGCACGCTCCCCCACAGGAAGAGCCTCGGGAACCAACGAATCACGGAACGGGACTTGGGCTTTTCTTCAGCGGCCATCTGAGTACTCCATGGTGAGATGGTCGGGACGAACCCCTGGCTCGCCCCGGGGCGCGACATGCGCCGCCGCCTCGGCGTGCGACGACGCCGGGAGGGCTCCGACAAAAACACGTCACCGTGCCGCGACCGCCGCAACGACGACCAGGCCCGGGGACCGAATCAGCCGTGGCCGGCCAGCTCGGTGAGGATCTCGATGATGCGCCCCGAGCAGACCTCGAGGTTGCGCTCGATCTCGGCCATGGTGATCTCGCCCTCGCCCTTCCCCGCGGCCCAGTTGACCACGAAGGCAAGCGTGGCGTAGCACAACCCCAGTTCGCGCGCGAGCGCCGCCTCGGGCATGCCGGTCATGCCGACCAGATCGCAACCGTCACGCTCGAGCCGCGTCACCTCGGCGGTGGTCTCGAGACGCGGTCCCTGGGTGGCGGCATAGGTACCGCCGTCGACCACCGCGTGACCGAGCCGCGCACAGGCACCCAGCAGCTCACCACGCAGCGACTGGCAATAGGGCTCGGTCATGTCGACGTGATCGACCCCCTGCTCGTCTCCGGTGAAGAAGGTGTGCTCGCGACCGTGGGTGTAGTCGATGATCTGATCCGGCACCCCCAGTACCGCCGGGCCATAGCGCTCGGTGATACCACCGACGGCGGCCAGGGCGACCACCCGCTCGGCGCCGCACTCTCGCAGCGCCCAGACATTGGCGCGGTAGTTGACGCGATGCGGCGGCAACCGATGCCCGGCGCCATGGCGCGGCAGGAACAGCACCTCGGTCTCGCCGAGCCGCCCCCGGGTCACCGGGGCCGAGGTTTCGCCATAAGGGGTCTCGACGCGCCGCGCCTCACGCGCTTGCAGCGCCGGCAGTTCGGAGAACCCGGAACCGCCGATGATAGCCAGAACAGTCATGCAGCCACCGCCACTTCTCAAAATGGCGGCAGTTTACCGAAGTGTGCGCGGGAATCCAAAGGGCGGAGATCGGCAGTCGGCACCGAGCGCACGCGCGCTTGCCACGGCGTGCGGGATCAGCGCCCCGCGGCGGCCTCCTGCAGGATACCGGCCTCGACCAGCTTGGGCAGCAACACCTGCTCTTCGCGATCGATCCGGGCCGAAACCATCTCCAGGATTTCATGAGTTTGTGCGAGAAAGGTCTCGCAGAACTCGAAGTCGCAGTCCTTCAGCCAGCGCTTGTGGTAGGCACTGAAGGCCTGACGCAGCGGCTTCTCGCCGCTGATGAAGCCCCAGGCGATCGACTTCGCCCGCGGGTCCTCATGGATCAGCAGCCCCGGGTAGAGGCTGCGATCCTCCTCGGCGAGATGCGCGCGCACCCGCTGACCGAAGTCGCACAGCAGCTGGTGAGCGGTCCGCGCGTTGGGGCGGATCCGCAACAGTTCGGGAGCGAGCAGTGCGCGCAGATCGTCGATCATCTGGCGCAGTTCCGCGTGCGAATCGCGGTAGGTGTCGAGCGTTTGCATGTCATCCTCGAGGTTGATCGGTCGCTGGGACGCAGCAAGCAAGGGCTGCCGCCACGCCTCCCGCGAGGATGTATAACAGATCGCGGAAATAGTCAAAAAGCGCTTAATTATATTGTGTTTTTCGACCATTCCCGCGGTACGGGGCGAGCCGCGCTCAGATGTCCTCGTCGGCGACCGCGTAGATGCCCCGGGCATTGCGAAAATAGTTCTTGTAGTCGAGCCCATAGCCGTAGAGATAGCGATCGACCACCTCGACACCGACGATATCGGCCTCACACTGGTGCGGACGCTGCTTGGCCACCAGCACCGCGCTCTGCACGCTCGCCGCGCCGTCCTCGTGACAGGCCCGCACCACCTGATCGAGGGTGATGCCCTCGTCGAGGATGTCGTCGACCACCAGCACGTGCTCGTCACGGATCGCGTCCGAGGGACGATGGCGCCAGGCCAGCTCGCCACCGCTGGTCGCCCCCTGGTAGCGACTGGCGTGGATGTAGTTGACCCGCAGCGGGAAGTCGAGCCGGGGCAGCAACAGCCCGGCGGTGATCACCGCGCCGGTCATCACGCAGAGGATCACCGGATCCTTGTCGCCGAGACGCTCGGTGATGGTCTCCGCCATGCGATCGAGCGCCGTCTCCATCTCCTCGTGCGACACCAGGCACTCGGCGCGCGCGGCGACACCCTCATACTGACTACGATCAAGCTTCATCCTACATTGGTCTCCGAATCTGTCGGGTCATCGAGCCCGAGATCGAGACTGTGGTGGGTCTCGAGTCGGGCGGCGTGGTCGACCGCGCGCTGCCAGTCGGGGCACTCGCGCAGATGCAATCGGTCATGGCCGCCACGCCCGTGCATGCGCACCAGGCGCAGCGCCAGGGCGGGGTCCGTGGCATCGGCGAAGCACTCCACGAGTGCGGCCGCGGCGGGGCGATTGTTGCAAATCAACAGCACGTCGCAACCTGCAGCGTGCGCGGCACGGGCGCGATCGAGATGATCGCCACCGGCGGCAGCGGCCCCCATGTTGAGATCGTCGCTGAAGATCACCCCCTCGAAACCGAGCCGCTGACGCAGGATCTCACCGAGCCAGCGCGGCGAGAAACCGGCCGGCTCGGGCGCCACCTGCGGATAGACGACGTGCGCTGGCATCAGCGCCTCGATGCCGTGCGCGATCAACCGCTCGAAGGGCACCAGATCCTCCATCGCCAGCTCGCCGAAGGGGCGCGGATCGCTCGGCAGGGCATGATGGGAGTCGACCGCCACCCCGCCGTGACCGGGGAAGTGCTTGCCGACGGCGGCCATGCCCGCGCGACGCATCCCCTCGGCCCAGGCCAGCGCCAGCTCGGCGACCTGCTCGGGCGCGGCACCGAAGGCGCGATCACCCACGACCGCACAGAGCCCACGATCGAGATCGAGCACCGGGGCGAAGCTGAAGTCGACGCCGACGGCGCGCAGCTCGGCGGCCATCAGCCAACCGAGTCGGTCACAGAGTTCACGGGCGCGGGCGGGATCGCGAGCATGGAGCGCGGCAAAGCGCCCCATCGCCGGCAGCCGGGTGAAGCCGTCGCGAAAGCGCTGCACGCGCCCCCCTTCCTGATCGACGCCGATCAGCAGACGTGGCTCGCGCAGGGCATGGATCTCGGCAGTGAGTGCGGCGAGCTGCGCGGGGTCGGCATAGTTGCGGGCGAACAGGATCACGCCACCGACGGCCGGGTGGCGCAACAGCTCGCGGTCCTCGGCGGTGAGCCTGGTGCCCGCGATGTCGAGCATGATCGGGCCTAGCGACATGGGGCGGTCATCCTGCTGCGGCTGCGGTCGGGGTCCGGCGCTGACCGGACCGGTCTGAATGGCCGTCTTTTTAACACAGCGCCGGTGGGGGAGCTACCAGCGACCAGCGACCAGCGACCAGCGACCAGCGACCAGCGACCAGCGACCAGCGACCGGAAGATTGAACCGCCAAGTCGCGAAGGGCGCCAAGGGGTTTAATGATCAGACCTCACGACGCGCTCTCCACTGGAGGCTGATGGCTGGCCACTGGAGGCCAAGCCTTCCTCTTCCTTCGCGATCTTCGCGGCTTTGCGGTTCACATCAGCTTCCAGCGATCAGCATCCAGCCTCCAGCCTCCAGTCGGGGAGGCTGGTGTGCACGGTCGGGGGTTGACGGGAAAGACGGTATCTTTGCGATTCAGTCCGTCACGTACGGTTCAATCCTTCACGTGACATCCCGAGCGCGCGTCCGCACATCGAGCCGATCACGCAGCCAGTCACCGACCAGGTTGACGGCGAGGGTCACGGCGAACAGCGCCACGCCGGGGGCGATCACCAGATGCGGGGCGACCAGTAGATAGGACACGCCATCGCGCAACATGCTGCCCCAGGAGGCATCGGGCGGCTGGATGCCGAGCCCGAGGAAGGAGAGCCCGGCCTCGGCGACGATCGCCGCGGCGATGCCGAAGGTGGCCTCGACCAGCAGCGGCGCGAGCGCCAGCGGCAACAGATGGCGCCAGAGGATGCGCCAGGTACCGCAGCCGAGGGCGCGCGCGGCGAGGACGTGCTCGCGCCCGGCCAGGGTCAGCGCCTGGGCACGCGCCAGCCGCGCATAGCCGACCCAGCCGACCACGGTCAGCGCGATCACCAGGTTGTCGAGCCCGGGGCCGAGCAGACCGGCCAAGGCAATCGCCAGCAGGATCCCCGGAAAGGCGAGGAACAGATCGATCAGCCTGACCACCAACCGGTCCACCCAGCCGCCGAGCAGCCCGGCGACGAGCCCGACCAGGGTGCCGAGACTCGCGGCGAAGGCCACCACCCCGACCCCGACCAGCAGCGAGACCCGCGCACCGACCAGCAGTCGCTCGTGAACCAGGCGCCCCAGATCATCGGTCCCGAGCGGCGCCCCCGGCATCGGCCCGGCGAGCATCGCCCTGAGCTCGACCCGATTCGGCGCCTCGACCAGCCAGGGCGCGAACAGCGCTGCACCGCACCAGACCAGCAACACCACGACCGCCAGACGCACCCCATCCCCCTCCTCATCCCTCATCCCCGTCCGGGAACCCCGACGCCTATGGTAGGCTCTGACCACGGTACGGGCCGAGCGCCCGAGGCGCGTTGGATTTCGGCTCCATGCCCCGATCTAACCGGACAACGGCCCGGCATCGGGCATCGCGCACGCTGTATTTGGTCAACGAGGACGAAGGCTCGCATGAACCCAAGAAACTTCCACATCCTGCTCTGGATCGCGGTCACCCTGTGGCTGGTGATGATGCTCAACGGCATGACCTCGCCGGAAGGCATCGAGACCCGCAACCTGAGTTACAGCGAGTTCCTGAGCGAACTGAACGAGGGCGCGGTGCGCGAGGTGACCATCCAGGATCAGACCATCCAGGGCACGCGAACCGATGGCTCACGCTTCGAGACCTATGACCCCAACGACCCCGGCCTGATCGGCGACCTGCTCAACCAGGGTGTGGCCATCCGCGCCGAGCCACCCGAGCAACCGAGCGTGCTGATGCAAGTGATTGCCGCCTGGCTGCCCTTCATGTTGCTGATCGGCATCTGGTTCTGGTTCATGCGACGCAACAGCGGTGGTGGCGTCGGTGGCGGCGGCGGGATCTTCAACTTCGGCAAGAGCCGCGCGCGCCAGCACGCCGAGGGCGAGGTCAAGGTGACGCTGCGCGATGTCGCCGGCGTCGAGGAGGCCAAGGAAGAGGTCGGCGAGCTGGTCGACTTCCTCAAGAGCCCGCAGAAGTTCTCCAACCTCGGCGGTCGCATCCCGCGCGGCGTGCTCATGGTCGGCCCCCCCGGCACCGGCAAGACGTTGCTCGCACGCGCCATCGCCGGCGAGGCGCGGGTGCCCTTCTTCAGCATCTCCGGCTCGGACTTCGTCGAGATGTTCGTCGGCGTCGGCGCCTCGCGGGTGCGTGACCTCTTCGAGCAGGCCAAGAAGAGTGCCCCCTGCATCATCTTCATCGACGAGATCGACGCCGTCGGACGCAAGCGTGGCGCCGGGCTCGGCGGTGGACACGACGAGCGCGAGCAGACCCTCAACCAGCTGCTCGTCGAGATGGACGGCTTCGCCGGCACCGAGGGCGTCATCGTCATCGCCGCAACCAACCGCGCCGACGTCCTCGATCCGGCGCTGCTGCGCCCGGGACGCTTCGACCGCCAGGTGGTGGTCGGCCTGCCCGACCTCTCCGGTCGCGCCGCCATCCTCGAGGTGCACCTGCGCAAGGTGCCGGTGGCCGACGACATCGACGCGCGCACCATCGCCCGCGGCACCCCCGGCTTCTCCGGCGCCGACCTCGCCAATCTGGTCAACGAGGCGGCGTTGTTCGCCGCGCGCCGCAACAAGGCGCGTGTCGACATGGAGGACATGGAGCAGGCCAAGGACAAGATCATGATGGGCGCCGAACGTCGCTCGATGGTGATGTCCGAGTCGGAGAAGAAGCTCACCGCCTACCACGAGGCCGGACATGCCATCGTCGGTCGGCTGGTACCCGAGCACGACCCCGTCCACAAGGTCAGCATCATCCCGCGTGGACGCGCCCTCGGCGTCACCCTGTTCCTGCCCGAGCGCGACCGCTACAGCATGAGCAAGCGCCAGCTCGAGAGCCAGATCTCGAGCCTGTTCGGCGGACGCATCGCCGAGGAGATGATCTTCGGCCCCGAGCACGTCACCACCGGCGCCTCCAACGACATCGAACGCGCCACCGACATCGCCCGCAACATGGTCACCCGCTTCGGCCTGTCGGATGCCATGGGACCGCTGGCCTACGCCGAGGACGAGAGCGAGGTCTTCCTCGGTCGCTCGGTCACCCAGCAGCGCAACGTCTCCCCGGAGACGGCGCAGGCGATCGACCAGGCGGTGCGTCAGATCATCGACCGCAACTACCAGCGCTCGCGCCAGCTCCTCGATGACAACCTCGACAAGCTGCACGCGATGGCCGAGGCACTGCTGAAGTTCGAGACCATCGACAAGGCGCAGATCGACGACATCATGTCGGGACGCACCATGCGCGAACCCGACGACGATGTCGGCGGCACCCCGACGGCCGGCGGCGACGGCCCTGCCCCGGCCCCCAAGGGCAACACCCCGCCGTCGATCGTCGGCGGCCCGGTCGGCGAGGTCTGATCCGACCCGGCACGCCCCACCGGGCGTGTCGACCCGAACCGGGCGCCGCGAGACGATCGCGGCGCCCGGTGACCGGGTGATAGCATCGCGCTCCTGCACCCAATCCTCTGCCGGAGCACGCATCCATCATGTCCCAACCCAAGCTCATCCTCGCCTCCACCTCACCCTTCCGCCGCGCCCTGCTGGAGCGTCTCGGACTCGCCTTCGCCACCGCCGCCCCCGAGGTCGACGAACGCCCCCTCCCCGACGAGCCCGCCCAGGCCCTGGTGATGCGTCTGGCCGAGGCCAAGGCCCGCGCCGTCGCCGCCGCTCACCCCGAGGCGCTGATCATCGGCTCGGATCAGGTCGCGAGCATCGACGGCCAGATCCTCGGCAAGCCCGGCGGCCACGAGGCGGCGATCGCACAGCTCAGCCTCTGCGCCGGGCGCGCCGTCACCTTCCAGACCGGTCTCTGTCTGCTCGATGCCGCCAGCGGCCGCGCCCAGACCCTGGTCGAACCCTTCCGGGTCCATATGCGCGCGCTCACCGAGGCGCAGATCGCCGGCTATGTCGCGCGCGAGCGTCCCTTCTCCAGCGCCGGCAGCTTCAAGTCAGAGGGGCTTGGCATCGCCCTGTTCGAGCGGCTCGAGGGCGAGGACCCCAACGCGCTGATCGGACTGCCGCTGATCCGGCTGGTGACCCTGCTGCAGGACCATGGCATCGATCCACTGACCCAGGGCACACAACCGCTCGACTGAACCGCCGAGCGCGCTCCTCTCCCGCGGGCCGAGGCGCACGCACCACCGACCTGTCCGGCACCTTCGAAATTAGGGGGTTTTGCCGATTGCACCTGATGCGACTCCCGGGCGAGACTTTAGGCTTGCACCATGCGCTCCAGGGTACTGGACGCCGTCTCTCCCCTCCCCGACGACGGGCCCGTCCGCGGGCCTTCGATGACCACAGGAGCCGCCGACCATGCGACCCGATGCCGCTCGCCGTTGCCGCCCGCGCTGGACGCTGGGCGCACTCATCCTCGCCCTGCTCGCGCTCTCCGGCTGCGCCACCACCGGGCAGCACGGTCACTATGGCTCGGAGACCTTTCCGGTCCCCGAGGAGATCGCCGACAACGTCGACTTCTGGCGTCATGTCTATGGGATCTGGCGACGCGACCAGGTGGTGTTCCACGACGACCGGCACCTGGGGGTGATCTACGAGGTCGCCACCCTGCCCGGCGCCAGCGCCGAGTCCTACACCCAGGCCCAGCGCGACTGGATCGCCGCGCGCAAGCGTCATCATGCCGATCGAGTGCGCGCGCTCGAGGCGGCGCTGCGCGAGCAGCGCTCGCTGGCACGCGCCGATCGCCAGCTGCTCGCGCAGTTCGAGGAGGCCGCTGGTCGCGAGGCGGTGTTCGGGGCCGATGAGCGGGTACGCTCGCAGCGCGGACTGCGCGAGCGCTTCAAGCGCGGGGTCGAGATCAGCGGGCGCTACGACCAGATCTTCCGCGAGATCATGCAGGCCCACGGCGTGCCCGAGGACCTGGCCTATCTGCCGCACGTCGAGTCCTCCTTTCAGACCCACGCCCGCTCGAGCGTCGGCGCCGGCGGGGTGTGGCAGTTCATGCCCGCCACCGGACGCTTGTTCATGACCGTCGACCGTCACGTCGACGAGCGCTTCGACCCCATCCTCGCCGCCGACGGCGCCGCGCGCTATCTCGCCCAGGCCCAGCGCAAGCTCGGCAGTTGGCCGCTGGCGATCACCTCCTACAACCACGGCCAGGGCGGCATGGCCAAGGCCAAGGCCAGATATGGCGATGACATCGGTCGGATCGTCGAGGAGTACGACGGTCGCTACTTCGGCTTTGCCTCGCGTAACTTCTACGCCGAGTTCGTCGCCGCGCGCGAGGTCGCCATGCATGCCAGGCGCTACTTCCCCGAGGGCCTGGCCTACGAACAGCCCTGGCGTCACGACCGCCTGGTGCTGCGTCACAGCCTGCCGCTGACCCGCCTGGCCAGCCATTACACGGTCTCACCGAGCCAGCTCGCCTCACTCAACCTGCACTGGCGCAAGCGACTGGTCTCGGGCAGCCGCCCGATCCCGGCCGGCACCACCGTGTGGCTGCCCGCGGGCAGCCTGAAGCGCATCGCCAGCCACCCGCCGGCGATCCCGGTGGTGGTCTCGCGCACCCCGCCGACGCCTCCCCGGATGGCCAGCACGCAGCGCGCCGAGTCGAAACCCCAGACGCGCTATCACGTCGTGCAGCCGAACGAGACCCTCTACCGCGTAGCACTGGAAAACGGTCTCACCGTCTCCCAGCTCCGTGCACTCAACCAGCTCGCGCCGGACGACAACGAGATCCATCCCGGACAACGACTGCGCATCGGCGGGATCTAGCGGCGAGCCCAGGTCGCACGCGCGGCATCAGGGTTCACAGAAGGAGCGACACTCGGCCAGGGTCTCGAACGGGACCCGACCGTCGCAGCCACCATAGCGGAAGGGCTTGCAGCGATTGTCGCGATAGTCGTAGAAGAAGCGCGTCTGGGCCGCGCGACA
Organism: Marichromatium sp. AB31; assembly: GCF_003718685.1. NCBI lineage: Bacteria > Pseudomonadati > Pseudomonadota > Gammaproteobacteria > Chromatiales > Chromatiaceae > Marichromatium > Marichromatium sp. AB31. The sequence continues at coordinate 35,911 of NZ_RHFI01000007.1, read as the reverse complement.
GGGACCGGGATCGGGCTTGGCGAGACAGCCAACGGGGAGTTCCTTGTTGGTGTCGATACTCGGCTGACTGGCGCAACCGGCAAGCAGCGCTGCCATCAGCAGCAACGACAACGCAGATCGGCGGCGCCCCGTGGAATGGTGTGGGTGCATCGTTGAGACTCCTTCACGCACCGCTCGATTGCCTGCGATGCCGGAAGGATTGTAACCACAGAGACGACCCACTGCCGAACCCGGCACCCGCTCAGGGCTCGAGGTGGGCGAGCACCTGACGAAAGCGGTTGATGTGGGTACGCTCGGCCTGGGCCAGGGTCTCGAACCAGTCGGCGATCTCGTCAAAGCCCTCGTCACGCGCCAGCCGCGCCATCCGTGGATACATCTCGGTGGACTCGACCTGTTCCCCGGCGATGGAGGCGCGGAGGTTGTCGACGGTCGTCCCGATCGGTAATCCGGTGACCGGATCACCGACCGGCTCGAGATACTCCAGATGGCCGAGCGCATGACCGGTTTCGCCTTCCGCGGCCGAGCGAAACAGCATGGCGATCTCGCCATAGCCCTCGATATCGGCCTTGGCGGCAAAGTACAGATAGCGACGATTGGCCTGGGACTCGGCGATGAAGGCCTGGATCAGGCTCTGCTCGGTCTTGCTGCCCTTGAGTTGCATCTGATCTCCACGACGCTGTAGCGATTCTGCTGCGGTGCAACTCAGATTGGAGGATGGGCAATGGAAAGTTAAAATCGATTATTTCGATAAAAAAGATCGGCAAAAATGATAAATCACCCGATCCCGATGCTGAGCGCCAGCTCGCAGCTCTTCAGCCTCATGCTTGCGAGCCAGTGAGCACACTGCTAAGACTGCCATACTCGGACACACGAAGGATCGGCCAGCGTCCCGCGACATCCAGCGACACACCACCAGCCGGCGAGCCACACTGCCCCACCTGCTCCCGACCCGCTGGCGCGCCGCCCCCAGCCACCTCCTATCTTGGCCCCTCGCCGTACCGGACACCCGCTCATGCAGCCATCGCCCCAGGTCCCCGCACAGCCGCTTCGGCTCCTGCACCTCTCAGACCCTCACCTCTATGATCAGGCAGAGGGCAGACTGCTCGGCATGCGCACCCGCCACAGCTTCGAGGCGGTGCTCGAGCGCGCGCTGGCCAGCGCCCCGGCCGACGCCCTGCTGATCACCGGCGACCTGGCGCACGACGAGGCCGCCGGCGGCTATCGACTGTTGCGAGACCGGCTCGAGCAGACCCGATTGCCCTGTTACTGCGTCGCCGGCAACCACGATCACTGGCCACTGGCGCACGAGATCCTCGGCCATTTCGCACCACCCTCGGGCAGCATCGTCGCGCTCGGCAACTGGCGTCTGGCGCTGCTCGACTCGAGCCTGCCCGGTGAGGTCCGCGGACACGTCGAACCGGCCCAGCTCAGCGCGCTCGGCGCCTGGCTGGAGACCAACCAAGCGCCGACCCTGGTCTGCCTTCATCATCACCCGGTCGCCGTCGGCAGCGCCTGGATCGACAGCCTCGGGGTCGACAACGGCGAGGCCCTGGTCACACTCTGCGCCGACCACCCCCAGGTGCGCGCGATCCTCTTCGGGCACGTCCATCAGGCCTTTGCCCAGCACATCGGACGGCTCGAACTGCTCGCCGCCCCGGCCACCAGCGTCCAGTTCCTCAAGCAGAGTCGCGGATTTGCCCTCGACACACGACCGCCGGGCTACCGCGAGCTCCTGCTGCATGGCAACGGTCACATCGAGACCCGCGTGATCAGGCTCAACGATTACCCCGAACACCCCGATCTCGAGGCCAGCGGCTACTGACCTCAGCCGATCACGAAGCCGTGATAGCCGCCTTCCTCGAGCGGCTCGCAAACGACCGTCTCGACACGTGCCGCAGGCGGCCCCTGGTGCAGCCAGTCACGCAACCGCTCCACCGCGCCCGCCTCACCACAGCACACCACTTCGACCCGACCATCGGGCAGATTGCGCGCATAGCCGCTCACCCCCAGGCGATCGGCCTGCTCACGGGTCGCACCACGAAACCACACCCCCTGCACCCGCCCCGCAACCAGACAGCGACAACACCGCCGCGCCCCGCCAGACACCCGCATCCCGTTCATCTCGCTCCCCCGTTCTGCCAATACGACGACATGCCGTGCGGGTTGCGAACACAGCCGCACGGGACCATTCTCCACCAAGTGCAGCGCGCCGGGCGGCGCGCCCGTATCGCCGACAACGACAAGGAGTGCGAACAGATGTCCTTCATCCTGGTGTTGTACTACAGCCGTCACGGGGCCACCGCGGAGATGGCGCGACAGATCGCGCGCGGGGTCGAGCAGGCCGGCCTGGAGGCGCGACTGCGAACCGTTCCGGCGGTCTCCAGCGACTGCGAGGCGAGCGCACCACCGATCCCCGACTCGGGACCGCCCTATGTCACCCATGACGACCTGCGCGGGTGTGCCGGACTCGCGCTCGGCTCACCCACGCGTTTCGGCAACATGGCCGCGGCACTCAAGTATTTTCTCGACGGCACCAGCGGGCTGTGGCTCTCGGGGGCGCTCGCCGGCAAGCCCGCCGGGGTCTTCACCTCCACCTCCAGCCTGCATGGCGGCCAGGAGAGCACCCTGCTGAGCATGATGCTGCCATTGCTGCACCACGGCATGCTGCTGCTCGGGCTCCCCTACAGCGCCGAGGACCTGCTCCACACCCGCAGCGGCGGGACCCCCTACGGCCCCTCGCATCTCGCCGGCCCGGACAGCGACCTGGCGGTGAGCGAGGAAGAGCAGCGGCTCTGTCAGGCACTCGGACAGCGGCTGGCGCAGACCGCGCGCAGCCTCGAGCCGAGCGGCAACCAGGGACCGATCTCGTCTTGACCCAGCCGAGTCCGCAACTGCACCTGCCGGTCGCGCTGACACGCGAGCCGACACTGACCGAATACCTGCCCGGCCCCAACGCCGAGGCGGTGGCCGCCATCGCCGCGCTGAGCGGCACGGCGGGCGAGCCTCTGGTGTTTCTTCACGGCGCCAGCGGCACCGGCAAGACGCACCTGCTCCAGGCGGCCTGTCTCGAAGCGAGCGCGCATCGCCTCCAGGCGCACTATCTCCCGCTCAAGACCCCGGGGCTGACGCCGTCGCTGCTCGACGACCTCGAGCAACTCGACCTGATCGCCATCGACGACATCGATGCCGTCACCAGGGATGGCGACTGGGAGCAGGCGCTGTTCGATCTCTACAACCGTCTGCGCGAGCGTGGCCGGCAACTGCTCGTCGCCGCGCGCCAGCCACCGGAGCGGCTGACACTCGACCGCGCCGATCTGCGCTCACGTCTGCAATGGGGACCCTGCTATCGACTGCTCGCACTGACCGATCGCGACTGCGAGCAACTGCTCAGCACCTCGGCCGCGCAGCGCGGTCTGCGGCTCGGGCCGGCGCTGGTGCGCTACATCATGCACTATCACGCCCGCGACCCCGAGTCACTGCTCGCGCTGATCGAACGAATCGACGCGGCCAGCCTGCGCGAACAGCGCCAGCCGACCATCCCGATGGTGCGACGGGTCCTGCACGATGCGCCCTGAGCCCGGGTCAGTCGTGATGCGCGCCACGCACCGCAGCCTTGCGCCCCCACACCCAGACATACTGGGCGCCACTGACCAGCACCGTGGCCAGACAGCCCCAGACCAACGACTGGATCAACAGCTCGGGCAGCGGGAAGGGACCGGCATCCATGATCACCAGCACCACCAGCAGGATCTGCAGCAGGGTGTTGAGCTTGCTCGCCGGCAAGGGCGCCGCCTCTACGGTCTCGACGCGATAGTTGTAGAGCACCGCGCCGACCACGATCAGCAGATCGCGGAACACCACCGCGACCACCAGCCACACCGGAATGGCGCCGAGCGATCCCAGCACCAGGAAGCAGCACACCAGCAGCGCCTTGTCGGCGAGCGGGTCGAGGATGCCGCCGAGCCGGGTCTGCCAGCCGTAATGCTTGGCCAGGAAACCGTCGAGCCCGTCGGAGATCCCGGCGAAGGCGAACAGCGCCAGCGCCCAGCCGAACTCGCCGATGAGCAGCAGATAGACGACCGGCGCCACCGCCACCAGCCGCATCACACTGATGATATTGGGAAGATCTCTGAGCTTCACCTGTCTGTCCTGACCCTGATCGCAACCAACTGAAACACCGAAAGGTCGCGCCAGACCACTGATTTTGAAGGGCTTTCGCGAACAGCCCAACGCGCCCCATGCCACGCTCCGGGACACCGCGGAGGACACCGCCCCGCCCGGGCGGCTCGCATCCTACCCGAGCCCCGGAGACTCTCCAAGTTATACCGGGCGCTGACGGTATACAATCGCGCCCTGGCACACTCAACGGAGCCCCAGCGTGACGCAGGATCCCACTCAAAACCCCTCCCCTTCGCTCAATTACCGTGACGCCGGTGTCGACATCGACGCCGGGGCCGAACTCGTCGAGCGCATCAAGCCGCTCGCCGCGCGCACCAGCCGTCCCGGCGTGGTCACCGGTCTCGGCGGTTTCGGCGCACTCTTCGAGCTGCCGCTCGGTCAGTACCGCGAGCCGGTCCTGGTCTCGGGTACCGACGGTGTCGGTACCAAGCTGCGCCTGGCCATCGAGCTCGATCGTCATGACGGCATCGGCATCGACCTGGTGGCGATGTGCGCCAACGACATCCTGGTCAGCGGCGCCGAGCCGCTGTTCTTCCTCGACTACTACGCCACCGCCAAGCTCGACGTCGAGGTTGCCAGCACCGTGGTCGGCGGCATCGCCCGCGGCTGCGAGCTGGCCGGCTGCGCCCTCACCGGCGGCGAGACGGCGGAGATGCCCGGCATGTACGGCGCCGGCGACTACGATCTCGCCGGCTTCTGCGTCGGCATCGCCGAGAAATCCGAGCTGATCCTCCCCGAGCGGGTGCGTCCCGGCGACGTGCTCATCGGCCTCGCCTCCTCCGGGCCGCACTCCAACGGCTACTCGCTGATCCGCAAGGTCATCGAGGTCAGCGGCGTCGATCTCCAGGCGCCGTTCGACGAGGCCACGCTCGCCGAGCGACTGATGGCGCCGACGCGCATCTACATCCCCGCGATCCTGCCGCTGATCCGTACCCTGCGGGTGCACGCGCTCTCGCACATCACCGGCGGCGGTCTCACCGAGAACCTGCCGCGGGTGCTGCCCGAGGACACCCGCGCGGTGATCGATCTCGACGCCTGGCAGCGTCCGGCGGTGTTCGACTGGCTGCAGCAGGCCGGCGGGATCAGTGAGCAGGAGATGCTGCGCACCTTCAACTGCGGCATTGGCATGATCGTCTGCGTCGCCGCCGAGGACCACGACGAGACCATGGCGCTGCTCGCCAACGCCGGCGAACAGGCCTGGACCATCGGTCGCATCGAGCAGGCCGAAGGCGCGCCGGAGGTGCACTACGAGGGCACGCGGACCGATGGGTGAGGCGCAGCAAGCACTCCCGGTGGTGGTGCTGATCTCCGGTGGCGGGAGCAATCTGCAGGCGCTGATCGACGGCCAGGCGCGCGGTGAGCTGCCGATCCGCATCGTCGCGGTGATCAGCAACCGCGCCGATGCGGGCGGACTCGAACGCGCCCGGCGCCATGGCATCGCCACCGCAGTGCTCGATCATCGCGACTATGCCGAGCGCGCCGACTACGATGCCGCGCTCACCGGGTTGATCGCGGATTACGATCCCGGACTGGTGGTGCTCGCCGGCTTCATGCGCATCCTCACCCCGGCGTTCGTCGCCGCACACCGCGGGCGGCTGCTCAACATCCACCCCTCACTGCTGCCGAAGTATCGTGGGCTGCACACCCACCAGCGCGCGCTCGACGCCGGTGAGCGCGAGCACGGCGCCAGCGTCCACTTCGTCACCGCCGAACTCGACGGCGGCCCGGTGGTGCTGCAGGCGCGCGTCGCCGTCGAGGCGGACGACGATGCCGAGCGCCTCGCGGCACGGGTGCTGAAGCAGGAGCACATCATCTATCCGACGGTGGTGCGCTGGTTCGCGCAGGGACGGCTCAGGCTCGATGATCAGGACCAGGCCCGGCTCGACGACGTGCCGCTGTCCGGGCCGCGCATCATCGACGCCGCCGGCTGAACCTCTCGCCCCGGCGCTCCCGACCAGGGGCGCCGGGACGTCCCCCTCAGGAGCGCTTGCCGTCGACCAGGGCGCGCTGGAAGCAATCGAGCTTGGCGAGGATCTGGCGCTTCATCCCGATCAGCTCCATGCACTGCAGCCGCGCCGCCTCCCACTGACCATTGACACGCAACCGCAGGATCTCGGTGGAGACCTCGTGCATGCGCGCATGGATACGCTCGATCTCGGCATACTCGGGCAGCTCGCCATAGCGGTCACGGCCGACGCCGGCCAGCCAGACGCCGAAACGTCGACGACACTGCTCGGCCTGATCCTCGAGCGGCAGCGCCGAGACATCGGCATCGAGCGCACCGATCACCTGACGGACCCACTTGACGTGATCGTACTGCGCCAGCAACAGCGGCAGGTCGAAGCGCTCGCCCTGTCCGCCGCGCCCCAGCAGCCAGCGCGGATCCGGCTCGAACCCCTTGAGCCAGTCGAGCATCGAGTCGGCCGGCATCGGTCGGGCGATGGCGTACCCTTGGGCATGATCGCAGCCGATGCGCATCAGCATCACGCCGTGTTCCGGGGTCTCGACGCCCTCGGCGATGACCTCCTTGCCGAACACGCTGGCCAGCCCGATCACCCCCTCGATGATCGCCAGATCCTCCTGGTCGTCGAGCATGTCGCGCACGAATGAGCGGTCGACCTTGAGGGTCTCGGCCGGGAGCTGCTTGAGATAGTTGAGCGAGGAATAACCGGTCCCGAAATCATCGAGCGCGAAACGCACCCCCATCGCCTGACAGGCGGCGATCACCGCGCGCATCGCCTCGACGTCCTCGAGCGCGACGCTCTCGAGGATCTCGAGCTCGAGCCGTTCGGGCGCCACCCCGGGGTATTCGGCCAGGATCGCCTGCAACCGCGCCACGAAGTCGATGTGCTGGAAATGGCGGGTGGCGATGTTGACACTGACGTTGAGCTCGTGACCCTTCTGCGACCACTCGGCGAGTTGCGCCAGCGCCTCGTGCAGCACCCACTCGCCGATGTCGACGATCAGCGAACTCTGCTCGACCAGCGGCAGGAACTCGGCCGGGGCGAGGATGCCGCGTTCCGGGTGCTGCCAGCGGATCAGCGCCTCGACCCCGATCACCTTGCCGGTGCGCATGTTGACCTTGGGCTGATAGAACAGGCGCAGCTCGCCGTGCTGCAAGGCGCGGCGCATCCGCTCGAGTTCCTGATGATGATGCTGGACGTTGGCCGCCGCCTCCATGTCGAAGAGCTGGTAGCGGTTGCGACCGAGCTGCTTGGCCTGGTACATGGCCTGGTCGGCATGGCGCAGCAGGGTGTCGGGATCGGCGTCGTCGAAGGGATAGAGGGTGACCCCGATGCTCGCCGAGACGTCGAGCGGGATACCGTCGATCTCGAAGGGCGCATCGATGGTCTTGAGGGTGCGCTCGAGCACCAGATCCAGCTCATCGGTGTTGCGCAGCTCGGTGATCAGGAGCACGAACTCGTCCCCCCCGAGTCGGGCGACGGTATCGCCACCGCGCACCGTGCGCACCAGTCGCTTGGCGATCTCGACGAGGAAGCGATCCCCGGCGTCGTGCCCGTGATGATCGTTGACCAGCTTGAAGTCGTCGAGATCGAGGAAACAGATGGCCACCAGCCGGTCGCGCCGCTTGGCGTTGGCCAGCGCCTGATGCAACCGATCGCTGAGCAGCACCCGGTTGGGCAGGCTGGTGAGGGCGTCGTAGTTGGCCAGGCTCTCGAGCCGGCGCTGGGCATCCTTGAGATCGGTGATGTCGGAGAACATGCCGACATAGTGGGTCAGGGTGCCCTCGGCGTCCTTCACCGCGTTGACCCGCAGCATCTCGGGATAGACCTCGCCCGATCGGCGTCGATTCCAGATCTCGCCGCTCCACTGACCGAACTCACGCAGCCGATGCCACATCTCCTGATAGAACTGGTCGTCCTGCAGCCCCGACTTGAGCAGCGCCGGGGTGCGGCCGAGCACCTCCTCGCGGGGATAACCGGTCACGCGGGTGAAGGCGGCGTTGACGTCGAGGATGCGCGAGCTGGTATCGGTGATGACGATCCCTTCCTGCGAGTTCTCGAACACGCTGGCATTGAGCTGCAACGCCGTCTGCGCACGCTGGCGCTCGGTGAGGTCGCGCAGCGTCTCGACCACCGCGACCAGCCGCCCCTCGGCGTCGCGAATGGGACCGGCATCGAGTCCGAGATAGCGCTCGGTGTGCAGCAACGGCATGTCGCACCAGCCCTCGACATGGGCCGCACCGGACGCGTCGAGCCCCTCGCCGACGGCCAGGTCGTAGCGATCCCTGAGCTCATCGAGTCGCCCCTGTATCAACAGGTCGGCGAGACAGGGCTTGGGGGCACGGTAGAAGGCGCGCCAGTGCTCGGCAGTGCCGATCACCTCGGCGGCGCGCATCCCGGTGAGCCGCTCGCAGGCCGCATTCCAGATCACCACCCGGCAATCGGCATCGAGCACGAAGGCCGGCACCACCAGCTGGTTGACCAGCGCGATGGCGAAGTCCTGGTCCAGTGCGATGGCTTCTCGAGGGTCGCGGCGAGGGTTCACGCCTCAGACTCCCACGACAGGATGGGCCCGATAGCGGGCGAGTCGGCGGCAATGATGCATCGGGCGATCAAGGGCGTTGCTGGTCCCGCTCGTAACAGGACGGAGGTTGGGCAATCGACATGCCAGCCATTATAGGATCAACGCCCTCTTCCGACATCAGCGCGCCTTAGTCGTCGGCCTCGGACGAGCGCCGCTCGGCGCTTGCCACCCCCCCCATCATGCGGTGGAACATCTCCCAGGAGGCGAGCGTACTGTTCATGTAGGGCTGGAACAGCTTGAGCGGCTCGTAGCCCTCGGCGCCCTCGCTGATGCGCGCGCCGATCTCGTCGAGCAGCTGGCGCTGGAAGGCCTCCACATCGGGCAGGCCGAACAGCTTGCGCATCTCCTCCGGGGTCATCTCGACATCGACCTTGATCTTCATCTCGGCGGACCTCCTCGCGGCGGTGGCTTGGATCGCGACGCCGTACGTCGCGATCGGCGTCAGTGACGGCTTGCACGCGGCACCGAGGGTGCCGCCGGCGCCGGTTCATCGATCACCACACCCGGCCGGGTACGGCGCCCGAACAAGACACAGGCGCGCTCGAAGGCGCGGCGGGCCTCGCGGGCGTTCCACTCCCACTCAGAGGGGTGGGCGGTGGCCGGGAGCTGCCAGTGACCGGTGATCAGCACCGGATCGATACGGATCTCGAGCGTCCAGTCATGCCAAACGGTATCGGGCTGCTCGTCCTCGACGAACTCCTGCTCGACCAGACGACAATAGTTGCCGACGCGGTCATCGGTGGCGATCAGCTCGGAGACCACCAGGGCATTGTCGATACAACTCTGCCAGCCGGTATGGACGGCGCTGGCCGAGCCCATCAGGGCATGGAAGAGCATGGCGGGCGAGAGGGTGAGCGACAAGGGGGTATCCAGATCGGGATCCCCGACGGTATCTTCTAAGGGCATGCGTTTCTCGGAGCAACGGGCCACCATGCCAGCGACGGCGACCCCACAGGGTGTTCGGAGCGCACTGCGGACTCCGGGGCCCGATGGTCGTGCGAGGCACGCCGAGTGGCAGCGGAGCGCCGGATCGAGATCGACGCGCAAGCGGTGGCAAGGCTGATGCCGACAGCGCGTCACGACCCGACCAGTGGCGGAGATGTCTAGTCTAAGTCGCCGCGCGCGCGGGCGGCAAATCGCGTGCATGCCCGATCATTCCCAAGACCACACTGGAGACCCCGATGTCCGTGCTTCTCGAACTGACCATCTTCCCGCTCGATCAGGGAGGCAGCGGGGTCAGCCGCTTCGTCGCCCCCGTGGTCGCGATGGTCCGCGACAGCGGCTACCCCCACCAACTCGGCCCCATGGGGACCGTGGTCGAGACCGAGACCCTGCCCGAGGCGCTGGCGCTGATCGAGCGCGCCCAGGCGATCCTCGACGCGATGGGCTGCGAGCGCGTCTATGCGGTGGCCAAGTTCGATATGCGCAAGCGCGCCGAGGGCCGGCTCGCGGGCAAGATCGCCTCGGTCGAGCATCGGCTCGGCGCCCCTGAGTGAGCGGCTTGGCACTGGCCGAGCGCGGCGCTTACCGGTATGGTTGGCGCACCGCACGACAGCCGCACTCGACAGCCCGATGAAGGTCGCGATCTTTTCCGACGTCCAGGCCAACCTCCCGGCCATGGAGGTCGCCGTCGCCCGCATCCTCGACTGGTCGCCGGACCTGGTGATCATGGATGGCGACCTGGTCAATCGCGGCCCCAGCAGCCTCGAATGCCTGCAACTGTTCGAGCGTCTGCGCCGTGAGCACGGCTGGCTGCCGGTGCGCGGCAACCACGAGACCTGGATGCTGCGCTGCCAGCGCGAGGCCCCGCGCGACGCGCTCGACGCGCGCATGCGCGCGTTCGCCGACTGGACGCTGCACCAGATCGCCCCGGCGCTGGAGACGCTCAACCAGTGGCCGGACCATCTGTGCTTCCATGCCGGCAGCGAGACGAGCTGGGTGCACGTCACCCACGGCACCATGCGCGGCAACCGCCACGGCGTCACCGCCGCGCTCCCCGACGAGACGCTACGCGACGGCGCCCTGCCCGAGGGCGTGGCGCTGTTCGTCACCGCCCACACCCACCGCCCGCTCACCCGGGTGCTCGACGGGTTGCCGATCCTCAACGTCGGCTCGGTCGGCTCGCCCTTCGACGGCGACCCGCGCGGCAGCTACGCCCTGCTCGAATTCCATCAGGGGCGCTGGCAGTGGGAGATCGTGCGCTTCGACTACGATCGCGAGCGCGCCCGCCGGACCTTTCTCGACTCCGGCTTCATCGAACAGGGCGGACCGCTCGCGCACATCCTCTACGAGGAGTGGCACCGCGCCCAGCTGCTGATGCCGCAATGGCGCGAGCGTTTCGAGACCGAGGTGCTCTCCGGGACACTCGCGCTCGAGACCGCCGTGGACAGTTTCCTCGCCGAGCTCGACACACCACCGGATTGAATCCCGGGTGCCCGGTGCCAGCCGGGACCCACCCCACGATCAGCGCCGGGCGAATCCGCCCGGCGACCAGGACCTATCGATGAGTGATACCGACAGCCTCCACCGTTTTCTCTTCGAACAGACCGACATCCGCGGCAATCTGGTGCATCTCGACGCCAGCTGGCGCGCGGTACTCGATGCCCACGACTACCCCGAGCCGGTACGCGGCCTGCTCGGCGAGGCGCTGGCGGCGGTCTCGCTGCTCGCCGCCACCCTCAAGTTCGACGGCGCGCTGATCCTCCAGGCCCAGGGCGACGGCCCGCTGCGCACCCTGGTCGCCCAGGCCACCAGCGCACGCACGGTGCGCGGGCTGGCGCGCTGGGATGGCGAGCTCGACCCCGAGGCCCCGCTCGCCGAGCTGTTCGGCACCGCCCGTCTGGTACTCACCATCGAACCGCGCACCGGCGAGCCCTATCAAGGCATCGTCGCGCTCCAGGGCGAGCGCCTGGCCGATGCCATGGAGCACTTCTTCAGCGGCTCCGAGCAGCTGCCGACCCGACTCTGGCTCGATGCCGACGGCGAGCGCGCCGCAGGCATGCTGCTGCAGCGCCTGCCCGGCGCAGACCGCGCTGCCGAGGACTGGTCGCGGGTGGGCATGCTCGCCAACACCCTGACCCGCGAGGAGCTGCTCGCGCTGCCCGCCGAGCAACTCCTCTACCGGCTGTTCAACGAGGAGCCGGTGCGACTCTTCGAGCCCGACCCGATCGCTTTTCGCTGCGGCTGCTCGCGCGCGCGCATCGAGCAGACCGTCAAGCTGCTCGGCGCCGAGGAGATCGAGTCGATCCTCGCCGAGCGCGACGGGCTCGAGGTGACCTGCGAGTTCTGCAACCGCACCTATCGCTTCGATCCGGTCGACGCCCGCCAGCTGCTCGCCGAGGACAGCCACCACAGCTCGCCGCCGACCCAGCACTGAGCCGGGACCTGCCATGCTGACCAGTCTCCAGCCGCTGCTCGGGCTCGTCGTCATCCTCGCGCTGGCCTGGTCGGTCAGCGAGTCGCGTCGCGCAGTCCGCCCGCGCCTGGTGCTCGTGGGGCTGGGCCTGCAGCTGCTGCTCGCCCTGGCGCTCCTCAAGCTCGCCCCGGTCCAGCAGGGCTTTCTCGCCCTCAACGATCTGGTGCTCGCGCTCGAGCGCGCCACCGAGGCCGGCACCGCGCTGGTGTTCGGCTATCTCGGCGGTGGCGCCGCACCCTTCGCCACCCAGTACCCGGAGAACGGCTTCGTCCTCGCCTTCCGCGCCCTGCCGCTGATCCTGGTGATCAGCGCGCTCTCGGCGCTGCTGTTCCACTGGCGGGTGCTGCCGTTGCTGGTACGCGGCTTCGCCTGGGTGCTCGAGCGCACCCTCGGCAGCGGTGGCGCGCTGGGGCTCGGCGCGGCGGCCAACGTCTTCGTCGGCATGACCGAGGCGCCGCTGCTGATCCGCCCCTATCTGCGCGAGATGTCGCGATCGGCGCTGTTCGCGCTGATGACCTGCGGCATGGCCACCATCGCCGGCACGGTGATGGTGCTCTACGCGAGCTTCCTCGCCACGGCGATCCCCGAGGCCATGGGTCACATCCTCACCGCCTCGCTGATCAGCGCCCCGGCGGCGCTGGTGATCGCCGGGGTGATGATCCCGGAGACGGCGCGCGAGACCGCCGAGACCCGTGCCCCGTTGCTCAGCGAGGCGCACGGGGCGATGGACGCCATCACCCGCGGCACCCTGCAGGCGATCCCGCTGTGGCTCAATATCATCGCCATGCTGGTGGTGATGGTCGCCCTGGTGAGCCTGGTCAACCAGGCCCTCGGGCTGTTGCCAGAGATCGCCGGCGCGCCGCTGAGCGCCCAGCGCGTGCTCGGCTGGCTGATGGCCCCGGCGGCCTGGCTGATCGGCATCCCCTGGTCCGAGGCCCCCGCCGCCGGCGCCCTGCTCGGGGTCAAGACGGTCCTCAACGAGCTGGTGGCCTATCTCGATCTGGCGGCGCTGCCGCCCGAGACGCTCAGCCCACGCAGCCGGCTGATCATGACCTATGCGCTGTGCGGCTTCGCCAACCTCGGCAGCCTCGGCATCATGATCGGCGCGCTCGGCACCCTGGCCCCGGAACGACGCGCCGAGATCGTCGCCCTCGGCCCACGCACCATCGTCTCCGGCACCCTGGCCACGCTGATGACCGGGGCGGTGGTGGCATTGGTGATCTGAGCCGCCAGCCGCCAGCCGCCAGCCGCCAGCCGCCAGCCGCCAGCCGGGGGATTGAACCGCGAAGCCGCAAAGGGAAGAAGAGCCTCCAGCGATCAGCCTCCAGCCGCCAGTGGCTGGCTACCCACAAACACTGGCGCCAAGAACGTGCGCCACGGATGCGGGCAAGCCGTGCTGTCGTCGAGGGCACACACCCACTGGCGGCTGGAGGCTGGTCGCTTGCAACTCAAGCCCCTTTGCGCCCTTCGCGGCTTTGCGGTTCAATCCCGCTGGTCGCTGGTCGCTGGTCGCTGGTCGCTGGTCGCTCACTCCCCATCGAGCCGCAGCGGCGCGGGGCGGGCGAAGTAATAGCCCTGGGCGCGGTCGACGCCGATCTCGCGCAGCAGCGCGAGCGTCTCGGCGTCCTCGACGAACTCGGCCACCACCCGCTTGCCCATGGCGTGCGCCATGTCGGTGATGGCGGCGACGAAGATCCGGTCCTCGCGGCTGCTCTTCAGTTCACGCACGAAGGCGCCGTCGATCTTGACCTCGTCGACCGGGAGCTGGCGCAGATAGGCGTAGGACGCATAGCCGGTGCCGAAGTCGTCGAGCGCGAAGCGACAACCGAGTGCCTGGATACGGTGCATCAGCCGGGTCGCGCTCGACAGGCACTCGATCGCCGCCGTCTCGGTGACCTCGAAGATCAACCGCCCGGGATCGAGTTCGAGCGTCGCAAGTCGTCGCTCGAGCAGATCCAGCAACCCGGTATCGACCATCGCATTGGCCGATAGATTGACCGCCAGGCGCAAGCCCGGATGCGCGACCAGCAAGCACAGCGCATGCTCGACCACCCAGTGGTCGATCAGCTGGATCTGTCCATTGTGCTCGGCGACCGGGATGAAGCGATCGGGATAGATCAGCGAGCCGTCGTGATCACGCATCCGCAGCAGCCCCTCGACGTGACAGGTCTCGCCGCTGGCGACCTCGACAACCGGCTGGACATGGAGCTCGAAGCGATCCTCGCGCAGCGCGCCGGCGATACGCTCGCGCCACAGGATCCGGGCATCGAGCTGCTCGCGCTCGGCATCCTCGAGCGAGAACAGATGACAGCGTCCGGGTCCCTGCCGCTTGGCCCGGTACATGGCGAGATCGGCGCTCGCGAGCAGCTCTTCGGTGGACTCGCCCTGAGCGGGAAAGAGCACGATACCGATGCTCGCCGAGACCCGGTGCAACCGGCCGCGCGACTCGATACAGACCTGTGCGATCGCCTGCTGCAGACGCTCGGCGCACCGGCGCGCCTGCTCGGGTTCGGACTCGGGCAACACCAAGGCGAACTCGTCGCCGCCGAGACGCGCCAGCAGGTCACCGCGCTCGGCCAGCCCGCGCAGCCGATCGGCCACCCCCTGCAGCAACTGATCGCCGACCTGGTGACCACTGAGGTCGTTGACCTCCTTGAAGTCGTCGAGGTCGAGAAACAGCAGCGCGCCGCCGTGTCCGAAGCGACAGGCCTGGTCGACCACCTGGGCGAACGACTCGCTGAAGCGACGACGGTTGGCGAGCTGGGTCAGCGGGTCGTGCTCGGCGAGCCAGATCAGCTGCGCCTCGGCCTGATCACGGGCGCGCTGCAACCGCTCCATCCGTTCGCTGAGTTGCCACACGGTCTCGAACATCAGGCTGATCTCATCACGCTGCAACCAGCCCCGAGGCGGACGCGCGAGCCGTTCGCGCAACGCCGCGTAACGCTGCTCGGCGAGCAGAGGCAAGGCCAGCGCCAACGCCCGCAGCCGACGCAGCGGAGGCTTCATGATCAGCAGCAACAAGCCCTCGGAGAGCAGCAGCCCGAGCAGCCCGAGCAACAGGCCATCGCGGGTGCTCGCGCGGATGCCGGCGCGTTGCTCGGTGACCTCGTTGATCACATAGGCATCGACCCCGGGGGCCAGCGCCGCCACCCGATAGAGCACGAACTCGCGGCCCTCGTGGCGCAGCTCCAGGGTCTCGTCGGGGGCAAGTGCGAACAGTGCGGGGCCCGCCGCCCGGAGCAGTGGACGCGAGTACTCGGGGTGCGTGAGCACCGGGAAGGCGGCCTCGCCGGCGGCACTGGCGACGGCGACCTCCGCCCCGGTGAGGGCATTGAAGTCGAGCAGTACATCGGCGAGCGAGCGTCCCAGCACCAGGCTGCCGGCATACCGACCCTGCCACAGCAGCGGCGTGGCGAGATAGTGCGCACACCCGTCGCGGCCGCGACAGACGAGCTTGCACAGCGAGCGCTCCGGGTCATCCGCCAGTGCATGGAGCAGCACCGGTGGCGGTGGCTCGACGCCCTCCGGCCAGCTCACCGACAGACGCCCCTCGGCATCGATCCAGTACGCCGAGCCGATGCCCCACTCGATCTCCAGCAACACCCCGTTGCTGGCGAGCGCGGCGGCGAGCTGGGCCGCGCGCCCCGCGCCGCTGACATCGACGCCGAACCCCGGCACCAGGGTGGCGAGCTTGGAGAGCTCGTGCTCGCGCGTCTTGAGGATCGCATGGAGCTGGCGCACCTGCTGCTCGCGCAACTGCGACTGGTGCAGGGCGAACTGCGCCTGGGCCCGCGCATTGGCGAGCAGCACCAGCGAGAGGTTGACCACCAGCAGCAACAGGCTGAGCGCGACCAGCGCCTTCCAGCGCAGGCTGAGGATCGGCGGCGAGGTGGGCGTAACGGGGGCGGTGTTCATGGACACCTCAGAACCTCAGTGAGATCTGGGCGGCAAACAGGTCCCAGTCCTCGACCACCCCGTCGCCTGGGGGGTTCTCACGGTACGAGAGGGTGAAACCGCCGTGATGACGCTGATACTCCAGACGCAGCATCAACCGCCTACCCAGATCCCAGCGCGTCCCGACGACCCAGATCCGGGAGTGATCCGAGGCGGGACAGTGAAGGTGCAGGTCCCCCAGACGACGATCTGCATCCCCCTCCTCATAGCGCAGCATCAGCTCGATCGCCGGCGAGAGCCGATAGGCCGCCTGCAGGTACCATCCGGTCTGGATGGCGTGATGACGATCGGCCTCGGGCCGAAAATGACGCCAATCGATCAGGATATGGGCGTATTCGCCCGCCAGGGTCCAGTTCGCCGCATTGTACTGTGCCGATACCAGCCAGTAGCGGATATCCAGGTTGCCGGCGCCGATCGCAGCCTCGGAGCCGGGATCGAAGCGACTGTGCATGGCCGCGCCACTGAGTCCCAGGCGCAACCGCTCGGCGGGATCGGCATACCACAGGCTGAGCAGTGGCACCGGATGCTCGGGTTCGAGCTCGCCATCATGGTCGTCGAGCAGATAGTTCCACTCGACGTTGGCGTCAAGCAGCGGCAGTCCAGCCCCCAGGGTGGCCGAGAAGGTGCCGAGATCGGTATAGCGCTCGCCGTAGAACATCAGCCCGTCGGAGGCGAGCATCATGTTGCGCACCCGATCGAAATAGACCACCTGGGGCAGGAAGATCCCGGGACGGGTGAAGGGAACGTCACGGGTCTCGTTGTAGAGACCGATCGGGTTCTTGATCCGCCCCATGCGCAGCCCGATGCGGTGTGTCGGGGCGCTCACCAGGGTGGCGTCGGCCAGGGCGTAATCGAGCCAGGGCGTGGCGTCGCTCATCTCCCCGGCGCGCCGCACCAACACCTGGGTGGCGAGCAGCAGGCGCGGGTCGGCGCGCCAGGAGCCGTTGAGACCGAGTTCGGTGAAATCGAGCGAGCCGTCGGGACTGTCGCCGAAGAAGCGATTATCGGAGGTCCAGACCAGAGCTTGGCTGGCGAACCCGTGCAGTTGCAGCGCCGGTTCGGTCGCCCAGGCGAGGCTCGGCAGC
The DNA here is from genome assembly GCF_003718685.1 of Marichromatium sp. AB31. Taxonomy (NCBI): domain Bacteria; kingdom Pseudomonadati; phylum Pseudomonadota; class Gammaproteobacteria; order Chromatiales; family Chromatiaceae; genus Marichromatium; species Marichromatium sp. AB31. The sequence goes on along the minus strand of NZ_RHFI01000007.1, from coordinate 18,730 downwards.
CAGTACAGCGCCAACACCATGCCACTCATCCATGCCGCCCGCACCCTAGCGCACCTCGATGATACGTACCTCGAAGCCCGGAGGCGGAGCGTCGGCATAGCCGAGCGCCCCCGGAGTGGAAGCAACGCTGCGGACCAGCTCATGTGGCGAGGTCACGGTGATCGGCACCTGACCGGTGCCCGAGAACAGCAAACGATCCCAGACCCGTCGCAACTGGTAGGGATAGAGCCCGAGCACGCCGGTGACGAAGCGACGGTGCAGGACATGCTCGTCGGGTAGCACGAACACCCGTACCGCGTGCCCGTCCGGCCAGCGCGGTACGCGCATCATCAGATAGCGCCGCGCCTCGTTCTGGGTCAGGTGATCCACCTCCACCGCCGCGTGCGCGATCAACACCTGGGCATCGACCGAGGCCATCCAGATCAACAGCAGCGAACAGATCAGGGACTTGGCGCTGGGACGCAGGCGAGGGGCGCGACGGGATGCGAGAGGTGTCAAGGCGGATGTCCAAGGTTAGGCCCGGTCGCATATCCTGACCATCAGTTCCGTTCCATTGCGCGCGGCGATCGCCACCGGGCGGGTCATGCAACGCGCACACCATCGGCCGGGGCAAATGCCCCCGCGGGCCTCGCGCACTGCTCGGTGCCATCACCGCGCCGCCGGATGCGGCGCGGTGATGCGCGACCATACAGCATACCGAGACCCCGAGGCTATTGTCTCAGGGAAACAACGGGAATGGCGAAACCAGCCGCTCGCCACCGCCGCCGTCCGACCTGGACGGGGCGGTGGCGCCAGCAGGCGGGGTCGGTCAGTCGACCAGTTCGCCGGCGAGCACCCGCTCGAAGCGCAGGGCGCCGTCTGCCACCCCGACCTCGATCAGATCTCCGGGCGCGAACTTGCCGGCGAGGATCTCCTGAGCCAGCGGATTCTCGAGCTGAGCGCGGATCGCGCGCTTGAGCGGGCGGGCACCGTAGACCGGATCGAAACCGGCCTCGCCGAGCAGATCGAGCGCCGCGTCGCTGATCTCGAGACGCATCTCGCGATCGGCCAGGCGCCGCTGCAGATAGTCGAGCTGGATGCGCGCGATGGCGCGGATCTGCGCCTGCTGCAGCGGATGGAAGACGACGATCTCGTCGAGCCGGTTGATGAACTCGGGACGGAAGGCCTGACGCACCACCGCCATCACCGCCGCCTTCATCTCGGCATAGGCCGCCTCGCCGGCGTGCTGCTGGATGACCTCGGAGCCGAGGTTGGAGGTCATCACGATCACCGTGTTGCGGAAGTCCACGGTGCGCCCCTGACCATCGGTGAGCCGACCGTCGTCGAGCACCTGCAACAGCACGTTGAAGACGTCGGGGTGGGCCTTCTCCACCTCGTCGAGCAGGATCAAGCTGTAGGGGCGGCGGCGCACCGCCTCGGTGAGATAGCCGCCCTCGTCATAGCCGACATAGCCGGGCGGCGCCCCGATCAGCCGCGCCACCGAGTGCTTTTCCATGAACTCGGACATGTCGATGCGCACCATCGCCTCCTCGGTATCGAAGAGGAAGCTCGCCAGCGTCTTGCACAGCTCGGTCTTGCCGACGCCGGTGGGTCCGAGGAAGAGGAAGGAGCCGATCGGGCGGGCCGGGTCGGAGAGCCCGGCGCGCGAGCGGCGGATGGCGTCGCTGACCGCGCCCACCGCCTCGTCCTGACCGACCACCCGCCGGCCGATCTCCTGCTCCATGCGCAGCAGCTTGTCGCGCTCGCCCTCGAGCATCCGCGACACCGGGATACCGGTCCAGCGCGAGACGATCTCGGCGATCTCCTCGTCGCTGACCTTGTTGCGCAGCAGCCGGTTATCGCCCTGCTCGGCCCCGGCGGCGGCCGAAGCGAGCTGCTTCTCGAGCTCGGGGATGCGCCCGTACTGCAGCTCCGACATCCGTCCCAGGTCGCCGGCACGGCGCGCCGTCTCCATCTCCACCCGGGCACGGTCGAGCGCCTCCTTGATGTGCGCGGTGCCGGCAACCGCCGCCTTCTCCGACTTCCAGACCTCGTCGAGATCGGCGAACTCGCGCTCGAGCCGCGCCACCTCGCCCTCGAGGTCGGCGAGGCGCTTGCGCGAGGCCTCGTCGGACTCCTTCTTCAGCGCCTCGCGCTCGATCTTGAGCTGGATCAGCCGCCGATCGAGGCGGTCCATCTCCTCGGGCATGGAGTCGATCTCCATGCGGATGTGCGAGGCGGCCTCGTCGATCAGGTCGATCGCCTTGTCGGGGAGCTGACGATCGGAGATATAGCGGTGCGACAGGGTCGCCGCGGCGACGATCGCCGGGTCGGTGATCTCGACGGCGTGATGGACCTCGTAGCGCTCCTTGAGCCCGCGCAGGATGGCGATGGTGTCCTCGACGTTGGGCTCGTCGACCAGCACCTTCTGGAAGCGCCGTTCGAGCGCCGCGTCCTTCTCGACGTACTTGCGGTACTCGTCGAGGGTGGTGGCGCCGACACAGTGCAGCTCGCCGCGCGCCAGCGCCGGCTTGAGCATGTTGCCCGCGTCCATCGAGCCCTCGGCCTTGCCCGCGCCGACCATGGTGTGCAGCTCGTCGATGAAGAGGATGACGTTGCCCTCCTGACGGGCGATGTCGTTGAGCACCGCCTTGAGCCGCTCCTCGAACTCGCCGCGGAACTTGGCCCCGGCGATCAGCGCGGCCATGTCGAGCGAGAGCAGCCGCCTGGACTTCAGCCCCTCGGGCACCTCGCCGTTGACGATGCGCTGCGCCAGCCCCTCGACGATGGCGGTCTTGCCGACGCCGGGCTCGCCGATCAGCACCGGGTTGTTCTTGGTGCGCCGCTGCAGCACCTGCACGGTGCGGCGGATCTCGTCGTCGCGCCCGATCACCGGATCGAGCTTGCCCTGCTCGGCACGCTCGGTCAGATCGATGGTGTACTTCTCGAGCGCCTGACGCTGCTCCTCGGCGTTGGGGTCGTCGACCTTCTGCCCCCCTCGAACCGACTCGATCGCACGCTCCAGCGCCCCTTTCGAAGCGCCGGCCTCGCGCAACACCCGGCCCAGCTCGCCGCGGTCATCGAGCGCGGCGAGCACGAACAGCTCGGAGGAGACGTACTGGTCCTGGCGCTGCTGGGCGAGCTTGTCGGTCTGGTTGAGCAGGCGCCCCAGGTCGTTGCCGACGTGCACCTCGCCACCGGCGCCCTCGACCACCGGCAGACGGTCGAGCAGCTCGCCGAGCGCCGAGCGCAGCTGATTGACGTTGACATCGGCGCGGGTAAGCAGGTGGCGTACCGTGCCCCCCTCCTGATCGAGCAGCGCGATCAGCAGGTGGACCGGCTCGATGAACTGATGATCGCGACCGACCGCCAGGCTCTGGGCATCGGCCAGCGCGAGTTGGAACTTTGCCGTCAACTTGTCCATTCTCACGGTGAATTCTCCGGTTTTTTGTAAGTTATTGTCGAAGATTGGGTAGGCGCCGAATCGAATCAAGCCGCCCCCACCGCCCCAGGAATCGCCGCGCGGCGCACATCATGGGTCCGAATCGGGCGCGATTTCCGCTATCATGGGCGGGTGAATCTACGTGACCTGAAATATATCCTCGCCGTCGCCGAGACGCGCCACTTCGGGCGCGCCGCCGAGCGTTGCTTCGTCAGTCAGCCGACGCTCAGCGGCCAGATCAAGAAGCTCGAGGACGAGCTCGACGTGGTCATCTTCGAGCGCACCAACCGCTCGGTCGAGATCACCCCGGTCGGCGAGGAGATCCTCCATCACGCCCGACTGGCGCTGGAGCAGACCGCCGCCATCGAGCAGGTCGCGCACGCCCATCAGGACCCGCTGGCCGGACCGCTGCGCATCGGCGCCATCCCCACCGTCAGCCCCTATCTGGTGCCCTTGCTGCTGCGCCCGCTGCGCGCGCGCTGTCCCAAGCTGCAGCTGGTGCTCTCCGAGGAGATCACCGATACCCTGCTCACGCGCCTCAGCCACCACGAGATCGACGCCGCGCTGCTCGCCACCCCGGTTGAGGACTCCGACCTCGCCGCCATCGAGTTGTTCGACGAACCCTTCTGGCTCGCCCACCCCACGGGCCACCCGCTGCAGCAACGCGCCGAGATCAGCGCCGCGGACCTGGAGTCGTGCGAGCTGCTGCTGCTCGCCGACGGTCACTGCCTGGCCCATCAGGTGATGGAGGTCTGCCGGCTGTCGCAGCGCCCCAGCCAGGGCGAGATGGCCGATCTGCGCGCCTCCAGCCTCGAGACCCTGCTGCAACTGGTCAGCGCCGGCTTCGGCTGTACCCTGGTCCCGGCCCTGGCGGTGCGCGAGACCTGGATGCGCGACCACGGTATCGTCTCGCGCCAGCTGCACCTGCCCGATGCCTATCGGCGCATCTCGCTGGTCTACCGGCGCAGCTTCCCGCGACGGCAGGTCCTCGAACGCTTCGCCGAGGTCGTGCGCGACCAGCTCCCCGATAGCGTCCACAGCCTCGGGGCCGTCGCCTGACTCCACCTCACGACCAGACGCATCATCACCGCCACACCCGTCGGCACAAGACCCAGCATCCTTTTGACGGCACTGGGAAAAAACCGCAACAATGCGTTCCAAGCCTTGTTGGCCGGGCTTCTAGCCCCGAATCTTCGACTAAACTCGAAGAAAAAAGGATAAGATCCGGCCAACGGATACCACGTCTCTAAAAAACCACATTCAAGCACGGATCTTGCGATCCACCCAGGGGAGCCCATGCACACCAAACAGACACAGGCATTGTGGGAGCTACAGCGCCAGGGACTACCGGACATCGCCGAGTCGGCCGCCCGCCACTGGAGCGAGGGCCGGCGCTACGAGCCCGATGGGGCGCTGCACATCCCGCGCTCGCTCGAGACCCTGATCGAACAGTGCAACTGGGAGATCGACAGGGTCAGCGTCCAAGCCTGACCACTTCATGATGCACAGCGGACACCTGACCGTCGAGACCCATCCGGACCACCCCGGACTGGTGCGCCTGCAGGCGTGCGATCAACCGCCGTCGGTCACCCCGCAGCTACGCTGCGCAATCCGCTTCGAGGACGTCGACACCGCTCGCATGCACGCACACCAGCGGTTGCGACGCCGTCTGGTCGACATCGACGCCGGACTCTATCGTGTCGATCCGGTCACCGCCTGCGCCGCGATCGAGGCCATCGCCCTGCCCCACCGCCGGATCATGTTCGATCCCGCCGTGGAGTCTGACCCCGGACTAGCGCCGCTGATCGCCCGCTACCGCACCCACACCCGCCGGGTCGACCTGGTGTTCAATGCCATCGGCGTCTTCGCCCTGTTGCTGTTGCTGGCGCTCGGCATCCTGCTCGGGCCCTGAGAGGAGAGAACACCGCCATGCGCATCGTCGAGGTCATCGCCGACGCCAGACACACCAAGACGCTGCTCGGCATGGCCGGTTTCTATGGCGCCGAGGACGCCTGGTGCGGCGAGGCCGGCGAGGATGGCCGGCGCGCCGTGCGCATGCTGGTCGACGACCAGTCGCGCCAGGCGCTGACCGACTCGCTGCAGGACCTCTTCAAGGCCGATGCCGACGCCCGCATCGTCATCCAGCCGGTCGACACCGTGCTCACCCGCGATACCCCGCGCCGCCAGGACGAGGAGCTGCGCCGGGCGCGGGCGATCGCCGCCACGCGCGAGGAGCTCTACAGCGAGATCGTCAAGGGCGCGCGGCTCGACACCAACCACCTGGTGCTGACCACGCTCTCGACCCTGGTCGCCGCCATCGGTCTCCTCGAGAACAATGTCGCGGTGGTGATCGGCGCGATGGTCATCGCCCCGCTGCTCGGCCCCAACATCGCCCTGGCCTTCGCCACCTCGCTCGGCGATCGCGCCCTGGTGTGGCAGGCACTGCGCACCAATGCCGCCGGACTCGGCCTGTCGCTGCTGCTCGCCGTCGCCATCGGCCTGATCTGGGAGATCGACTTCTCGCTCAACGAGCTGGCCGCGCGCACCGACGTCGGACTCGCCGGGGTCGTGCTGGCGCTCGCCTCGGGCGCCGCGGCGGTGCTCTCGCTCACCTCCGGGCTGTCCTCGACCCTGGTCGGGGTGATGGTCGCCGTCGCCCTGCTGCCCCCGACGGCGACCATCGGGCTCGCCCTCGGCAGCGCCCGCTGGGACCTCGCGCTCGGCGCCCTGCTGCTGCTCGCCGTCAACATCGTCTGCGTCCTGCTCGCCGCCAAGCTGGTCTTCCTGTTCAAGGGCGTGCGACCGCGCACCTGGACCGAGCGCAACCGCGCACGTCAGTCGATGCGGCTCTATCTGGCGCTCTGGGCGCTGCTGCTCGCTGCTCTGATCACCGTCATCCTGACTCGCTCGGGCGGCCTGCCCCAGTTCGCCTGAGCCGCTCAGACAGCGCCCCGATGAGCGAGCCGAGCAGAGCGCGCATCGCTCGACGAGTCGTGTCATCATTGGACGATGCCGATTCGGGCACGCGCGTCCCTCATGCCCGGGGGCCAGGACGGCGCCACAGCACGGGATCGATGTGAACGTGATCGCAAACCGGCAGGTGGGGGGCAAACCGCCCCGCCTGTCAGGTCGAGATCGCCCGCCAGAAACACAATGTGTACCGAGATCGACTCGGTACTGCGACTGGCCAAGGCATCAGCGGTCCCGACCCTACGCTAACCGAGGGCTGTACCCCCAGGGATTTCCCCGCATGAAAAAGAACTATCCAGTGACGCAACAGGAGGTGTCCTTCCCGGACGACACCAACATCCTGTCGACCACCGATCTGAAGGGCGCCATCACCTACGTCAACGACCGCTTCGTCGACATCTCCGGCTTCACCGAGGACGAGCTGATCGGGCGTAACCACAACATGGTGCGCCATCCCGACATGCCGCCGGCGGCCTTTGCCGACCTGTGGAAGACGCTGAAGTCCGGGCGTCCCTGGATGGGCCTGATCAAGAACCGTTGCAAGAACGGCGACCATTACTGGGTGAGCGCCTATGTCACCCCGATCACCCACGACGGCACCGTCACCGAATACCAATCGGTGCGCACCAAGCCGAGCCGCGCCAGGGTCGAGCAGGCCGAGCGTTTCTACGCCGAGCTGATGCGCGACCGGCGCCCCTGGCGCTGGCGCCTGGGCATGACCCGGGCGCGCTGGCGCCTGCTCGGCACCATCGCGCTGCTCGGTGCCGGCGCACTCGCCGCCGCCCCGTTGCTCGGACTCGGCACGCTCCAGGCCGCACCGCCGGTGCTGGTGTTCACCCTGACGGCGATCGCCCTGGCCTGGCTCGAGACCCGCCCGCTCGCCACCATCGCCGCCCAGGCGCGCATGGTCGCCGACAACCCCATCAGCCAGTACGCCTATACCCAGCGTCGCGACGAGTTCGGCGCGGTCGAGTTCGCCCTGCGCATGCTCGAGGCCGAGAGCGGCGCGGCGGTGGGTCGAGTCGACGATTCGGCGACACGACTGCTGCGACAGGCCGAGCACATGGTCGAGGCGGTGGAGTCGGCGCGCGGCACCATCCTCCAGCAGCAGTCGGAGACCGATCAGGTGGCCACCGCCATCGAGGAGATGAGCGCCAGCGTGCGCGAGGTCGCGCAAAGCGCCCAACAGACCGCCGACACCGCCCACGAGGCCGACGCCAATGCCACCAACGGCGGCGAGGTGGTGGGCGCCACCGGCGATTCGATCGGCCGGCTCGCCGAGGAGATCGAGCAGGCCGCCGCGGTGATCCACACCCTCGAGCAACACAGCGGCGAGATCAGCGCCGTGCTCGACGTCATCCGCGGCATCGCCGAGCAGACCAACCTGCTCGCGCTCAACGCCGCGATCGAGGCGGCGCGCGCCGGTGAGGCCGGGCGCGGCTTTGCGGTGGTCGCCGACGAGGTGCGCAACCTCGCCAACCGCACCCAGCAGTCGACCACCGAGATCCAGACGATGATCGAGAAGCTGCAGGCCGGCACCCGCTCCTCGGTCGAGGTCATGGGCAACAGCCGCACCCAGGCCGAGCAGAGCGTCGCCCAAGCACGCGAGGCCGGCGAGGCACTCCAGCGCATCGCCAGCGGTATCCAGTCGATCACCGACATGAGCACCCAGATCGCCACCGCCGTCGAGGAGCAGAGCGCGGTCAGCGAAGAGATCAGCCGCAGCATCGCCGATATCCGTCAAGGCGCCGACCAGACCGCCGCCGGCAGCCATGCCATCGGACAGGCCTCCAGCCAGGTCGTCGAGCTCTCCAGCGAGCTACGCACCCTGGCACGGCAATTCTGGGAACATCGGCGCTGAGGACTCCAAGATGAAGACCAATCTCCCCGTCACCGGCCAGGAGCGCTCCTTCGCCGAGACCGACAACATCATGTCGACCACCGATCTCAAGGGCATCGTCACCGATGTCAACGAGACCTTCGTCGAGATCAGCGGCTTCGATCGCGACGAACTGGTCGGCGTCAACCACAACGTGGTGCGTCATCCCGACATGCCACCGGCGGCCTTCGCCCATCTGTGGCAGACCATCAAATCGGGTCGCCCCTGGATGGGCCTGGTCAAGAATCGCTGCAAGAACGGCGATCACTACTGGGTCGACGCCTTCGTCAACCCGATCATGCGCGACGGCAAGGTATTCGAGTACCAGTCGGTGCGCCTGCGCCCGGCGCGCGATCTGGTCGACAAGGCCGAGCGGCTCTATGCCGGGATCCGTGCCGGACGCCTGCCGCTGGCGTTGCGCCTGCCACGGCTCTCGGCGTTCTGGCGACTGACCGGCTGGCTGGTGCTCGCCGCGCTGCTCGCCCTCGCCACCCTGCCGCTGACCGACCTGCCGCCGACCCCGGGGCTCGCCCTCATCGCGCTGCTGCTGGCGGCCGGCACCCTGGTCGCATGGATTCAGACCCGTGCGCTGGCGCGACTCAACGCACGGGCACGTCAGGTCATCGACGACCCCACCGCACAGTATCTCTATACCGGCAGCAACACCGAGTACGGCGCCATCACCCTGGCGATGCGCATGCTGCGCACCGAGAGCCGCTCGTCGGCGGTGCGCATCTCCGATACCGCGGCCAAGCTCTCGCGTCAGGCCGAGGCCGCGGTCGAGACCATCACCGAGCTGCGCGCGGCCATCCTCAACCAGCAGTCGCAGACCGATCTGGTGGCCACCGCCATCGAGGAGATGAGCGCCAGCGTGCGCGAGGTCGCGCGCAATGCCCAGCACACCGCCGACAGCGCCGACAGCGCCGACAGCGCCGCGCGCGATGGCAAACGTGTCACCATCGATACCCGCGAGGCCATCGCACGACTCTCCGATGAGGTCGAGAACGCCGCCGCGGTGATCCACACCCTCGAGCAGCACAGCGACGAGATCAGCGCCGTGCTCGACGTCATCCGCGGCATCGCCGAGCAGACCAACCTGCTCGCGCTCAACGCCGCGATCGAGGCGGCGCGCGCCGGCGAGCAGGGACGCGGCTTCGCGGTGGTCGCCGACGAGGTGCGCAACCTCGCCAATCGCACCCAGCAGTCGACCACCGAGATCCAGGCGATGATCGAGAAGCTGCAGGACGGCGCGCGCGCCTCGGTCGAGGTGATGCACGGCAGCCGCGCCCAGGCCGAGCGGAGCGTCGCCCAGGCGCGCGAGGCCGGCGGCGCGCTCGAGGCGATCGCCGCCAGCGTGCAGCAGATCACCGACATGACCACCCAGATCGCCACCGCCGTCGAGGAGCAGAGCGCGGTCAGCGAGGAGATCAACCGCAGCGTCACCAATATCCGCCAGTCGGCCGACGGCAACGCCACGACCACCGGCGAGATCGAGCGCACCGCCGAGACACTGGCCACCCTCGCCGAGGAGCTGCGGGTGCTCGCCGATCAGTTCTGGAGCCACCGGGTCTGCATGACCGATGCGGTTCGCCTGAACGGCTCGGCGGGCGGGCAACGCGGCTGACCTGGCGCAAGACGCCGACGATGCTCTGCGCCATCGCCGGCGTCTTTCGCGTAAGCTAGGGTCGCGAATGCCCAGACCAGCCGAGAGCGCGACCGATGGATGACACCCTCAAGCGACTGCTCGATGTCGAGATGCGGGCCGAGCGGCTCGCCCAGCAGGCCGAGACCGAACAGGGCCGGATCGTCGATCAGGCGATGGCCGAGGTCCACGCCGAGCAGGCGCGTTTCACCGCCAGGATCCCGGAGCTGCGCCAGGGCTTCGTCGCCAAGGCCGGAGAGCGCGCCGAACAGAGCATCGCCCAGCTGCGACGCCGCTATGACGAGCGCCACGTCCACCTGCGCGATCAGGCCGAACAGCGCGAGGCCGAGGCACTCGAGGCCGCCTTCCAGGTCCTGATCGACACCAGCCGCTGACCCCGCGCCATGGCCGATGCCGACCACGCCTATCTCGACGCCCGGGTCTCGATGATGGCCACGGGGCTGCACGACCCGGACACCATCGATCGACTCGCCACCCTGCCGCTGAGCGCCCTGGTCGACCAGCTCGGGCTCGACGCCCTGCTCGACGCCGCACCATCACCGCGCGCGCGTAGCCGCGCCATCGAGCAGGCGCTGGTCCACCAGCTGCTCGCCGAGCTGCAGGTGCTGATCCGACCGCTGCAGGGCGACGAGCGCGAGCTGATGCTCGCCTGGGGGCGCAAGTATGCGCTCTACAACCTCAAGACCCTGCTGCGCGGCAAGCTCCATGCGCTCGAGGCCGAGACCATCGCCGAGCAACTGTTCGACCTGCCCGCCCCGATCCGGCTGCCGATCCATACCCTGTTCCGCGCCGAGAGCGTCGAGGAGCTGCTGCGCCAGCTCGAGACCGGTCCCTACCGCCAGATCGCCCGCCAGGCACGCGAGGTCTATGCCCGGCGCCGCGAACCCTTCGCCCTCGAGGCGGCGATCGACCAGCACTACTACCTCGGGCTGGCGCGCCACGTCCGCACCTTCGGCGCACCGCACGGCACCGCGCTCAGACGCCTGATCGGCGCCGCGCTCGACCGCGTCGACCTGCTGTGGCTGCTGCGCTTCCGGCTCTGCTACGGACTCTCACCCTCCGAGACCTTCTACTGGCTGGTGCCCTCGACCGGACTGCTCGGACGCGAGCGACTGCTGCGCCTGGTCGCGCTCGACGGGCTCGAACCGGTCATCGAGGCCCTGCCCGCGCCGCTCGCCGGTCAGCTCGCCGGCAGCGAGGACATCGCCGAGGTGCAGCGACGCGTCAACATCCACAGCGCCACCATCGCCCGCGCCCTGCTCGCCCACGGCGACTCGGCGCCAGCGCGCGCGCTGGCCTATCTGATGCTGCGCGAGGCCGACCTGCTGAGGCTGTTCGCCATCATCCAGGGGCGTCTGCTCGGTCTCGCCCAGCACACCATCGACGCGGCGCTCGAGCGCGCCCCCTCGGGCTGTACCTGGCGCGCCGCGGCCTGTACCCGGCGAGAGGAGACCTGATGCTCTCGCCCACGGCGATGAAACACGTCCGCCTGCTGGTCCTCGCCGAGGACCTGCCCACCGCCTCGCTCGCGCTCGCCGAGACCGGTCACTTCCACCCCGACGCGCGCGACCCCGACGAGGCGCGGCTCGGCACCGCCCCGGCACGCGACTATCGCCGTCATCACGAGCGTGCCCGACAGCGGCTCGACAAGCTCGCCGAGCTGCTCGACCTCGCGTTGCCGCAGCACATCGACCGGCCTCGGGTGATCGAGCCCGAGTCCCTCGCCGCGCTCGATCACTGGCTCGGCGAGCTGTGGCAGACCGCCTCGGCACATGCCGAGGGCCTGCGCCAGCTCGACGACGAGGCGCGACTGGTCGCCGAGCACCAGGCCGCGCTCGCCAACTTCGCCGCGCTCGACATCGATCTGGCGGTGCTGCGCAACAACACCCGTTTCCTCGATATCCATGTCGGCATGGTGCCGCGCGAGAACCTCGCCCGGCTCGGCGGCGCGCTCGGGCTCGCCCACTATCTGGTCCACGTCTACATGCAGCGTGGCGACCAGACCCATGTGGTGATCGTCGGTCCCAGCGACGCCGCTCCCGAGTCACTGCCCCAGGTGCTCGCCGCCGCCGGCTTCCAGGCGCTGCCGATCCCGGTCGAACTCGACCGCGAACCGGCGCGGGTACGCCAGCAGCTCGAGACGCGCAGCGCCGACATCGCCCGACGCCGCGCCGCGCTCGAACGCGAGCTTGCCGAGTGGGGTGCCGACCATCGCGCACAGCTGCTCGCCGCGCAGCAGACCCTGCTGCTCGCCGCCCCGCTGGTCGCGCTCGACCCGGCGCTGCGCGCCAGCGGACCGCTCGCCCATCTCGCCGGCTGGGTGCCGGCGAGTGCGGTCGAGGCGCTCGAACAACGCTTGCGCGAGACCCTCCCGCATCCCTTCGCCCTGAGTGCCCGCGACCCGCGCGCCGACGAGCGAAGGTTGGTGCCGACGGTGATCACCCGCAATCGCCTGCTCGCGCCCTTCGCCACCCTGGTCGGGCAGTACGGCATCCCCGAGTACGGCGAGGTCGACCCCACGCCGCTGTTCGCCGTCACCTTCCTGCTGATGTTCGGCAGCATGTTCGGCGACCTCGGTCAGGGCGCGGTGATCGCGCTCGCCGCCTGGCTGCTGCGCCGACGGCTCGGGCGCTTCTGGCCCTTCGGACTGCTCGCCGGGTTGTCGTCGATGGCCTTCGGACTGGTCTTCGGCAGCGTCTTCGGCAACGAGCACCTGATCCCGGCGCTGTGGATGAGCCCGCTCACCGATCCGCTGCGGATGCTCACCCTGGCGCTCCTCTGGGGGGTGGGGTTCATCACCCTCGCCTGTACGCTGGCGATCTACAACCGGGTGGCCGTCGGGCGCTGGCGCGACGCCGTGCTCGGGCATCACGGTGCGGTCAATCTGGTGTTCTATCTCGCGCTGGTCGGCGCCGGGGTCGGACTCGCCGAGGACGGCGCACTCGCCCCCTGGCCGGCGACCATCGCCGGGCTCGCCCTCGCCACCCTGGCCTGGGCGAGCTGGCGCGAGCAACAGGGCCCGCTGATCGAGCGCGCGCTGGTGGTCTTCATCGCCACCCTGGAGACGGTGATCGGCTATGTCTCCAACACCCTCTCCTTCCTCCGCGTCGCCGCCTTCGGACTCAACCATGTCGCGCTCGCCATCGCCGTCTACACCCTCGCCGGGATGCTCGGCGAGGTCGGCCACCTCATCACCCTGGTCCTCGGCAACCTCTTCATCATCGTGCTCGAGGGCGGGATCGTGATGATCCAGGTGATGCGACTGCAGTACTACGAGGGGTTCTCGCGTTATTTCTCCGGGGACGGACACGCCTTCGCGCCACTGCGCCTGCCGCGTGACTGACCCCGGCACCATCCACCACATCAGGAGCGTCACATGTATTGGCTCGTCGCCCTCATGACCCTGGCCATCCTCGGCCTGATCCTCACCGGACTGGTGCTGGAGCTGCGCCCCCGCGCCAGCGCCCGGCTCCGTGACTGGTTCCGCCCGGCGCTCGGCACCCAGCTGGTGGTCTTCGTCGGCGCCCAGCTCGGGCTGCTCGTGCTCGGGCTCAACGACGCCCTGGCCGCCACCGAGACCCTCGCCGAGACCGCCGCGCCCGAGATCAGCCTCGGCATGGGGCTGGCGATCATCGGCGCCGGTATCCCCACCGCGATCTCGACCATCGGCGCCGGCATCGCCGTCGGCCCGATCGGCGCGGCCTCGCTGGCGGCGATCACCGAGAAGCCGGAGAACCTCGGGCGCACCCTGATCTATCTCGGTCTGGCCGAGGGCATCGCCATCTACGGGCTGGTGGTCTCGATCCTGCTCATCAACAAGATCTGAGCGCGGCATGGACACCCCCAGCACCGAGACCGCCACCCCGGCGCGGCTCGTGTTCATCGGTGACGAGCGGCTCGCCGACGGCTTCCGGTTGATCGGCTTCGAGGCCCACGAGAACCCCGCCCCGGAGACCGTCGAGCGCCTGCTGCGCGGGCTGCTGCGCGCGCGGGCCAAGGCGCTGGTGGTGGTCGACGATGCGCTGATGGCCGCGGACATCCCCAGCCTGCAGCGCATCCGCCGCGAGGGCGGACGCATCGTGGTGGTCGCGGTGCCCGCGCTCGGCGCCGAGCCGCCGCGTCTGTCCAGCGCGGTGGCCGATCGGCTCGATGCGCTGTTCGGCGCCGCGCCGGACGACGAGACGGAGGAACGACATGACCCAGGTCGATGAACTCGAACAGGCGATCCTCGCGCGCGCCGAGCGCCTCGCCGCCGAGTATCGGGCGCGCGCCGCCAGCCGTCGCGACACCATCCTGCGCGAGGCCGCCGAGCGGCTGCGCGCGCGCGAGCAACACGAGGAGCAGGTCGCCCGCGCCCTGGCCGAACGCAGCTTCCGCCAGCAGGTCCAGGCCAGCGAGCTGAAGCTCCAGACCCATCTCGACCGGGTGCGCTGGAACCTGATGCAGGCCGTCGAGCGCGGCCTCGAGGAGCGGATGCGCGCTTTCGTCGCCGAACGCGACGCCTATGGCGACTGGCTCGCGACGCTGATCGTGCGCGATGCCGGGCTGATCGAGCAGCCGCGGCTGCGCGTCGAGGCCAACGCCCACGATCTGGTGCTGCTGCGCGAGCGCTGGGCGGCGATCCTCGAGGCGCTGCCCGAGGGGCGCGAGGCCGAGCTGGTCGAGGAGCCGATCACCGCCCTCGGCGGGGTGCGGGTCAGCGACGCCGAGGGGCGGGTGCGCATCGACGACACCCATGCCGGTCGGCTCGAACGGCTGCGCCCCGAGATCCAGCGCGTGATCCTCGAACGCCTGCTCCCCAACGGGCTCGATACCGCCAACCTGTTCAATGGATGATGCCGTGAAAGACGCCAACAGAACCGGCCGGGTGCGTGACATCAACGGCCCCATCGTCACCATCGAACTGCCCGGCGCGCGCAGCGGCGAGCAGGTCAAGCTCGGCGAACTCGGGCTGCTCGGCGAGGTGATCTCGCTGCGTGGCGGCGATGCCATCGTCCAGACCTACGAATCGACCGACGGGCTGCGTCCCGGCGAGCCGGTGCGCGGACTCGGCCGACCGCTCTCGGTCGAACTCGGCCCCGGGCTGCTCGGCGGCATCTTCGACGGCGTACAGCGACCGCTCGAGGCGATCGCCCTGGCCTCGGGCGATCACATCCGCCGCGGTATCGACCTCAACGCCCTCGACCGCGCCCGCGAGTGGCGCTTCACCCCCAACCCGGCGCTCGAACCCGGCGCCCGGATCGGCGGCGGCACCCTGCTCGGCACCGTCCCGGAGACGGCCACCATCGAGCATCGCGTACTGGTGCCGCCCGGTATCGAGGGCGAGCTGGAGGAGATCGCCCCGGCCGGCGACTACGACCTCGAGGCGACCATCGCCCGGGTGCGCGACGCCCACGGCGCCAGCCGCAGGCTCGGGCTCTATCACCGCTGGCCGGTGCGCCAGCCGCGCCCCTACCGGCGCCGCGACGACGGCGTCGCGCCGCTGATCACCGGACAGCGGGTGATCGACACCTTCTTCCCCCAGCTCAAGGGCGGCAAGGGCGCGGTCCCCGGCCCCTTCGGCGCGGGCAAGACCGTGGTGCAGCAGCAGATCGCGCGCTGGTCGAACGCCGACATCGTCATCTATGTCGGCTGCGGCGAGCGCGGCAACGAACTGGTCGACGTGCTCGAGACCTTCCCCCAGCTCGACGACCCCTACACCGGGCGCAAGCTGATGGAGCGCACCCTGCTGGTGGCCAACACCTCCAACATGCCGGTGGTGGCGCGCGAGGCCTCGGTCTATGTCGGCCTGACCATGGCCGAGTACTACCGCGACATGGGCTACGACGTGGTGATGCTGGCCGACTCCACCAGCCGTTGGGCCGAGGCGTTGCGCGAGGTCTCCGGGCGGCTCGGACAGATGCCGGTCGAGGAAGGCTACCCCGCCTATCTCGCCTCGCGTCTGGCCGCGCTCTACGAGCGCGCCGGACGGGTCGAGACCTTCGCCGGGGCCTCCGGCTCGGTGACCCTGATCGGCGCGGTCTCGCCGCCGGGCGGCGACTTCTCCGAGCCCGTCACCAGCCACACCAAGGACATCGTCGAGACCTTCTGGGCGCTCTCCAAGGAGCTGGCCGACGCCCGTCACTACCCCTCGATCGACTGGGTCGGCAGCTTCTCCGGGCATGTCCACACCGCCGCCGAGTGGTGGCACCAGGAGATCGACCCGAACTGGGAGCAACGCCGCACCGCCGCCCTCGCCCTCCTCGCCCGCGACGCCGAACTCTCGCGCATCGTCAACCTGGTCGGCCCCGAGGCCCTCTCCGATCCCCAGCGCTGGGAGCTGGAAGGCGCCGCGCTCATCAAGGAAGGCGTGCTGCAGCAGAGCGCGCTCGACGACATCGACACCTTCTGCTCCCCGGCCAAGCAATTCGCCCTGCTGGATCTGGCCATCGAGATCTACCGCAGCGGCGAATCGCTGATTCGACTCGGCGTGCCGGTCTCGGAACTGCAGAACCTGCCGCTATTGGCCAAGATGCGCCGGATCAAGTCACTGTATTCGAGTGAGGAACTGGATCGGATACAGGGGTTTCGGGATGAGGTGGAGGAGGCGATGGAGGGGGTTCGGGGTGAGTATGCGAAGCTGGATAGAGGAGCCGGCGTGGAATAGATTTATTGCCGTCGCAAATTCGCAGATCATCGGGGGCTTTGAGTTTACGCCTAATTCTTAATTTTTAGAGATCATACTAGCATCATAATGTATGATTTACGTCTAAGATCGTTCCGTAGAGCCTGGTATTTTTTTAGCGCAACCTGACGAAAAACCTTCTTGTATTTCTCGTTACGTAGTTCTGCAGCAAAGCCTTAGATGCCTTCATCGCACGAGCAACTCCGTGCCAGGGAGATTTTTCCCAGCATCAGTCGATCAGTTCTCTGACTTCCTGAGAAACGGCTAACTATGGAAGCATGAAAAACGAAATGGCGGCCGCCATCTTGACACTTGCACAACTGATTATGCAGCCAGTTGAATCCATTTTTTGTCACGCAGTTAAAGTGACACTGCGGGCATGTCAAATACATCTTCTTCACCTTTAAAATAAGAGACTCTGATCTTATCGAAACTTATCGACCAGGGCGCTACCGATACTTCTTTAGGGTTGCCGAAAAAGATCACAGTAAAAATAGAGATACCAAAAGGTGATCGTTGTATTGACACCAAGAAAGCTGAGACGAAAACAAAAATAAGCGGCAATGATTATTTTTTGGCTTTCAGCGAAAATGGGTCAATATGTACTGTAATCCACCTAAAAAATACAGGTAAGGGGCGCCACTTAAAGTCGCGCCCTGCTGTCGGTGCCATACACAAGGAGAAACTGTGGAAAGATTAATAATCCCTGTATATCTTAATCAAAAATTTGTATTTGATTTACTAGCGATGCTTCAGGGAGGGATAAGCACGATTACCTCTGTAACAGAGACTTCAAAGAGCAATCATTCTGAAGGAGAAAAAGTATCCGCTGGCTTTGGGTTAAGTGAGGCTTTTTCAACACTCCTTAAAATTGACCTTTCTGGATCACGAGACAATTCTTCTGGAAATGAAGAAAAAAGCACTTCATCTCAGGAAAGAGTTCACACCCCTGCATCATTGCTTTTTCAACTAAGAAATATTTTAATAGAAAAAGGATATTTAACAGAAAATACGGGGAATGAACTACCTAAGGCTGGGGATTTTGTAGAGTTTGAGGGCTATCTAAAAAGAAACCCCATCGTAGAAACAATCGATAGCCTTGCTGAAATGATGGATATGGTAGAGGCATTTGAAGACAAACCGCAACCGAAAAAAGGAGGTCGCAATCAGGTCTCTGAAATTCAGAAAATTAAGCAACAAATGGAGCGATTTTCAGATGCATTAAAAGCTGGCAGCACTATTGACTTAAGTTCGGCAAGCTTGAAATCCGGTTACACCGCTGTCGTAACAGTCGAGACCAGCTTCCTTAACGATCCATTGATGTCAGACTTGGTTGACGGTCAGTTCAAAATAATTGGAAAAGTTATTAAAAGCGTTAATGAACATTCAGATTCCATAAACTTACTCAGAAAAACTGCGCTTAGCAAAATGCCATCACATCTAATGCTTGAAGCACTTGGACATTTAAGTTCGCTAGGAAGCGAACAAGGGTTTGATATTCCAGACTTAAAATTGGAAATTAAAGGGCCGGCCATTCAAATCCTCCCCATCGCGATTTATGCATAAAAATTGGTAGTGCCCTGACTGATAGGATTTTGAATAGCTCGATGTTTTTGAGCTTTCCCGCAATGAATCACACGCACATCGTAGCGTTGTAGTGATGAATGAAGTTCCAGAGTGCACCCAGATGGTTTTCATGGTTCTTCGAGAACGCAAGCGACTTTCTCACCAAGCGGGAGATACGCTGCCGGAGTGTACCGTTGAACCGTTCGATGTGGTTGGTTTCCCCTTGTGACTTCGCACTGGGATAATGTCGGTGTGCCGGGATGATCCGCGCATAGGCGCTCCAGAAATCTGTGTAGACGGGAGCGGAAGTCTGATATTGCGCTGGGATGGAATCCCACAGAGCCTGTGCGGAGCGCTCCGCACGATCGCCGACATGGACCCCGACGATGCGCCGGGTCAGGCGATCCATGGCGAGCCAGATCCATTGTTTGTTCAGGCGTTTTCCGACAAAGGACCACAGTTCGTCGCACTCCAGGATTACTCCGTAGGGTGTGGTGTTTTTTTTAGCGCGACCTGACGAGGAACCTTCTTGTACTTCTCGTTCACGTAGTTCTGCAGCCAAGCCTC
>NZ_RHFI01000067.1:0-400 GCF_003718685.1 Marichromatium sp. AB31 | reverse complement strand
GACGCAGTGCGTCAACGATCTGCTGCTCGCTGTACTTGCTCTTGCGCATGTGGGCTCTCCTCTGCTCGGCCACCATCATGCCCTCGGTCTCTACTTTTCGCTGGACCTATTTTTGGGGAAGGGGACAATCCGATGAATCCACGTCCGGACTCGCCGGACCCGCTTCATAATCCCGAGCCACCGTCGGATGGCTCGGCTTTAGCCGTCGGGCCGATGCCCGCCACTGCTCCCAGTCCACCTGCTCCAGCCATTCCACGCCCGCGAGCTCGAACGAAATCCGTATAGCATCGACAATCTGGCGAAACTGCCAGTCCTTCATCTCGGTCCTCTGACCCACCTCCGTCAGATAGCGCTCGACGTCGGCAGGGCACTGCTCCGCCAGCTTCCGATCCGGAAAAGC
>NZ_RHFI01000066.1:0-411 GCF_003718685.1 Marichromatium sp. AB31 | reverse complement strand
CTCGGCGGCGGCGAGGTTGTAGGTCGTGCCCCCGGTCGCGCTGGTGCCGTCCTGGTTGAGCAGCGGCCCGACCCCGGCGCGGTCGGTGGCGCTCAGCGTCAGCGTGAAGCCGGTCGCCGAGGTCAGCTCCACGTCGGCGGTGTCGGTGAGGGTATGGCTCGCGCCGCCCTCGCCGACGAGCGTGAGCCGGGAGGCGTCGATGTCGTTGGCCGCCCCGCCGCGGGCGAGCAGCCCGCTGCCGGTGACCACCAGCGTGCCGTTGCTCGCGTCATAGGTCGCCGAGGTCAGCGTCGGGATCGGTACATTGCTGACGGTGAGGCCGTTGCCGGTGGCATCACTGCTGTCGCCGGCGCTCACCGCGGTGTTCCAGTCATCGGCGGCGGCGAGGTTGTAGGTCGTGCCCCCGGTCGA
>NZ_RHFI01000006.1:0-169543 GCF_003718685.1 Marichromatium sp. AB31 | reverse complement strand
GGGGCCAGCCGCAACAGCGCGCGCAGTCGCGCCCGACGCTGCGCCGAGGTCTCGCCCGGTGCCGCCCGCGCCAACGTCGCCAGTCCCTGGCCGGGGGGCGCTTCGAGCGCCAGGGCGCGGGCCTGCTCGCGAGCGAGGGCACGGGCATCGGGGGGGATGAAGGCGAGCGTCTCGGGCAGGGCCCCGGGGTCGTCCCAGAGCAGCTCCGGACGATAGCCCGAGCGCGCCCCCGGCGCAGCGCGCGCCTCGCCGGGAGCGGATTTGAGGAAGCACCAGCCGGAGCGCTGGTCGTAGGTGAAGGCGAGACAGTCGGGATCGTCGGCGCAGGCGCGCTCGCAACCATCGAGCGGGACCGACTCCAGGGTGCGCAGGTCGGCACCGAAATAATCCACGCCGGGACTGTGCACCAGCCCCTGAGCGACGACACCACTGCTCACCAACAACCAGGGGAGCAGCAGCGCGATCGCGTGCGGCAATCGGATCGAGCCCAGCATCAGCGCCTCCCGCCTTGCAGATCGGTCGATCCTGGGGACTGTAGCCGTTGCGGGGAAACCGGTAAAGACGACGCGGACGATGACGAGGGTCGCGGATGCCCGAATGCGCGCGCGGATGTCACAACCCCTTAAACTTAGTTTCGGTAAGGGTTAAGATCCAGGACGCTTGACGCAATCGATGGCTTGAGGGGCGTTATCGATCCGGCCATCGGCCACTCACCACACAGTACCCGTACTCGCAAGGAGGGTCAGTCGTGTCAAAGTCAGCAGCCTCGTCCGAGGTCAAGTCCAAGCAGTCCCAGTCCCCACTGATGGTCGCCATCCTGCCATCGGTCTTCCTCTACATCGCCGCGGTGGTCCTGGTGTTCTTCGCCCGCGAGGACTTCGCCGCCACCACCCAGTACTGGGAGTTCTTCATCCCGGTGGTCGCCTTCATCTCGATCCTCTCGGGATGGAGTCAGGCCTACGCCTTCGACCGCTCGCGCTTCTTCTACCTGATCAAGCAGCTGCTGCACTGGGGCGCGCTCGGCGGCCTGCTGTGGCTGTTCTACGACCACGGCATCCGCGACGCGCTCAGCGCCGAGCAGTACAACCTGGTGCAGCTCTATCTGCTCGGCCTCGCCGCGCTGATCGCCGGACTCTATCTCGACACCAAGATGCTGTTCTTCGGCGCCTTCATCGCCTGCTGCGCTTACCTGCTGGCCGACCCGGCCAACAGCGCCGTCCTCACCTCGGTGGGTGATGCCTTCGGCATCGAGAACGCTCAGGACAAGCCGATGACCATGATCATCGCCGCCGCCCTGGCCGCCTTCGTCGCCAACCTCTTCGTGCTGATCGCCATGCGTGGGGCCGTCATGGCCAAGCGCGGACGCACCGCACGCGGCTGAAACGCCATGCCAACCGTCTCGTCCCGATTCATGGACGAGACGGTCCGAAGCGGGTCGCGGTCGCAACGACAAGGACAAGGACAACGGCTGGAACCGTCACGCACGGACGTACCAGGGAGTTGGGTCGACAGAGAGATAGGGGCAGATGGTGCCCGGGGCGGGACTCGAACCCGCATGACCGAGGTCGAGGGATTTTAAGTCCCCTGCGTCTACCAGTTTCGCCACCCGGGCGGGTGCGGGACAGCGGACTGTCCTAGCTTGATCTCGACGGGGACTACGGGAAAGGAAATGGAGGCTGAGCCCGGAATCGAACCGAGGTACACGGCTTTGCAGGCCGCTGCATAACCACTCTGCCACTCAGCCAGAGAACGCGCAGTATAAAGACTTGCCGGGGTCTTGTCACCCCCCATTTTGATGTCCGGCCTGCGCACCGCCGAACAACCGGCCTTCAGAGCAATACCAGGTTGTCGCGGTGGATCAGCTCGTCGTCGTCGACATAGCCGAGGATCTCGGCGAAGCGATGCGATGAGCGCCCCTGGATGCGGCGCGTCGCCTCGGCGTCGTAGTTGACCAGGCCACGCGCGACCTCCCTGCCCTGCTCATCGACACAGGCGACCACCTCACCGCGCTCGAAGGCGCCGTGGACCGCCCGCACCCCGACGGCCAGCAGGCTGGTACCCTGCTCGCGCAGCGCCCGCACCGCACCGGCGTCGAGCACCAGCCGACCACGCACCTGCAGTTGACCGGCGATCCACTGCTTGCGCGCCGCCTGCGGCCCCTGGAAGGGGATCAGCAGGGTGCCGATCGACTCACCCGCACCGATCCGCTCCAACACCCGCTCGCCGCGACCGGGGGCGATCACCGTCGGGGTGCCGGAACGGGCGGCGAGCCGCGCCGCGCGGACCTTGGTGACCATGCCACCGGTGCCCAGGCCCGAGCCACTGCCGCCGGCGACCTGATCGAGCATGGGGTCGTCGACCCAGGTCTCGGTGATCAGGCGCGCCTCGGGATTGTTGCGCGGATCCTGGTCGAAGATGCCGTCCTGGTCGGTGAGCAGCACCAACAGATCGGCCTCGATCAGGTTGGCGACCAGCGCGGCGAGGGTGTCGTTGTCACCGAAACGCAGCTCGTCGTTGGCGACGGTGTCGTTCTCGTTGATCACCGGCACCACACCGTGACGGATCAGGGTGCGCAGGGTACTGCGGGCGTTGAGATAGCGCACCCGGTTGGAGAGGTCGTCACGGGTGAGCAGCACCTGGGCGGTGTGCCGGCCATGATCGCGAAAGCAGTCCTCGTAGGCGCGCACCAGCCCCATCTGGCCGATCGCGGCGGCCGCCTGCAACTCGTGCAGCGCACCGGGGCGCTCGCGCCACCCCATCCGCGCCATGCCCTCGGCGACCGCTCCCGAGGAGACCAACACGACCTCGGCACCGGCACCATGACGGGCGGCCATCTGCGCCACCCAGGGTTCGAGCAGGTCGCGTCCGACGCCGCGACCGTCACGGGTCAGCAGGGTACTGCCGATCTTGACCACCCAGCGTCGGGTCCCGGGGAGTTCCTCGCGCGAGATCATGGTCGATCAGCCCAGCGGATGCCAATCGTCTTCGGCGGCATCGTCCTCGCTGGTCCCGTCCTCGGGCTCGACGACGGTCTCGGCCGCACGCAACCGCTCCAGGTGGTTCATGAGATCCTGCATCAGCGGCTCCGTGCCCTTGCCGCTGAGCGCGCAGATGGCATAGACCGGCCCCTGCCAGTCGAGCCGTTCGAGCAGGGCCTCGCGACGGGCGGCGAAGGTCTCCTCGTCGAGTAGATCGACCTTGTTGAACACCAGCCAACGCTCCTTGTCGATCAGCTCGCGCCCGAAGGCGCGCATCTCGGCCTCGACCTTGCGGATCTCGTCGTAGGGGTCGGTGTGATCGCCGAGCGGCGCGACATCGACCAGGTGCAGCAGCAACCGGGTGCGCGACAGATGCTTGAGGAAGCGGGTGCCGAGTCCGGCGCCCTCGGCCGCGCCCTCGATCAGCCCGGGGATGTCGGCGATGACGAAGCTGCGCTCGCGCCCGAGACGCACCACCCCGAGGTTCGGATGCAGGGTGGTGAAGGGGTAGTCGGCGACGCGCGGACGCGCGCTCGAGACCTGGCGCACCAGCGACGACTTGCCGGCGTTGGGGAAGCCGACCAGGCCGACGTCGGCGAGCAGCAGCAGCTCGAGATGGAGATCGCGACGCTCGCCCGGGGTACCCGGGGTGGACTGACGCGGGGTGCGATTGGTGCTGGACTTGAAGCGGGCGTTGCCGATGCCGTGGAAGCCGCCCTGGGCGACCAGCAGGCGCTCGCCCGAGGCCATCAGCTCGCCGATCAGCTCACCGGTGTCGCGTTCGATCACCCGGGTGCCGACCGGGACCCGGATCACCAGGTCCTGACCGCTGCGTCCGGTCATGTCGCGGCCCATGCCGTTCTGGCCGCGCTCGGCGCGCTGGATGCGCTGATCGCGCAGATCGACCAGGGTATTGAGATTGTTGTCGGCGAGCAGATAGACACTGCCGCCGTCCCCGCCGTCGCCGCCATTGGGGCCACCTTTGGGGATGTATTTCTCACGGCGGAAGCTGACGCAGCCGCTGCCGCCGTCACCGGCTTCGACCCGGATGTATGCCTCGTCGACGAATTTCATGCGATCGATCCGTTGTGCGATTGCCGATGCAGGGGTCGCGGGCGCACACCCTGACGGTGCGGCAGAAACGAAAAAGCCTCGTCACCCGGACGAGGCTGCGCGGTCTCCACGGAAGGCGCGGGGCCAGGGCTGGACCCGCTCGCGGATCAGGCGCCTTCCACGGTGACGAACTTACGCTTCTGCGGACCCTTGGTGACGAACTTCACGACACCGTCGGTCAGGGCGTAGAGGGTGTGGTCGCGACCACAGCCAACGTTCACACCGTCGTGGAACTGGGTACCGCGCTGACGCACGATGATGGCGCCGGCGCTGACACGCTGACCACCGAAGACCTTGACGCCAAGGCGCTTGGACTCTGAATCGCGGCCGTTACGCGAACTACCGCCTGCTTTCTTGTGTGCCATCGGTAATCTCTCCTCAGCCGGCGTTGATGCCAGTGATCTTGAGCGACGTGAACCACTGGCGGTGGCCCTGACGCTTCATGTGGTGCTTGCGACGACGGAACTTGATGATCGAGACCTTGTCGCCACGACCGTGCGACTCGACCACGGCGCTCACCTTGCTGCCCTCGACGAAGGGCTTGCCGACCTTGATGGTCTCGCCGTCGGCGACCATCAGCACCTCGAAGTCGACGTTGGAACCTTCCTCGGCGGCGAGCTTCTCGACCTTGAGTGTGTCGCCTTCCGAAACCCGGTATTGTTTTCCACCGGTTTGAATGACCGCGTACATGATCAGCAGATCCCCAGAATAATTCGGAAACAGCCGACGCAGCTCGCAGCTCCGCGCCGGAACAAAGAAGCGGAATCCTACCGCGAAGCCATGACGTGCGTCAACGTCGATGCCTCTCCGAATGTGACGGCGCACCATCGCCGCCCGGTCGAGACTTGACGCGCCAGGGCGCAGTTGGCAGATTGGACGGAGAAACGGCTGACTCCTGGTCCTTGAACGGGAGGCGGTCGCCCAGGGCCCGGCAACACCAGGCGGCGTCCTCAGGGCCGCAGGATCCGAGACACCCCGGACCTGCCAGTACACCCGTTTCCGTTGCCGTGGGAGGACGCACGTATCGCGTTCCGCGACCTCCTTGACAGCTCGGTGCCTCGCACCTAGCATCCGCCGTCACTATCGATAGACCCCGCATACGAATGGACCTCTCCACGATTCGACACCCCGTCGCCGACGACTCGAAGGCGGTGGACGCCCTGATCCTGCGTCGGCTCGAGTCCGATGTCGTACTGATCAACCAGATCGGTCACTACATCGTCAACAGCGGCGGCAAGCGACTGCGTCCGCTCTCCGTGCTGCTCGCGGCCCGCGCCTGCGGCTACAGCGGCGAGCGTCACATCGATCTGGCCGCGATCGTGGAGTTCATCCATACCTCGACCCTGCTCCACGACGATGTCATCGACAACTCCGAGATGCGTCGCAACCGCGAGACGGCCAACGCCGTCTGGGGCAACGAGGCGAGCGTGCTGGTCGGCGACTTCCTCTACTCGCGCGCCTTCGAGATGATGGTCGACGTCGGCAGCATGCGGGTGATGGAGGTGCTCGCGCACGCCACCAACCGCATCGCCGCGGGCGAGGTGCTGCAGCTGCTCAACGCGCGCGACGCCGATACCGACGAGGCGCGCTACATGGAGGTCATCGAGCGCAAGACCGCGACCCTGTTCGCCGCCGGCACCCGCCTCGGCGCGATCCTTGCCGAGACCACCCCGGAGGTCGAGGCCGCGCTCGCCAGCTATGGGCTCAATCTCGGCATCGCCTTCCAGCTGATCGACGACGCGCTCGACTACAGCACCAACAACGAGAGCCTCGACAAGAACGTCGGCGACGACCTCGACGAGGGCAAGCCCACCCTGCCGCTGATCCGCGCCATGGCCGTCGGCACCGCCGAGCAGCGCGCGATGCTGCGCGACTGCATCGAGCACGGTGGTCGCGAGCGGATCGACGCCGTGATCGAGGCTATTGCATCCACCGACGCAATCGCCTATACTGGCGATCTTGCTAAACGGCACGCCCAAAAGGCCCGTGAGGCACTCGAGATCCTCGATCCGAGTCCCGCACGTGATGCCATGGCAACGCTGGCAGACTTCGCGGTCAGCCGGTCGTACTAAAGAATTCCCGATATCGGGGTGTAGCTCAGCTTGGTAGAGCGCTGTCTTCGGGAGGCAGAAGTCGCTGGTTCGAATCCAGTCACCCCGACCAATCTCCGCTAGATCAAGAAAACCGGCCTCGCGCCGGTTTTTTTGTGCCTGCAATCTCTCCATCCCTGCCCTACCTGCATCAGCACCGGGCCGGGCACGGCTGATCGACCGAGGCGCGCGCCCCGGCCGACCCGGGCCATCAGCGCCCGACCGCACCCACCTGAGGATGACGCCAGCGCACATAGAGGCTGGCGAACAGCAGCAGCAGGTTGATCGTGCCGACCACCGCGAAGGGCGCGCGCGGATCGACATGGTCGAAGAGATAACCGCCGACCAGGGTGATCAGCAGGATGCCGATCGCGCCGGTGACGTTGAAGGCGCCGAGCACCGAGCCGCGTTGCGCCGTCGGCGCCTCCTGACCGATCAGCGACTGTCCGGCGAGAAAGACGCTGATCTGACCGATCCCGAGCAGGATGAAGAAGAGGATGCCGATCCGCGCCAGCGGGTCGTCGAGCAGCAGCGGCGCCAGGTTGCCGAGCGCGGCCAGCCCCATGCATACGGCCATCGCCGAGACCCGGTCGATGCGATCGAGCAGCGGGCCGAGCAACGGCGCCCAGACCAGCGCCGAGAGCTGGGTGATGACGAAGATCACCGTCCCGGCGAGTACCGCCTCCGGCGTCTCCATCCCCGCCGCCTTGCCGGCCAGCGTGCCCCACAGGATGATGAAGGTCGCGTTGACCGACTGATCGCCACGCGCGATGAAGGCCGAGGCATAGGCGAGCAGGATGCGCGGATTGCGCGCCTGGGCAAAACCGCTGGCGAACAGGGTACGCACGTTCGGACGCTCGTCATGACGCGCCGGCACCCCGGGTTTCAACCCCCAGAAGACCAACACGGCGACCGCCACCGACAGCCCGGCGATGATGAAATGGGTCAGGCGACCGGCCTCGACGCCGTCGAAACCGGCATTGGTGAAGACCTTGGGCAGCGCCCCCAGTCCCTGACCGACGATCACCACGCCGAGTCCGCTGAGCACCCCGACCAACGCCACCAGCTTGCCGCGCGAGCGCTCGGCGGGATAGTCGGCGAGCACCGTCGACAGCGCCCCGGCGACCGCCACCACGCCGAGGGCGTAGATCACCCGAAAGCCGTAGAGCATCTCCACCGAGGTGGCAAGCGGATAGAGCACGTAGGTCAGCGCCAGCAGCAGGAAGCCGACACCATAGACGGTACGCCGCCCGAGGCGGTCCATCAGCACCCCGGCGGGCAGGAACAGCAACAGGGTGACGATCTCGGTGAGGAACACCAGGTTGCCGCTGATGCGGCCCTGGCTCGACTCGGGGATGCCGAGATGCTCGTTGAGGATATAGGTCTGGCCAATGGAGACGAAGACCATGAGCCCGATCGAGAAGAAGGCCACGACCATGAAGGTCCAGCCGTGGCGCAGGCTGATCTCGGGGGCAAGATGAATCGGGCCGATACGATGAGTCTTGGCGTGTTCGGACATGGATACTGGGTCTCGGGCCGGCGCCGGCCGCTCGGTCGGGTTGCAAGAACGAACCGGCATTATTCAGCTTTCAGCCGCCAGCCGCCAGCCGCCGAGGAGAGCCGCCAGCGCTCAGCGACCAGCGACCAGCGACCAGCGACCAGCGACCAGCGACCAGCGACCAGGGGATTGAACCGCAAAGACGCAAAGGCAGCGAAGCAAGGGGGAGAGCCTCCAGCTCCCAGCCGCCAGTCATGAGGCCGCTCTTTCCCCACTGGCAGCTGGAAGCTGATCGCTGACCGCTGGCGGCTGGCGATCACCAAAAGCAGTCTCTACCTTTGCGTGCTTCGCGTCTCGTGATCCAAGCCGTCCCCGACACCTCAAGGGCGCCAGTCTCCAGCGACCAGGGGATTGAACCGCAAAGACGGCGAAGCAAGGGGGAGAGCCTCCAGCTTTCAGCCGCCAGTCATGAGGCCACTCCATCCCCACTGGCGGCTGGTCGCTGACAGCTGACGGCTGGCGGCTGGCGATCACCAAAAGCCGTCCCTAACTTTGCGCACTTCGCGTCTTTGTGGTTCAAACCAGCAGCCGTCAGCGGAAAACTGCCCTCCCCCACTGGCGGCTGAAAGCTGATGGCTGGCGGCTGAGCCCCCCCTAGGGCGCCAGCCGCTCGATGTCCCAGCCCGAGGCCGCACGGCGGTAGAGGAAGCGGTCGTGGAGGCGGCAGTCACGGCCCTGCCAGAACTCGATGCTGTCGGGGACGACGCGGTAGCCGCCCCAGAACTCGGGCAGCGGGATCTTGCCGTCGCGAAAACGCTGGCGCATCTCCTCGACCTTGGCCTCGAGCATCGCCCGCGAGCGGATCACCTGGCTCTGCGGCGAGGCCCAGGCGCCGATCTGGCTACCGCGCGCCCGCGAGGTGAAATAGCGGAAGGACTCGGCCGCCGAGATCCGCTCGGCACGCCCCGAGATCCCCACCTGACGCGCCAGCGCCACCCAGGGGAACAGCAGATAGACCCGCGGATTGGTCTCGATCTGGTGCGACTTGCGACTGGCGTAGTTGGTGAAGAAGACGAATCCACGCTCGTCGTAGAGCTTCATCAACACGGTGCGCGAGGAGGGTTGTCCCTCGGCATCGACGGTGGAGACGGTCATCGCGTTGGGCTCGGGGATGCCGCTGCCGACCGCCACCTGGTACCACTGCTCGAACTGGGAGAAGGGATCGGCGGCGAGCGACTCGCGCGCCAGCCCCTCCGCCATGCCCTGCGCGCGGATCTCTTCGGGGCTCGCCGTCATGCCGCCACCCCGGCAAGCTGGAGACCGAGCAGGGCACGCCCGGTCGGACGCGAGGGGAAAATCAGAGGATGTCTTCTCATTGATAATTATCAAAACTAATGGACAGAATTAGGATAATTGACTCGCCAAATGATTGGAACCCGGGGTAGTTTCATCCCTCCAAGACCTACCAAGACGGTCAATCATCCGCCGATTCGCTTCCACGGGCTACCGTGAACGGATGCCACGGGGCCTGGAAGACGACACAGATCGCGCGAACCGACACGATCAAGAAGGAGTACCCCATGCCGATGACCCGCCAAGACCAGATCAAGGCCCTGGAACAGGATTGGGCAGAGAACCCCCGCTGGACCGATGTCACCCGCGCCTACTCGGCGGCCGACGTCGTGAGACTGCGCGGTTCGGTGCAACCCGAGCACACCTATGCCCGACGCGGCGCCGAACGACTCTGGGGGCTGATCCACGGCGACGCCAAGAAGGGTTACGTCAACTGCATGGGCGCGATCACCGCCGGTCAGGCGATGCAGCAGGCCAAGGCCGGGATCGAGGCGATCTATCTCTCCGGCTGGCAGGTCGCCGCCGACGGCAACACCTCCGAAACCATGTACCCCGACCAGTCGCTCTATGCCTATGACTCGGTCCCCACCATGGTGCGTCGCATCAACAACGCCTTCAAGCGCGCCGACGAGATCCAGTGGGCCAAGGAGATCGAACCCGGCGACCCGGCCCACGTCGACTACTTCCTGCCGATCGTGGCCGATGCCGAGGCCGGCTTCGGCGGCGTGCTCAACGCCTTCGAGCTGATGAAGAACATGATCGCCGCCGGCGCCTCCGGGGTGCACTTCGAGGACCAGCTCGCCGCGGTGAAGAAGTGCGGCCACATGGGCGGCAAGGTGCTGGTGCCGACCAGCGAGGCGGTGCAGAAGCTCGTCGCCGCGCGACTCGCCGCCGACGTCATGGGCGTGCCCACGCTGCTGCTGGCGCGTACCGATGCCGAGGCGGCCAACCTGCTCACCAGCGACGTCGACGACAACGATCGTCCCTTCGTCACCGGCGAGCGCACCAACGAGGGCTTCTACCGGGTCAAGAACGGACTCGAGCAGGCGATCAGCCGCGGCCTGGCCTACGCCCCCTATGCCGATCTGGTGTGGTGCGAGACCGGCACCCCGGACCTCGGCTTCGCCCGCGAGTTCGCCCAGGCGGTGCTCGAGAAGAACCCCAACAAGCTGCTCGCCTACAACTGCTCGCCCTCGTTCAACTGGAAGAAGAACCTCGACGATGCCACCATCGCCAAGTTCCAGGACGAGCTGGCGGCGATGGGCTACAAGTACCAGTTCATCACCCTGGCGGGCATCCACAACATGTGGTTCAACATGTTCGACCTCGCCTACGACTACGCCCGTGGCGAGGGCATGCGCCACTATGTCGAGAAGGTGCAGGAGCCGGAGTTCGCCGCGCGCGACAAGGGCTACACCTTCGTCTCGCACCAGCAGGAGGTCGGCGCCGGCTACTTCGACGACGTCACCACCACCATCCAGGGCGGCGTCTCCTCGGTCACCGCACTGACCGGCTCGACCGAGGAGGAGCAGTTCTAACAACGCCCTCCCCCGCGCCGGGGCCATCACGCCCCGGCGCCCGCCCCGCACCGCCCCAGCCGTACCAGGAGACCCCGCGCATGGACTTCAAGACCGCCGATCTCTACGACCAGGAGGGCGACGCCCTGCAGGTCTGCGACCCGGTGTTCCAGGACTTCGGCGGCCGCTCGCGCTTCAGTGGCGAGGCGGTCACCATCAAGTGCTTCGAGGACAACTCGCTGGTCAAGTCGACCCTGGCCGAACCCGGCGAGGGTCGGGTGCTGGTGGTCGATGCCGGCGGCTCGCTGCGCTGCGCCATGCTCGGCGACCTGATCGCCGCGCGTGCCGTCGAGCAGGGCTGGGCCGGGGTGGTGATCCACGGCTGCGTGCGCGACCGGGTCGAGCTGGCAGCCATGGCGATCGGCATCAAGGCGCTGGCCAGCACCCCGCGCAAGAGCCATCGTCGCGGCGAGGGCCAGCGCGACATCCCGATCAACATCGCCGGGGCGCGCGTCAACCCGGGCGATCAGGTCTATTGCGACGAGGACGGCGTGGTGATCGCCGAGCGGTCGCTCACCGACGGCTGAGGACGCATCATGGCCTGGACCGAGGCGAAGCTGATCGCCGAGGCCATCCTCGATGGTTTCGAGCGTCATTACCGACTGTTCCGCGCCTGTACCGGCGAGGCCCGGACGCGCTTCGAGCGCGCCGACTGGCCGGCCGTCCAGGCCGCCGCCCGCGCGCGCATCAGCTACTACGACACCCGGGTCGGCGAGACCGTGGCGCTGCTGCGCCGCGAGTTCCATCTGCGTGACCCGAGCGACGCGTTGTGGCAGCGGGTCAAGGTCGAGTATCTACGGCTGCTGCCGCTGCACCGCCAACCCGAGCTGGCCGAGACCTTCTACAACTCGGTGTTCTGTCGCCTGTTCGATCGACGCTACTACGACAACCGCTATATCTTCGTCTGGCCGATGATCTCGACCGAGCACCTCGAGGCCGAGGTGCCGATCTACCGCCCCTACTACCCCACCCGCGACGGCTTCGCCCGGGTGCTCGCCCGCATCCTCACCGACGCCGGCTTCGAGCGACCCTTCCGCGCCCCGCGCCACGACCTGCGCTGTCTGCTGCGCGCGCTGCGCGAGCGCCTGCCCGCAGCACAGACCCGGCAGCAGAACTTCCAGCTCGCGGTGCTGCGCAGCCCCTTCTTCCGCAACAAGGCCGCCTATCTCATCGGCAAGGCGATCAACGGCGCCGACCAGATCCCCTTTGCCATCCCCGTCCTCAACGACGAGCAGCGCGGGCTCTATGTCGACACCCTGCTGGTCGGCGAGGACGAGCTGTCGGACATCTTCAGCTTCTCGCGCGCCTATTTCATGGTCGACACCGAGGTGCCGGCGGCGGTCGTCGAGTTCCTCCGCCCGCTGCTGCCGCGCAAGGGCAAGGCCGAGCTCTATACCGCGATCGGGCTGCAGAAGTTCGGCAAGGCCGAGTTCTATCGCGACTTCCTCAAACACCTGCGTCACTCCGCCGACGAGTTCGTCATCGCCCCGGGGATCCGCGGCATGGTGATGTGCGTCTTCACCCTGCCCTCCTTCCCCTTCGTGTTCAAGGTGATCAAGGACCGCTTCCCGCCGCAGAAGGAGATGAGCCGCGAGGCGGTGAAGGAGAAGTACCAGCTGGTCAAGCTCCACGACCGCGTCGGGCGCATGGCCGACTCCTGGGAGTACTCGCACGTCGCCTTCCCCGCCGCGCGCTTCTCCCCGGCGTTGCGCGCGCTGCTTGAGGAGGAGTGCGCAGGCAGCCTCGAGCACGACGGCGAGCACCTGATCATCAAGCACCTCTATATCGAGCGGCGCATGGCCCCGCTCAACCTCTATCTGCAGGAGGCCGACGCCGAGGACGCGCGGCATGCGGTGGCCGAGTACGGCGACGCCATCCGCCAGCTCGCCGCCGCCGACATCTTCCCCGGCGACTTCCTGTTCAAGAACTTCGGCGTCACCCGGCGTGGGCGGGTGGTGTTCTACGACTACGACGAGCTCTGCTATCTCACCGAGTGCAACTTCCGCAAGATCCCCGAGGCGCCCTACCCCGAGCTGGAGCTGGCCGACGAGCCCTGGTACAGCATCGCCCCGGCCGACGTCTTCCCCGAGGAGTTCGAGACCTTCCTGCTCACCGACCCGCGCACCCGGGCGCTGTTTCGTGAACTCCACGCCGAGCTGCTCGACCCGGACTGGTGGCGCGAGCGCCAGACCCATATCCGCCGCGGCCGGCTCGAGGACGTCTTCCCCTACCCCGAGGCGCGGCGCTTCCCCGGCCCGCCAGCCCCACGCAGCGTCGGGGCACAGACCATCGGCTAGACTGCGGACAGGCCGCGCCACCCCCGGCGCGCCCCAGACCGGTCCGCCCGGGGAGGCCATCATGCCCATCCGCCCGCGCCTCGTCCTGCTCGCGCTCGCGCTGCTGCTGACAGCCGCCGGCGATATCCTCAGCGCCCCAGCGCAACACCCACCCTGGTTCAAGCAGTCCTTCCTCGATCTCGCCGAGGACGTCGCCGAGGCCACCGCCGCAGACCGCCGGCTGATGCTCTACTTCTACCAGGACGGCTGCCCCTACTGCGCCCTGCTGCTGCGGGTGAACCTCGCCGATCCCGAGATCGCACGACTGGCACAGGAGCGCTTCGAGGTCATCGCGCTCAACATCTGGGGCGATCGCGAGGTGGTCGGGCTCGACGGCCAGACCACCACCGAGAAGGGGCTGGCCGCAGCCCTCGGCGTCCAGTTCACCCCGACACTGCTGTTGCTCGACGAGGCCGGCGCCGTGGTGCTGCGGATCAACGGCTACCAGCCACCGGCGCGTCTCGCCGCCGCGCTGGCCTATGTCGCCGAGCGGCGCGAGCAGTTCGGCGAGCGCTTCGTCGACTTCCACGCCAGGCGCGGCGGTCCGCCGGCAAGCGGCGAGCTGCACCACGAGACCGGCTTTCTCGAACCGCCGCTGCGCCTGGCCGACAATCGCGACCGCTCGCCACGCCCGTTGGTGGTGCTGTTCGAACAACGCACCTGTCGCGGCTGCGACCGTCTCCACGACGATCTGCTGCGCCGCCCGGCGCTGGGCGCCGCGCTCAGCGCCTTCGACGTGGCGCTCGTCGATATCGACGCCGAGACCCCGCTGCAGACCCCGGACGGTGCCGCCCGCGCCGCGCGCGACTGGGCCGAGGCGCTCGGTATCCTCTACACCCCGACCCTGGTGTTCTTCGACGCGGCCGGGCGCGAGGTCTTCCGCGCCGAGGGCGAGCTGCGCGCCTTTCACCTGCACGGCGCGCTCGACTATGTCGCCACCGGCGCCTATCGCTGGCAGCCGAGCTTCCAGCGCTATCTGGCGGCGCGGCGCGAGCGCATCGAGGCGCTGGGGGTCGAGGTCGAGCTGATGGAATGAGCGCCGGGGTCGATCCCGGCACGGCGCGGATCAGATGCGATCGAGCGCGGCGAGGTCGCGATCGCGCATCCCCAGCAGATAGAGGATGCCGTCGAGCCCGACGGTGGCGATCGAGTGACGCGCCTGCCGGGTGACGATCGGCTTGGCGTGGAAGGCGATGCCGAGCCCGGCGATCGAGAGCATCGGCAGGTCGTTGGCACCGTCGCCGACGGCGATCACCTGTTCGAGACGGATGCCCTCGCGCGCGGCCAGCTCGCGCAGCAGCTCGGCCTTGCGCGCGCCATCGACGATCTCGCCGGCGACCTCCCCGGTGAGCCTGCCGTCGCGGAACTCGAGCTGGTTGGCATAGACGTAGTCGATGCCGAAGCGTCGCTGCAGATGCTCGGCGAAATAGGTGAAGCCGCCGGAGAGGATGGCGATCTTGTAACCGAGCCGCTTGAGCATGGCGATCAGCCGGTCGGCGCCTTCGGTGATCGGCAGCCGCTCGGCGATCCCCACCAGCACCGACTCGTCGAGCCCCTCGAGCAGCGCCATGCGGCGGCGGAAGCTCTCCTGGAAGTCGAGCTCGCCGCGCATCGCCGCCTCGGTGATCGCCGCCACCTCGGCACCGACCCCGGCGGCCGCGGCCAGCTCGTCGATCACCTCAGTCTGGATCAGGGTCGAGTCCATGTCGAAGCAGACCAGCCGCCGGGTGCGGCGAAAGACGGTGTCCTCCTGGACCGCGACGTCGACATCCATCACCTGGCTGAGCCCGAGCAGCGCGCCGTGCAGTGCGGTGAGATCATCGACCGCGCCGCGCACCGAGAACTCCACCGAGGCGAGCGCGTGCGGCGCCGGCGCGGTGCGCCGCGAGATGCGACCGCTGAGCCGGTTGATGCGATCGACGTTGAGTCCGCGCTCGGCGATCAGCGCCGAGACCCGGGCGATGTGCTCGGCGCCGATCTCGCGCCCGAGCAGGGTGAGGATATGACGCGGCTGGCCCTGCTCGCGCACCCAGCGCTCGTAGTTGTCGCCGTCGATCGGGGTGAAGCGGATGTCGAGCCCCATGCCGTGGGCGGTGAACAGCAGGTCGCGAAAGACGCCGCTGTCGCGATCGGCCGCCGGCAGCTCGACGAGCATGCCCAGCGCCAGGGCGTCGTGGATGGTCGACTGGCCGATGTCGAGTACCGGGATGTGATAGCGGGCCAGGGTCTCGGTGAGTGCGGCGATGATGCCGGGACGGTCCTCACCGGCCACGTTGATCAGTACGATTTGGCTCATGAAGGTCTGTATTGGGTCACGAGGATTCGGATTCGGGTCGATGCGGTCTCGTCCGTCCTGGACGGTCGGTCAGGGTCAGACCGCATCCGCCGGGCGTCCCTGAACCGGCGGCGCGGGCCCGGATGCGTGGCCCGCGGCTGATCGATGGGGGGTACTTTAACGCAGATCGTCGCGTCCGACTCAGGTCCGCCGCGGCACCTCGAGCAGGGTCTGCACCAGATCGACGCAACCGGCGCGAAACCCCGCCTCGCAATAGGCCAGATAGTAGTCCCACATGCGCCGGAAGGCGGCATCGTAGCCGAGCGCCGCGACCTCGGCGTCGACGGCATGGAAACGCGCGCGCCAGCGCCGCAGGGTCTCGGCATAGTCGTCGCCGCACCAGCGGGTGTCGCGGATACGCAGCCCGGCGCGCGCGGCCTCCTCGGTCATGCGCCGCGGCGAGGGCAACATGCCACCGGGGAAGATGTAGAGCTGCACGAAGTCGGGGGTACGGCGATAGAGCGGGAAATCGTCCTCGTGGATGGTGATCACCTGCAGCGCGATCCGCCCGCCCGGGCGCACCAGCCGTCGCAGGGTATCGTAATAGGTCGACCAGTAGGCCTCGCCGACGGCCTCCATCATCTCGATCGAGATGGCGTGATCGAAACTGCCGCGCACCTCGCGATAGTCGGCGAGACGGAACTCCACCAGGTCGGCGAGCCCGGCCGCGGCCAGTCGGGTTCGGGCATAGTCGAGCTGGGCGCGCGACAGGGTGATACTGGTCACCCGCAGCCCGCGCTGCGCCGCGGCCTCGGCCAGACCGCCCCAGCCGCTGCCGATCTCGAGCAGATGCTCGCCGGGACGGGCGTCGATGGCGTCGAGCAGGCGCTCGTACTTGCGCGCCTGGGCCTGCTCCAACGACTCATCGCCCGCCTCCGGCGCGAACAGCGCCGAGGAATAGGTCATGCCGTGGTCGAGCCAGAGACGATAGAAGTCGTTGCCGAGATCGTAGTGACGGGCGATGTTGCGCCGACTGTTGCGGCGATGGTTGCGCCGGCGCAGATGGGTGAGACGATTGAGCCAACGCCCCCAGCGCATCCCCTGTGGACCGCCGCCGAGGTGCTCGAGATTGTCGTAGAGCACCCCGAGCAGCGCCGGGAGATCGGGCGAGGACCAGTGCCCGGCGATATAGGACTCGGCGAAGCCGATCTCGCCGCGCACGACCACCCGGGTGGCGAAACGCCAGGGATGGTGGATCGCCAGCTCACCGGCCCCGCCACAGAAGCGCCCGCGATAGAGTCGGGCACCGTCGGCGCCCATGCGCACCAGCACCTGACCGAACAGCAGATCGCGGAAGAAACGCTCGAACAGGCGCCAGGCGCCCCTGGTATCGACCGGTTGCGGCCCGGACAACGGCTCTTCGACGGACATCAGGACACCTCTTCGCGGGGCGGCTCAGGCTTGGCGTGATAACGCCCGCCACGGAGCCAGATCTTCAGCGCCTGCCAGTGGATCATCAGCATCACCTTCAGGGTCATCAGCGGATAGCTCAACGCGGCGCGCAACAGGTTGGCATCGTCGCAGGGCAGCAGCCGGGCGCTGTGAACGGCCGCCAACATCAACCGTTCCTCCTGGAACTCGCGGATGACGACGCTGTGCTGCTGCCCGTCACGCGCGAACCTGAACTGATAGTCGGCAGCCATGCCGATGAAGGGCGAGACATGGAAGTCCTTGGCATGGCGGGCGCGGATCGGCCAGCGCAGCGGCATCCCGCCCTCGTGGAGCAGATAGCTGTGGCTCTCGCCGAAGGTATTGTGGACCTCGCAGAGCACCGCCAACGGGCGTTCCTCCTGATCGAAACAGGTCCAGATGGTCAACGGGTTGAAGCCATAGCCGAGCAGACGGGGAAAGCACTGCAACTCGACCCGCGCCACCGCGACCTCGAGTCCCTGCCCGCGCAGCCGCGCCAGCAGCCAGGGCTTGAGCGGCGAGCCATCGCGCGGGCCGTGATCGCGGTCGTGGAAGGCGAGCAGGTTGAAGCGATTGTGTGAGAACCAGCGTGACCCGGCGGCCAACTCATCGAGACGATCGAGATCGAGCAGCAGGCTGAACACCCGGTAAGTGAAGCGGTAGCGCACCGGGAACAGCCGCCGGTGCATCACCTCGCCGAACAGCAGTCTCGCCGCCGGCGCGGTCATGATACGACCGGCGGCAGTTCGCCGCCGCGCGCACCGCGACCGACCGGGGCGGTGCGCGCGGGCGCCCAGGACGGGGTCGCGCCGAACGCCTCGGCCACCTCCAGCGCTGCACGCAGTCCGTCCTCATGGAAACCGTAGCCGAGATAGGCGCCGCTGAACCACAACCGGTCGCGGCCCTGGATCTCGCCGATGCGCTGCTGCGCCTCCATCGCCCGGGCATCGAACAGCGGGTGATCGTAGTCGAGTTCGGCGAGCACATGTTGCCGGGCCGGCGCCCGATGCGGGTTGAGGCTGACGAAGACATCACGCTCGGGCGGCAGCGCCTGCAGGCTGTTCATCCAATAGGTGATGGTCACCGGCAGGCTGGCCGGATCGCCGCGATGACGCAGATAGTTCCACGACGACCACACCCGGCGGCGGCGTGGCATCAGCGTCCGATCGGTATGCAGATAGACCTTGTTGGCCTGATAGCGGAAGCTGCCGAGCAGTTCGCGCTCGCGCGCGCTCGGCGACTCGATCAGCGACAGCGCCTGATCGGCGTGACAGCCGAACACCACCGCATCGAAGCCGAGCCGCTCCCCGCCGGCGGTCTCGACCTCGACCCCGCCCTCGACCCGCCGCACTCGGCGCACCGGGGTCGAGGTACGCACCTCGCCGCGCATCCGTTCGAGGATACGGGCGACATAGGCGCGACTGCCGTCGCGCACCGTCTCCCACTCGGGCCGGTCGATCAGATCGAGCAATCCATGGTTGGAGAAGAAGCGGGCGAAGGCGAGGAAGGGGAAGTCGAGCATGTCGGCGGTCGGACAGGACCAGATCGCGGCGGCCATCGGCAGCAGATAGTCCTCGGCGAAACGCCGCGAGTAACGCCCGCGCTCGAGAAACCCACCCAGGGTCAGGGTGGTGCCGGGATTGGAGTTGATGAAGGCCTTGGCGGCGGTGTTGAAACGCAGGATCTCGCCGAGCATCCGCCAGAATCCCGGACGCACCAGATTGGCGCGCTGGCCGAACAGGGAGTTGAGGCCGGAGCCTGCATACTCGATCGCGCCATCATCGAGACTGGCGGCGAAGGACATGCTGGTGGGATAGCTCTCGACCCCGAGCTGCTCGAACATCGCACACAGCAGCGGATAGTTGCGGCGGTTGAACACCATGAACCCGGTATCGACCGGGAAGCGCCCGGCGACCCCCTCGACCTCCAGGGTATGGGTATGGCCGCCGACATAGTCGTTGCGCTCGAGCAGGATCACCCGATAGCGCGCATCCAGCATCCAGGCGGCACCGAGTCCACCGATCCCGCCGCCGATCACTCCGATGGTTTCCACTGGCATCGTCTGATCCCGAATCGCTTCGGCCCCCTCCGTCCGTGATACGTGCGCCAACGCGCCCCTCCCGGGAACATCGAGCCCCATCGCGAGGGATCAAGTCATCGACACACGCAGATTTCCCGCCATCATGCCGTGGTTGCAACGCCGAGACGACGAGCGGCACATCAACCGCGTACCACGGCCTCGATCTGCGCACGCAGCTGGCGCCACTCCGAGGTGGCGACGCCGCCCGTCGCCAGCGTCTCCATCAAACCATAGGCGATCGACCGATGCGCCGGCTCCAGGTCGGCGAGCTTGTCGAGCCGGAACAGAGAGCCCGAGCGCGGCTGCTCGAGGGTGCACACCAGGGCATAGAGGGTGAGCGCCGAGGCCGAGCCCGGCGCCGCCGCGATCGCCGCCAAGGCCTGCTCCAGCGGTTGCGCCCCGGCGGCGGTCATTCGCCGGCGACCGTCATCCGCTCGATCAGCCAGGAGCCGGTGCGGGTGCTGCCGGGGAAGTCGCAGTCATCACCGACGGCCACCAGGTTGGCGAACATCTCGCGCAGGTTGCCGGCGATGGTCACCTCCTCGACCGGATACTGGATCTCGCCGTTCTCCACCCAGAACCCGGCGGCACCGCGCGAATAGTCGCCAGTGACCATGTTGAGCCCGTGCCCCATCAGCTCGGTGACCATCAGCCCGGTGCCCATCTCGCGCAACAGCGCAGCGCGATCGAGCGGTCCCGAGTCGATGGTGAGGTTACGCACCCCGCCGGCATTCGCGGTGCTCGGCATCCCCAACCGACAGCCGGAATAGGTATCGAGCACATAGGTCTGCAGCACCCCGTCGCGCACCAGGTCCTTGGCCCGGGTCGCCACCCCGTCGCCGTCGAAGGGTGCGCTGGCCAGCCCCCGCGGCAGCAGCGGCTGCTCGTGGATGCGCACGAACTCGGGGAAGATCTGCTCATCGAGGCTGTCGAGCAGGAAGCTCGCGCGCCGATAGAGGCTGCCGCCGCTGATCGCCCCGATCAGCCCGCGCAACAGTCCGGTGGCGACCTCGGCGCGGAACAGCACCGGCACCTTGCGCGTGCCCAGACGACGCCCGTTGAGCCGGGCCACGGTGCGTGCGGCGGCGCGCGCGCCGATGCGCGCGGCGGCATCGAGATCCTCGGGGGCACGCGCCGAACTCCACCAGTAGTCGCGCTGCATCGACTCGCCCTCCTGGGCGA
Organism: Marichromatium sp. AB31; assembly: GCF_003718685.1. NCBI lineage: Bacteria > Pseudomonadati > Pseudomonadota > Gammaproteobacteria > Chromatiales > Chromatiaceae > Marichromatium > Marichromatium sp. AB31. Next base: position 149,591 of record NZ_RHFI01000006.1, on the reverse strand, counting down.
TCACCGCGCAGTTGAGCCCGTGTCGGGTGCTCGGATAGCCCCCGATGAAGCCGTGACTGTTGCCATAGACACGCAGTCCGAAATGGGTCGAGAGGCTCGCCCCCTCGGAGTTGACGATGCGTGGGTCATGACCGCGCGCGGCCTCCTCGCACTCGACGGCGAGGGCCACGGCGGCGTCGACCCCGATCGGCCAGGGGTGACAGAGATCGAGGTCGGGCACCTCGCGCGCCATCAGCTCGGGCGCGGCAAGATGGGCGCAGCTGTCCTCCTGGATGTACTCGGCGATGGCGCAGGCGGCGCGCACCGCGTCGCGCACCGCCGCCGGCGACAGGTCGGTGGTGCTGGCCGAGCCGCGGCGGTGACCGAAATAGACGGTGACGCCGAGCCCGTTGTCGCGGATGTGCTCGACCGTCTCGACCTCGCCCAGCCGCACCGCGACCTCGAGTCCGGTGCTGCTGCCGACCGAGGCCTCGGCCGCACTCGCGCCCTGGCGCTCGGCCTCGCGCAGCAGCTCCTCGACGCTCTCCTGCAGCCGCGCCAGACGCTCGGCGGTATCCTCTGTGGCACTGATGGACATGCGGTTTCCTTCAGACTGGATTGAATTCGACACGCGTCGCGACCCAGGATCAAGACCGGGTCGCGACGGACTCAGGCGCTGGTGCCGCCGACGGTGAGCGCATCGATGCGCAGGGTCGGCTGCCCGACCCCGACCGGCACGCTCTGTCCGTCCTTGCCACAGGTCCCGACACCCTCGTCGAGCTTGAGGTCGTTGCCGATCATGCTCACCCGGGTCATCACCTCTGGGCCGTTGCCGATCAGGGTCGCGCCCTTGACCGGCCGACCGATCCGACCGTTCTCGATCAGATAGGCCTCGCTGGCGCTGAACACGAACTTGCCCGAGGTGATGTCGACCTGGCCGCCGCCGAAGTTGGCGGCATAGAGCCCCTTGTCGACCGAGGCGATGATCTCGCCCGGATCACGATCCCCGGCAAGCATATAGGTGTTGGTCATGCGCGGCATCGGCAGATGGGCGTAGGACTCGCGCCGCCCGTTACCGGTGGGCGCCACGCCCATCAACCGGGCATTGAGCTTGTCCTGCATGTAGCCGCGCAGGATGCCGTCCTCGATCAGCACCGTCTCCTGGGTCGGGGTGCCCTCGTCGTCGATCGCCAACGAGCCGCGCCGTCTCGGCAGGGTGCCGTTGTCGACCACCGTCACCCCGGGCGCGGCCACCCGCTCGCCGAGCCGCCCGGCGAAGGCTGAGGTGCCCTTGCGGTTGAAGTCGCCCTCGAGCCCGTGACCGACGGCCTCGTGCAACAACACCCCGGGCCAGCCGGGACCGAGCACCACCGGCATGGTGCCGGCCGGGGCCTCCTCGGCCTCGAGGCTGGTGAGGGCGAGACGCACCGCCTCGCGGGCGAAGCCGAGCGCCCGCTCCTCGGCGAGGAAGAAGCCGAGATCGGTGCGCGCACCGCCGCCGCTCGAGCCCTGCTCGCGACGCCCGTCGGCCTCGACGATCACGCTCACGTTCATCCGCACCAGCGGGCGCACGTCGGCAGCCAGCGAGCCGTCATCGGCAAGCACCAGCACCACATCGTGCGCCGCCACCAGGCTGGCGGTCACCTCGCGCACCCGTGGGTCGGCGGCGCGCGCCTCGGCGTCGACGCGACGCAGCAGCGCGATCTTGTCGGCGTTCTCGAGACTGTCGATGGGGTTGATCGGCGGGTACAGGGCAGCGGCCGGCGCCTTGGCTCCGACCGCGACGCTGTGCCCCCGACCGCCGCGGGCGATCGTCCGCGCCGCCTCGGCGGCCTGCGCCAGGGCCGGGAACTGCAACTCGTCGGAGTAGGCGAACCCGGTCTTCTCGCCGCAGATCACCCGCAGCCCGGCGCCCTGCTCGATGTTGAAGTTACCGTCCTTGATGAGACCGTCCTCGATCACCCAGGACTGCAGGCGGCTGGACTGGAAATAGATGTCGGCGGCGTCGACCGAGGCACCGGCGAGCAGCCCGAGCAGACGGTCGAGATCACCGTCGGAGAGACCGACCGGCGCGAGGATGCTGTCGCGCGCGAGCGCTAGTGAATCGTTCATCGGATCTAGAGGACTCCTGGGGAGCATCTCCCCGACCGTGACCGGCCGAGGGGTGAACTGGCGGGCCCGAAATGGACGTGGGACGAGGCAGCTTCAGCGCAGTGCCGTGCAACCGGTCCCCGCCCCCCTCGGCACGAGCAGGGACTGCTGGGACCCGGGGGGGATGCCCCCCCCGGAGCGGGTCCGCCGGCGGCGGGACCCTTTGCGATCTAGCTGAGGCTTCAGCCGTGACATTTCAAACGGCGGTGCTCGATGGTCGGGAAATTGCGACGCACCGACTCGAGGAACTCCTCGTCGACCGGGCAGCAGATGCTGCCGGCCCCGCGCGGCACCTGCGCCAGCACCGAGCCCCAGGGGTCGACGATCATGGTATGACCATGGGTCTCGCGCCCATTGATGTGGAAACCACCCTGGGCGGCGGCGACCACATAGACCAGGTTCTCGATGGCGCGCGCGCGCACCAGGGTCTCCCAGTGTGCCTTGCCGGTGATCGCGGTGAAGGCCGAGGGCACCACCAGGATCTCCACCCCGCGATCGAGCATCTTGCGGAACATCTCCGGGAAGCGCAGATCGTAGCACACCGCCACGCCGAGCCGTCCCAGCGGGCTGTCGATCACCACCACCTCGTCACCGGCCTCGATCGCGGCCGACTCGTGATAGCGCTCGTCGACCTCGGGCAGACTGACATCGAACAGATGGATCTTGTCGTAACGCGCCACCCGCTGGCCCTGGTCGTCATAGACCATGCACGCAGCGCGAACCTTGGACGAGTCCTCGGCCACCATCGGGATGGTGCCACCGACCAGCCACACGCCGTACTGCTTGGCCACCCGCGCGAGGAAGGCCTGCAGCGGCCCCTCGCCGTCCTCCTCGCGGAGGGTGAGTTGGTCCTGGTCGCGCTTGCCCATGAAGGCGAAGTTCTCGGGCAACACCACCAGCTGCGCGCCGCCCTCGGCCGCCTCCTTGATCAACCGCTCGGCCTCGAACAGGTTCGCGCTCACGTTGGGGCCGGTCGCCATCTGCACCGCCCCGACCTTGGGTTTCGCATTCATCGTCTGCACCGCCTCGCCGGTCCGGTCGGCCCGCGACCTCGCCGATCTCCGCCTTTGCGTCCGAGCAGCCACCCGCCGATGGCGGCGACTGCGTACCTATCGGAAAGATACCATCCCCCCGGTCGAGCCGAAACCGCCGACCGCGCGCTCACTCGAGAAACAGGTTCACCGGCTCGTCGCGACTCGGCGTCTCGTCCTCGGCGACGGACTGCACCAGCTGCGGATCCCAGCCCAGCGGCGTCACCCGCGGCTCGCCCCAGGGACCGCTGACCCGGTACTGATAGCGCCCCAATCGGTCGATGGCGTTCCCCGCCACCCGGTCGACCAGATAGACCGCGGCGCCGACCACGGGACCGCCGGCCACGGCGCTGGCCAGGGCGACGCTGGAGCCGAGCTTGGGCTCGAGCACCACGGTCTGATCGAAGCGCCGCTCGACCAGATCGGTCAGCCCGCCGATGATCAGCCGGCTCGAGGGACCGACAACCTCGAAGCGATCGCTGCCGGCCTGACCATCGGCGAGCAGCAGTCGTCCCTGCATCCGCTCGAAGGCGAAGCCCTGGGCATAGAGATCGCTGAAGTCGAGCGCCAGACGGCGGCTGATCGCGCCCAGGTTGAGGAAGCCGAGCACGCGTCCCACCCCGGGCTCGAGTTCGAGCAGGCGCCCGGCGCCGATGTCGACGTCGATCCAGCCGTGGGTACGCGCCAACGCGTAGTCACCCGGCGCGCCCGGCCAGTCGAGTTCGGCATGGGCGTCGACCGGTGCGCCCTCGAGCACGCTGCGATAGCCGAGCCGGCGCAACAACTCACCGAGATCGCCCGACTCCAGCGCCAGGGTGACCCGGCTGTGACCGCCGCCGGGGCCGTCGCGCCAGTTCGCCGAGCCGCTCAGCGCGAGCCGCTCGCCATCGCTCAGACGCAGCCGGGGGATGCCGATGCCGGCGGCGCTCGGCCGCAGCTCCAGGGCCAGCCGACCGAGCCCCTCACCGCCCCAGCGCAGATCGCTGACGGCGAGATCGAGCGCCGGCCAGTCGCCCGGCGCGCGCGCCGCGCTCCCGGCGCCACCACCGCTGGCGAGCAGGGCGTCGAGTTCGAGCCGATCGAGATCGAGCCGCAGCGGCGCGTCGGGCGCGCCCGGCGCAGTGGGCAGCACCACCTGCCCGGCCAGCTCGCGGCTGTCGAATCCCAGGCGCCAGCCGCGCGCCTCGGGCGCCAGCGCAAGCGCAAGCGTGGCACGATGCAGCCGCAACGCGCCGAGACGCGCCTCCTCGGCGGCGACCTCGACCCCGACGAGCGGCGTGGCACCCGCGCCGCCACCCGGGCGCCGACGCGCCCAGGTCGACCAGGCATCGAGATCGAGCCGCTTCACCCGGCCGTCGATGAACAGCCCGTCGCGCCCCGGCCGGGGCGCGGCGCCGTCGAGACGCAGATGGCCGCGCTCGAGCCGCGCCGGCGCCAGCCCCAGGGCGAGATTGACGCCGAGCGAGCCGACCCGACCGGCGACGGCGAGGCGCTGGTCGGGCACCAGGGTGCCGGCGAGGTCGAGCCGCCGCCGACCCTCGGCGCGCTTGCCGAGCGGCGCCGGCAGCGCCAGCGCCAGCCCCTCGAGGCCGCTCTCCAACCGCCAGTCGAGCCGGGGGGCGGAGGCGCCCAGCTCGGCGTGGGCCAGCCCGAGCATCAGGCGCCAGTCGAGTTCGCCGCCGAGGCTCGACCACAGCGGCGCGGGCAACTGCGCGGCCAGGGTCTCGACCGGGGTGCGCGAGGCGGCCTCGAGCACCACCCGCTCGGGCTCGGTGCGCAGCGCCAGTTGCAGCGGCCGCCCCCAGAGTCGGGCGGTCATCGACTCGGTCGCGACCCCCTGGGTGTCGAAGGAGAGTGCGCCATCGAGATCGGCCAGTCGCAGCGGGGTCTCGATCAGGCGCAGCGCGGCATCGTCCTCGGGCCAGGTCAGGCGCCCGCTGAGCGCCAGCGGCTGCTCGCGCTTGAGCGGCAACCCGATATCGAGCGCCAGGTGCGAGTCACCGCTCGCCTCGAGCCGCGCGGCCAGGGCGCCGAGGCGCGTGCGCAACGGGCTCTCGCGCAACACCCGCACGCCGTCGGCGAAGGGGCCATCGGCCTCGGCATGGATCTCCAGCACCCGGCTGTCGCGCAGATCGGGGAGCCGCGCCCAGCCGGCGCTGACGTCGCTGTCGAGGACGCGCGCCCGGTCGAGACGCACGCTCATGCCCTGGTTGAGAAAGCGCAGCTCGCCGCTGGCCCCCTCCAACGGGGGATAGCCGGGGAGATAGTCGAGCCGGGTGTCGGCATAGTCGAGACGCAACTCGAAGCGCCCCTCCTGAGCACGGAAGGGGTAGGCGGCCAGCGGGCCGCGAAACAGCACCTCGGCCTCGGGCACCCGACCGGCGACGATGGCGCGCTCCAGCCAGGCGACCAGACGCGGGTGCATCTGTCCGACCGGGAGATAGCTGCGGGTCTGGGCGGCGTCGCCGTCGTGGAAACGCGCGCGCAGATCGAGCAGCGGGCTGGCGCCGTCGCCGGGCAGGTGGAGGCTGAAGCGCGCGTCACCGGCGAGATCGGCGGTGGCCAGTTCGAGCGACTCGGCCGCCAGCTGCCAGCCGTCATCGGCATGGTGCCAGCGCAGCGTGCCGTCGAGTCGGGAGAACGCCAGCGGCCGATCGAACAGCGGCGCCAGATCGAGCGCGAAACGACGCGGCGCAAGCGCCAGCCGCCCGCCGTCCTGGTCGACGCTGAGCGTCCCGTCGAGCCCGCTGAGACCGGGCCAGTGTCCGTGACGATCGAGACCGATCCCGACGAGCCGGGCGTCGAGACGCCAGCGCGGCGGCGCATCGACCGGCAGCGCCACCTCCAGGGCGCAGGCATCGAGCCGGCCACGCGGGGCGCTGGCCAGGAGCCCGGCGAGCGCGTCCGGCAAGGGGCGCGGACTGGCACGCAGCAGGGTGCCGAGCGCGGCGAGATCGAGGGTGCGGGACTCGGCGACGAGCGCGCGCGCTCGCCCTCTGGGGTCGAGATCGAGCGCGAGGTCGCCGATCGCCACCGCGCCGCCCGCGGCCCCGACAAGATCGAGGTCGGCCAACCGTAGCCGCCAGCCGTGGCGATCCGGACGCAGCTGCGCCAGCGTCCGCACCCGACGCAACACCGGCTCGCCCGCGGCGCTGGCCAGCCCGTCGAGGGCCAGCGCCAGACTGGCGCCGGCCAGCCGGCCGGGCACCAGCTCGGCCCACAGCTCGACCTCGCCGCCGGCGACCCGGGGCAGCGCCTGCCCCGCCCATTGCGTCGGCAGCGCCTCCAGCCGCGAGGCCGCCACCCGCGCCGCGACGTGCCCCCACCAGCGCGCCGGTTCGCGCAGTGGTCCGTGCAACCGGGCGCGTGCCTCGATGCGCCCGGCGAGCGCCGGCACGGCGGCGGCGAGCGCCACCCGGCGACCATGCCAGCCGTTGTCCAGGGTCAGCGTCAGCCCGTCGAGACGCAGCGGAGCGGACAGCTGCGGATCGTGATAGTCGAGATCGATGTCGGTGAGCGTCACCCGTCCTCGCTCGAGCAATCGCACCAGCCCCTCGGGGTCGCCGCCGCCGAGTCCGTCGAGTGCGGGCAGGGACAGCCGCCCGGCGCCATCGCGCACCAAGCTCAACTGGCCACCGGCGAGCCCCAGTCCGGCGAGCCGGGGGGCGCCGGCGCGCAGCGAAGCGAGTGGCGCGAGCTCGATCGCCAGGGTGTCGAGTCGCAGCGGCGCCGCTGCACCCGGGGTGCGCAGCACCAGGCCATCGAGCGCCAGATAGGGACGCAGCCCGACCAGTCCGGCACGCAGCCGCTCGGCCTCCAGCTCGACGCCGAGCGCGGCAGCGACCGAGCGCAGCAACGGCTGGCGATAGTGATCGATCAGCGAGAGCCCGACGCGAACGCCGGTGAGCGCGAGTGCGCACACCACCAGCACGACGAGCATGGACCTGGACAGGGGCGCGTAGAGACGACGGATCGAGGACATGGGCAGTGCTTCGCGGCTGGCGTGAACGGGTGGCGGAGCGCCGCGACCGGGGACCGGTCCGCGAGACCCGGTCGAACGCCCCGGGGCGTTCGGTCAGATCAGCACCACGTCATATTGTTCCTGAGTATAGAGCGCCTCGGCCTGGAGCCGGATCGGTCGACCGATGAACTCCTCGAGTTCGGCCAGGTGTGCCGACTCCTCGTCGAGCAGTCGATCGACCACCTCCTGGGAGGCGAGCACCAGCAGGCTCTCGACGTCGAACTGACGCGACTCGCGCATGATCTCGCGGAAGATCTCGTAGCAGGTGGTCTCGGCGGTCTTGATCGAGCCGCGACCGCCACAGCAGGGACAGGGCTCGCAGAGCACGTGCTCGAGCGACTCGCGGGTACGCTTGCGGGTCATCTCCACCAGCCCGAGCGAGGAGACCTCGGTGATATGGGTCTTGGCGTGATCGCGCGCCAGACACTTCTCGAGGGCACGCAGCACTTGGCGCTTGTGCTCATCCTCGGTCATGTCGATGAAGTCGATGATGATGATGCCGCCGAGGTTGCGCAGGCGCAACTGCCGACAGATCGCCTGCGCCGCCTCGAGATTGGTCTTGAAGATGGTCTCCTCGAGGTTGCGATGACCGACGAAGGCGCCGGTGTTGACGTCGATGGTGGTCATCGCCTCGGTCTGATCGATCACCAGGTGACCGCCGGACTTGAGGCTGACCTTGCGATGCAGCGCCTTGCGGATCTCGTCCTCGACCCCGTAGAGATCGAACAGCGGACGCTCGCCCTGGTAGAGGTCGATACGATCCTTGATCTCGGGGATGTACTTGGCGGCGAAGGGGATCGCCTTGTCGACCATGGCGCGCGAATCGATGCGCACGCGCTCGACGTCCGGGGTGACCAGATCGCGCAGCGCGCGCAGCGCCAACGGCAGGTCCTCGTGGATCAGGCCGTCGCCGGAGGCGTTGGCGCAGCGCTCCTTGACCCCGCGCCAGAGCCGATCGAGGAAGCCCATGTCGCGCACCAGCAGGTGCTCGTCGACGCCTTCGGCGGCGGTGCGGGCGATGAACCCGCCCTGCCCGTCGTGATCGTCGACGAAGGCCTGGAGGATATCGCGCAGGCGCCGCCGCTCGTCCTCGTCGTCGATCTTCTGCGACACACCGATGCCGCCGAGGGCGGGCATGCACACCAGATAGCGCGAGGCGACCGAGATGTTGGTGGTCAGCCGCGCACCCTTGGTGCCGAGCGGGTCCTTGACCACCTGGACGACGATCGGGTCGCCCTCGACCACCAGGTCCTGGATGTGCTCGCTGAGCGGCTCACCATGGGGACCGATGATGTCGGATGCGTGCAGGAAGGCGGCGCGCTCCAGACCGATCTCGACGAAGGCCGCCTGCATCCCCGGCAGCACCCGACAGACCCGGCCCTTGTAGACATTGCCCACCAGACCGCAACGTTCGGCGCGTTCGATGATGATCTCCTGCACCACGCCGTTCTCGACCACGGCGACACGAGTCTCGGGTGGCGTGACATTGATCAGGATCTCTTCGCTCACGGGAGGTTCTCACTTATGGATTTGGATATGGAGATGGGGGCGCGCGCGCCTGGCGGCACGCGCGCGAAAACCATGAGCCGGCGGTCGCGCCGCGACCGGCGGCGCGATCGGTTCACTGCGTGAACCCGTGGACGAATCAGTCCTGACCGGGGGGCGAGGCGCCGAGCACCGGGATCCCGGCCTCGGCCAGCAGCGTCGCGGTCTCGAACAGCGGCAGCCCCATCACCCCCGAGTAACTGCCCGCGATCGCGGCGACGAACACCGCGCCGAGCCCCTGGATGGCATAGCCGCCGGCCTTGTCGCGAGGCTCGCCGGTCGCCCAGTAGCGCGCGGCCTCTGCGGGCGCGACCTGGCGGAAGCGGACCCGGGTCTCGCTGAGACGCAGCGACTCGCCGGCGGCGCCGACCAGGGCCACCGCGGTGAGCACCCGATGCTCGCGCCCGGAGAGCAGCTCCATCATCTCCAGCGCGTCGGCGCGATCGCGCGGCTTGCCGAGGATGCAGGCGTCGACCACCACCGCGGTGTCGGCGGCGAGCACCAGGGCATCGGCGCGCGCGGCGACCTGCGTCCAGCCGGCCCGACCCTTGTCGCCGGTGACCCGGCGCACATAGTCGCCGGGGGCCTCGCCGGGACGGACGGTCTCGTCGACCTCGGCATCGAGGCGCGTGAAACGCACGCCGATCTGCTCGAGCAGCTCGGCGCGTCGTGGCGAGCGCGAGGCGAGATGGAGGCGCGGCGCGGCGGCGTCCATCTCAGTCGCCACGATGGTAGGGGTGGCCGTGCATCAGCGACCAGGCGCGATAGAGCTGCTCGGCCAGGATCACCCGGACCAGTGGATGGGGAAAGGTGAGGCGCGAGAGCGACCAGGACTGCTCGGCGCGGGCCAGACAGCGCTGATCGAGCCCATCCGGACCACCGACCAGCAGGGCGCGATCGCGACCGTCGGCGAGCCAACCCTCGAGCGCCTGGGCGAGACGCTCGGTGCTCCAGGACTGGCCACCGCCGTCGAGCGCGATCACCGCCGCGCCCTTGGGCACTGCCTTGAGGATACGCTCGGCCTCCTCGGCCTTGTAGCGCGCCACGCTGCCGTTCTTGACCCGGCGTGCCGGCTCGATCTCCTGGAGCTGCAGGGCACACTCCGGGGGCAGGCGCTTGGCGTACTCGGCATAGCCCTGCTCGACCCAGCCGGGCATGCGACGTCCCACGCTGATCAGCTGAATCCGCATCCGCTCCCTACCCGTCTCGCGCCCATCGTCTCTCCTCGGATCCCGTCCATTCGCCAGGGTCGCCATCGGCCCCGCCCCGGGGCCGCGCCCCACATCGCAACCGACGATGATAGCCGTGAGCCACCCCCGACCGCCAACCGCGCTGATGCCGACTCGCTGCCCACCCACTCTAACGGGTATACTGGTGTGTCGCAGCAAGCGTGATCGGGCGTACGCACGGGCAAGACGCCCGCTGCGCCGCGATCGATGCGCGCCACCCCAATCCATGCGTCCGGCACCGCGTCCCCCGCCCTCGAGCCCACCACGATACCGGCCTGCGGCGCGCCGAGCGCGCGCATTCGCTGTGTCACGCCATGAGCAGCGGGGATCGACCCCGCCACGAGAGAGACTGCGGCGCGACCGCAAACCATCATTCGGAGACCCCGATGTCGGAAGAATTCGACCAGAGCGCACTCGAGTACCATCGTTACCCCAAGCCCGGCAAGCTGGAGATCAAGGCCACCAAGCCGCTGGCCAACCAGCGTGACCTGGCGCTGGCCTACTCGCCCGGCGTGGCCGCGGCCTGTCGCGAGATCACCAAGGACGCGCTGGCCGCCTCCGAGGTCACCGCACGCGGCAACCTGGTAGCGGTGATCAGCAACGGCACCGCGGTGCTCGGGCTCGGTGCCATCGGCGGTCTGGCCTCCAAGCCGGTGATGGAAGGCAAGGCGGTGCTGTTCAAGCAGTTCGCCGACATCGACGTGTTCGACATCGAGGTCGACGAGCGTGATCCCGAGGCCTTCATCGAGACCGTCGCCCGCCTCGAGCCGACCTTCGGCGGCATCAACCTCGAAGACATCAAGGCCCCGGACTGCTTCATCATCGAGAAGGCGCTCAAGGAGCGCATGGGCATCCCGGTCTTCCACGACGATCAGCACGGCACCGCGATCGTGGTCTGCGCGGCCATCCTCAACGGCCTGCGGGTGGTCGGCAAGGACATCAGCAAGGTGCGTCTGGTCACCGCCGGCGCCGGCGCCGCGGCACTGGCCTGTGTCGACCTGCTGGTGACCCTTGGCCTGCCCAAGGAGAACATCACCCTCACCGACATCGCCGGGGTGGTCCACGAGGGCCGCACCGAGGAGATGGACCCCTACAAGGGTCGTTACGCCCAGGCCACCGAGCAGCGTACCCTGGCCGAGGCGATCGAGGGCGCCGACATCTTCCTCGGGCTCTCGGCCGCCGGCGTGCTCAAGCCCGAGTGGCTGGGCAAGATGGCCGGGTCGCCGATCATCATGGCGCTGGCCAACCCGGTCCCCGAGATCATGCCCGATCTGGCTCGCGAGGCGCGTCCGGATGCGATCATCGCCACCGGTCGCTCGGACTACCCCAACCAGGTCAACAACGTCCTCTGCTTCCCCTTCATCTTCCGCGGCGCACTCGACTGCGGCGCCAGCGAGATCAACGAGGCGATGAAGGCCGCCTGCGTGCGCGCCATCGCCGACCTGGCCATGGCCGAACCCTCCGACATCGTGCGCGCGGCCTACGGCGGCCATCAGCTGAGCTTCGGCCCCGAGTACCTGATCCCCAAGCCGTTCGACCCGCGGCTGATGGAGCACCTCGCACCGGCGGTGGCGCGCGCGGCGATGGAGAGCGGCGTGGCCACCCGGCCGATCGCCGATCTCGAGGCCTATCGTCGCGACCTGCACGCGCGCTCGCACCGCACCGGCATCGCCATGAAGCCGGTGTTCGACCAGGCGCGCATCGCCCCCAAGCGGGTGGTCTTCGCCGAGGGCGAGGAGGATCGGGTGCTGCAGGCCGCGCAGCAGGCAGTGGCCGAGGGCATCGCCCGACCGCTGCTGATCGGTCGCCCCGAGGTGATCGGCGCGCGCATCGAGGCCCTCGGCCTGAGCATGCGTCCCGAGCAGGACTTCGAGGTGGTGGTGCCCTGCGAGAACCCGAACTTCGAGAACCACTGGCAGGCGGTCTACGAGCGGGTGCAGCGACGCGGCTATGCCCCCGACGAGACCCGCGAGTACATCCGCAACGACCCCACGGTGCTGGCCGCGGCCATGGTCCGCTGTGGTGACGCCGACGCCATGATCTGCGGCGTGGTCGGGCGCTATGCCCGTCACCTGCGTCATGTCGAGGAGGTCATCGGCACCGCCGCGGGCGTCACCCACCTCACCGCGATGAACGCCGTGGTGCTGGAGAAGGGGCCGCTGTTCATCGCCGACACCTATGTCCAGGCCGACCCCGACGCCGAGCAGCTCGCCGAGATCACCCGACTGTGCGCGGCCGAGGTCGAGCGCTTCGGCCTCACCCCCAAGGTCGCGCTGCTGTCGCACTCGAACTTCGGCAGCCACAACTCGCCCTCGGCGCAGAAGATGCACAACGCGCTGCAGCTGCTGCGCGAGCAGGCCCCCGAACTCGAGGTCGAGGGCGAGATGCACGCCAACCTCGCCCTCGATCCCGAGGGCCGGCTGGCGCGCTTCCCCAACTCGCGTCTGACCGGTGCGGCCAACCTGCTGATCATGCCCAACCAGGACGCCGCCAACATCGCCTTCAACCTGCTGCGGATGCGTGACGAGGGCGCCTCGCTCGGTCCGATCCTGCTCGGTTCGGCGCACGTCGCCCACATCGCCACCCCCAGCACCACGGTGCGCGGGCTGCTCAACATGACCGCGCTGGCCGCCGTGCAGGCCGGCTGACCCGCCACGCTGCCGACAGAAGCTGTCAGCTGACAGCTTCTGTCAGTCCCGCCCGCTCGCCGCGACAGCGTCGCGGCATCTCCTCGCGTCCCCCGCGAAACAAAAAATCAAAACAAAACAAATAGATAAAAACAGATCACGCGTCTACGAGAAGCGTGGCATGCCTCATGCATTTACTAAGCGCAGGCAAGGCCCCGAAGGACGCACAGATCGGCGCCAGACGCCTGAAACAAAGAGAAGCCGGCCCCATCGGCTCGTGAGGTCGCACAGACCACCAGACACGGGACGGGGCGCGGCGCCGGGCAGTCCACGGCGTCGCGCCCACAGGGTCAGCCGGGCAGGATCAAACGTCGGCGCGCTCACTCCCCCCGGGCCCCGACGCCCCTGACCGTGCAGCGAAAGGAACTGAGCATCCCCGGGGAACGCGGCACTCCTCCTCGCGTCTCCCCAAGGTTGGCCATCGTGATCCGTGGCGGCGGATCCGATGGCCCTTTTATTTCCTCTCCGTCTCGTCCATGCCGACCTCGAGCTGACGACGCTGCCAGAGCAGGGTCAGCACGATGGCCACCACCACGGCGACCACGGCGACCGCCACCGCGGCATCGTCGAGGAAGGCGATCGCCACCGCGCTCAACATCAACACCACCCCCACCCCGGCCATGCGCAGATGCCCGTAGATACCGGCGAGCAGCGCCGAGAAGCCGAGCAACAGCACCATCATCAGCCCCATCACCGCGTTGTCGAACACCGACTGGAGCTGCGGCAGATAGAGCAGTCGCACCAGTACGAACAGCGCCGCCCAGTGCGCCAGGGTACGCACCACGAAGGCGGTACGCGCACCCGAATCGGACTCGAAACCGTCCCAGCCGACCCAGAGCGCAAGCGCACCGAACAGCGGGATCAGCACCTGCCAGTAGAGCAGCGCGGTCCCCGGGACCAGATTGGTCAGCCCAACCCCGATGATGACCGCGACATAGAGCACGACATAGGGCCACTCGGCCAGTAACAGACGACGCAGACTGCCTGCAGCGGGACTCGACACGATGCCACCTCCTGTCAGCATGAATGGTGTCCGGCCCCGGGGCCGGACGCGACTGCTGCCCCAAGGGTAGTACCTCTGAGCACGACCTGCAGGGGCGGCGCGGGCTTGCGCCAGACCCTTTGATACCGCTAGCGTAGCCGCACGCCACCGCCCCAACCCGACCGGATCCCGGATGCCCCAAGCCGACGGCCAGACCGCCACCGACTGGCGACAGACCCTGCTCGCCCTGTTCGAGCGCCGCGTGATCGCGATGCTCTTCCTCGGCTTCTCGGCCGGGTTGCCGCTGCTGCTGATCTTCTCCTCGCTGTCGCTGTGGCTGCGCGAGGCCGGGATCGAGCGCAACGCGGTGACCTTCTTCAGCTGGGCCGCGCTCGGCTATTCGTTCAAGTTCGTCTGGGCGCCGCTGGTCGACCGACTGCCGTTGCCGCTGCTCACCCGCGCACTCGGACGCCGCCGCGGCTGGCTGCTGCTCGCCCAGCTCGGGGTCTCCGGGGCGATCGCGCTGATGGCCTTCACCGACCCCGCCGGCGGCGAGTCGGCGCTCGCGCGCATGGCACTGGCCGCCACCCTGCTCGGGTTGACCGCCGCGACCCAGGACATCGTCATCGACGCCCTGCGCATCGAGTCTGCGCCAGCACGACTCCAGGCGCTGATGTCCTCGACCTATATCGCCGGCTACCGCATCGGCATGGTGGTCTCGGGGGCCGGCGCACTCTATCTCGCCGCCTGGTTCGGCTCGACGGCCGAGACCTACAGCTATAGCGCCTGGCGCAACACCTATCTGGTGATGGCCGCCACCCTCGGCGTCGGGCTCGTCACCACCCTGCTGATGCGCGAGCCCGAGACCAGAGAACGGCTCGCACACCCTTATCCGGGGCGCGACTATCTGCGTCTGGTGGTGGTGTTCGTACTGGTGGCGGCGAGCTTCGTCAGCGCCTTCTTCCTCGGCGCGCCACTGTTCGCCGCGCCCGCCGGCGACGCACTGCTGCGCTTCGTGCTGGAGGTGGCCCATCTCGCCGCGGCCATCGCCGTGGCGGCGACGGTCGGCTGGGGGCTGGTGCGCCTCGGCCTGCTCGAGCGGCGGCTGGCGCACGAGACCTGGATCGAGCCGGTGGCCGACTTCTTCTCGCGCTACGGGCTGCGCACCGCGCTGCTGCTGCTCGCGCTGATCGGGCTCTACCGGATCTCGGACATCGTCCTCGGGGTGATCGCCAACGTTTTCTATCAGGACATCGGCTTCACCAAGCCGCAGATCGCCTCGGCGGTCAAGACCTTCGGGGTCTTGGTGAGCATCCTCGGCGGGCTGCTCGGCGGCGTCCTCGCCACCCGTTTCGGGGTGATGCGCATCCTGCTGCTCGGCGCCCTGCTCTCGGCCCTCACCAATCTGGTGTTCGTGCTGCTGGCCTACGCCGGCAACGAGCCGCTGCTGCTCTATCTCGCGGTCAGCGCCGACAACCTCGCCGCCGGGCTGGCCAGTGCGGCCTTCGTCGCCTTCCTCTCGAGCCTCACCAGCATCTCCTTCACCGCGGTGCAGTACGCCATCTTCAGCTCCTTGATGACCTTGCTGCCCAAGGTCCTCGGCGGCTACTCCGGCTCGTTGGTCGACGGCCTCGGTTATCCCGGCTTCTTCGTCTTCACCACCCTCATCGGTATCCCGGTGGTGGCGCTGGTGTGGCGGGCCGGACGGCTGTTGCGCGACGCGCCCTGAGCCGCCCGTCCCGCCCGGGGATCAGACCGCGCCCCAGGTGGTGCGCTTGGCCTCGGTCTTGGTCGCGAGCATGGTCTCCAGGTCGCGACTCGGCAGGCCCGGCCGGTAGTCGGCCAGGGCCTCGAACACCCGGATCACCTTGTCCTCGCCGGAGAGCCCCTTGAGGTCCTGCTTGTCGAGATAGCAGCACTCGGTGAGCGCGTTCCACACCACCCCGTCGCTGTGCTGGATCAGCACATAGGGATGCCCCTGGATCTCGACCTCGGCGCTCTCGGCGACATTGTCGATGAAGAGCACCGGACGACACTCCGGGGCGAGTACGTCGTGGAAGCGCGCGACGAACTCGGGCAACTCGTCGATGCTCGCGAAGTTGCCCACCACCATCTGCAGCCGGGTCTCGTCGCCGACCATCACCGCCTGCTTGAGCACCGCCTTGGGCGGGGTACGTTTGCCGGTCGAGGCCTTGAGCTCGCCCTCGAGCACCACGAACTCGCCGCGAAAGACCTGCAGTCCCTCGCGACTCGGCGTACCGAACAGGGTCTTGAGCCAGAACCGTTCCTGTTGTTGATAGGTATCGAGCAGCATTGATCAGGATCTCCACAAAGGACGGGGAATCGGGGCGCGTCCGTCGAGGTGGGAATCTCACAGTGATGTCGGTTTTGCCACCAAGGGGTTCTGAGCCAATCTGCGTTCTGGTGCCACAACCGCTTGCCGATCAAGGAAATACCCACCCGACGGAACACGGGTTCGACCCCGCAACGGGGTCGCAGTCGGGAGATAGCAAGAACGAGGCCCACTCTCGACCACCGAGACCGTCATCGCGCTGATCTATAGTGATCGGGATGCGCCGGCATCACCGGTCGGCGCCACCGCCAAGGCGAGGCCCCGCATGACCGATCCGCAGCACCTCTATCTGTCCCTGATCCCGCAGGCACTGATCGCCTCGATGCTCGCCCCCGAGGCGTTCGGCAGCTATTACTCGATCGGCGCCAAGGTCCACGTCCAGGGCGAGTCGATCTTCTTCGAGGTCGACCCCGGATTCCGCGACGCCGACCTGCCCTTCGAGCTGATCGAGAAGCGCTGCGTGCGCACCCCTGAGGGCGCGCTCAAGCGCTCGGTCTATCTCGCCATCTACCGGGTGCTCGAGCGCATCCCGGTCGCCGCCCTCGGCAACCTCCATCTGGTCACCAACGACGGCAAGACCCTGACCCTGGAGCGCGCACCCTACCAGCCCCACCCCGAGCAGCGCTCGCACCTCTACCAGGAGTTCAGCCCGGTCACCCCGCTGGTCGCCAGCCGGCTCGAACCGCACGACTTCTGCGACTTCATCACCGACCCGGACAACCCGGTGCACGTCCCCCGAGTGGTGTTCTCCGAGCTGCGTCTCGGGGCGCTGGCCACCGATCCCGAACACGGCGCGGCCGACGACCTGCCCTATCCCAACCTCGCCCATCTGCGCGACGTGCTGGTCGAACTCAACAGCGACACCACCACCAAGTCGAGCAAGCTGGTGCTGCGCCAGGTCAAGGCCGGGGTGCTCTATCGCATGGTGCACAACGGTTTCTATGTCGGCGATCAGCAGGACTTCGCCTACTACCCCTTCCCCGATCACGGGCTGCTCGAGGACCAGTACCGCGACTGGTGGCGCTCGGCCCAGCTCGGTCCGCTCGCATGACCCGAAACCCCCGTCAGGGAGACCACCGATGAACGAGATCGCCTTCTGGATCGCCCCCGTCGCCGCGCTCACCGCGCTGGTGGTCGCGGCGCGCTTCTTCCGCGAGATGCTTGCCGAGGAGCAGGGCAACGCGCGCATGCGCGAGATCGGCGACCATGTCCGCCACGGCGCCATGGCCTATCTGCGCCAGCAGTATCGGCTGATGCTGCTGGTGTTCGCGTTGCTCACCGCGCTGTTCGCGCTGCTCTCCTACGGGTTCGGGCTGCAGAGCACCTGGCTGCCGGCGACCTTTGTCTGCGGCGGGCTGTTCTCGGCGCTGGCCGGTTACATCGGCATGCAGACGGCCACCCGCGCGGCCACCCGCACCGCGGCGGCGGCACGCACCTCGCTGCCCCAGGCGCTGCGCATCGCCTTTCGCAGCGGTGCGGTGATGGGGCTGGTGGTGGTCGGACTCGGACTCGGCAACATCGTCGTCTGGTTCGCCCTCGCCGACTGGTTGTTGCCGGCCGGAGAGGATGCCGGGGTGCGCATGGTGCTGGTCACCACCACGGTGTTGACCTTCGGCATGGGCGCCTCGATGCAGGCGCTGTTCGCCCGGGTCGGCGGCGGCATCTTCACCAAGGCCGCCGATGTCGGCGCCGATCTGGTCGGCAAGGTCGAGAGCGGCATCCCCGAGGACGACCCGCGCAACCCGGCGGTGATCGCCGACAACGTCGGCGACAACGTCGGTGACGTCGCCGGCATGGGCGCCGACCTGTTCGAGTCCTACTGCGGCTCGATCCTCGCCGCCTGCGCCCTCGGCGCCGCGGCTTATGTCGGCGAGCCGACGCTGCAGATCAAGGCGGTGGTGGCGCCGATCGCCATCGCCGGGCTCGGCGTGCTGCTGTCGATCCTCGGGGTCTTCCTGGTGCGCACCCGCGAGGGCGCCGACCAGCGCGCCCTGCTCGGCGCGCTCTCGCGCGGGGTCAATGCCGCCGCGGCGCTGATCGTCGTCGCCAGCGCGCTGCTGCTGTGGGCGCTCGGTGTCGCCAACCCCTGGGGGATCTGGGGCGCGGTGGTCAGCGGACTGCTCACCGGCATCGTCGTCGGTCGCGCCACCGAGTACTACACCTCGCCGAGCTATGCGCCGACGCTGCACATCGCCCAGCAGGCCGAAGGCGGACCGGCGACGGCGATCATCGCCGGCATCGGGGTGGGGATGCTGTCGACGGCGGTGCCCATCCTCGCCGTCGGCGCCGGCACCCTGGTCGCCTTCCTCTGCGCCTCGGGCTTCGACCCCGGGGCGCTCAACCAGGGGCTCTACGGCGTGGCGATCGCCGCCGTGGGGATGCTCTCGACGCTCGGCATCACCCTGGCGAGCGATGCCTACGGACCGATCGCCGACAATGCCGGCGGCAACGCCGAGATGAGCGGCCTCGGCCCCGAGGTCCGCGCCCGCACCGACGCACTCGACGCCCTCGGCAACACCACCGCCGCCACCGGCAAGGGCTTCGCCATCGGCTCGGCGGCGCTCACCGCGCTGGCGCTGATCGCCTCCTATGTCGAGGTGGTGCGCATCGAGCTGATCCGCACCGGGGTCGCCACCCTCGAACTCGGTCACGAGGTGGTGGTCGCCACCGCCGGGGCGACCCTCGCCGACTTCATGACCTATTTCGACGTCACCCTGCTCAACCCCGCGGTGCTGGTGGCGGTGCTGCTCGGGGCGATGGTCGCCTTCGTCTTCAGCGGGCTGACGGTGCAGGCGGTGGGGCGGGCAGCCGGGCTGATGGTCGAGGAGGTGCGCCGTCAGTTCCGCGCCGACCCCGGCATCCTCGCCGGCACCTCGGAGCCGGACTACGAGCGCTGCGTGGCGATCTCGACGCTCGGTGCCCAGCGCGAGATGCTGGTGCCGGCGCTGATCGCGGTGAGCGCGCCGGTGGCGGTGAGTCTGCTGCTGGGGGTGGCGGGGGTGATCGGGCTGCTGGTCGGCGGGCTGTCGAGCGGCTTCGTGCTGGCGGTGTTCCTGTCGAACTCGGGCGGCGCCTGGGACAACGCCAAGAAATACATCGAGGCCGGTCACCACGGCGGCAAGAACTCACGCGCCCATCGCGCCTCGGTGATCGGCGATACCGTTGGCGATCCCTTCAAGGACACCTCGGGGCCGAGCCTCAACATCCTGGTCAAGCTGATGAGCGTGGTGGCCATCGTGATGGCAGGGGTGAGCACCAGCCACAGCCTGTTGTGAGCGGCGGGACGCCCGGCCCGAGAGGGGCCGGGCGGGGTCGGTCTAGATGTGGGTCGAGAGCGGAGCCTCGTGGGCCAGCGGCTCGCCCAGCTCGTCCCAGCTGAACAGGTTGAAGGCGCGATGACCGTTGTGATCGAGCACCCGCAGGTCGTCGGTCTCGGTAAAACCGTTGGTGACCTTGCGGAAGTGGCCGCCATAACGCTGTTCGGCCAACTCCAGCGGGATCTCATAGGCGAGAAACTTGGGGATCCCCTTGTTGTTGAGCCGCTCGAGCAGCTTCGGATTCTCGATCGAGTCGTAAGAGGTCAGGATCACGATCGGGCCGTTTCCGGTCAGAAGCATGGCGCATTTCATAACCAACTCCCCTGGTTGACCGCCCGCGCGGGCGCGGTGCGGTGCGGTAATGAAGGCAGGACTGCCTGTCGGGTCGGCATGCGCAAACCGGCATGCCTCCGTGGCCCGATTCTAGCACCGCCTCAAAACCTCGGGGCCGCAGTCGATCGCAAACCTGCGGGTCAGACACCATACGGATCTCGATACCAGTCACGCAGCACTTGCAGGTCACGCGCCGGCAGATAGTCGTAGGCGCCCATCAGATCGGCATGCACCGCCTCGACCAGTTGGTGCGACACCCGCGGGCTGGTCAGCATGTGGAAGTACCAGGCGAAGGGATAGCCCAGGCGGCGGTCGAAGGCGTGGAGCTGGTTGGCCAGCGCCGTGCCGCGCATGCCCTCGCCGACGGTGAGCGGCGGGGCGGCGGCGCAGGCCGCCACCGGTCGGGCGCTGCCGCGTCCTCCGCCATCGCGCACCGCGACAATCCAATGGTGACAGAGCTGCGCCTGTTCACCGGCGGAGCTGCGCGCCCAGTCGGCGAAGAAGCGCCGCAACCCGGTGTCGTGCTCCTCCAGGGTGTCGAGACGCAGCAACCGTCGGAACACCAGTCGCGGCGCCCCCACCGGCTCGGGCTCGACCCTGGGGACATCGACCGGGTCGATGAACTCGCCGAGCCCCTCGGGGAACCAGTCGGGATCGGTCAGTGGGCGCTCGAACACCTCCTGAAGCTCCTCGACCTCGATCTGGATGGCGGCATCGGGGCTGTGCCCGGTGGCAACGGTCAGGTAATGGGTGCGACCCTCGACCCGGGTGGCGAACAGACGCCCCTGCGGCAGCTCGTCGAGCATCTGCTCCAGATCACCGCCGGCGGCGGCGAGCGCCGCCTCGGCCCAGGGGCGGATCTGTTCGGCCACCCGCTCACCGTCGAGATCGACCACGCCGCCGAGCCGATACCAGCCGCCGCGGGTGAGGACGTGGCGCAGCGGCCAGGCCGGGAACAGCCGTTGGAGTGTCCTGACCAGGGACCCGATCCCGCCCTCGGGCGGACAGTCCTGACAGTGCCGTGCGACGGCGAGTTCGAGTTCGGCGACAGGCGGGTGGACGGTGGTGCTGGCGATCATCGTCATCGGACTGGACTCGATTCGGTGACAGGAGCACGGGCCGGCCCCCGGCTCATGCGTGGGTGGCGAGCAGCAACCCGCTGGCCTCGGCCGGATCATCGGTCAGGGCGGCGCAACCCGAGGCGCCGGCGCCGACCAGATAGAGGCTCACCCCGGGCAGCTCGCGATAGGGCTCGCGGACGCCGACCTCATCCTCCAGACAGAGGGTGAAGTGCAGCTCGTCGAAACTCTCGCGCAGCGCCTGCACGGTCTGCGCGTTGACACCGATGCGCGAGACCACGGCAACGACCTGCTCGATCCGCTCGGGCGCAATCATGCCGCAACCCCGCTCCGGGCGCCCGCCTGCCCCATCGCCTTGGCCAGCCACGGTGGGACATGCCCGGCGAGAACGCCCTGCAGCTCGCGCAAGTGCGCACGCGCCTCGCCGCCATCGGCGACGCGGATCGGATGGACGTCGACCTTGACCACCTTGGCCGCGGCCGGTCCCCCGATCGAGGCGACGTAGAGCAGCTGACAGTCGGCGATCAGACCGGCGCGATAGCTGTTGCGATCGTCCTCGGCCTGACTGTCGTCGATCTCACGGACCTCGATCAGCCGCATCGCCTCGGCCGAGACCTGATAGACCAGGAAGCGTCGCGCCGCGCCGAAATGGCCGTCGAGCTGCTCACCCGAGTCCGAGGCGCAGGCGACCCGGATCGAGTCCGGCAACTCACCCTCGGCATAGGGCTCGGGCAGCGGCGGCGGCTGGGTCTCGCCGGCCTCGCCCTTGAGGATGGCGAGCGCGTCCCTGAGACGCTCGGGCTCGAGGTCGGCGAGCGCGCCGTCGGCACCCTGGCGCAGATCGCGCAATCGCAGACGATCGAGCTTGTCGGCGGTCGGCGGCAGTCCCAGGGTGGTCTCGAGCACGCGCAGCAGGCGCGCGACATCGATCTCGGGGAGGATGCGGGCGGCGAGCCCGATACGCAGCGCGATGTCGTCGGAGAGTGGTACGACGGTCATGAGGGTGACTCCCTGGTGTTGGCGGGACCCGTCCCGATGCGCCGGGACGGGCCGGATCCGGCTCAGGCCGGGACGATGCAGTCCTCTTCCATGCAGGCGTCGAGACACTGCGGCATCCCCGGTTCGCCCTCGCCATCGCACTCGGTACAGGTCGCGGCGTCGATCCGGTAGCCCCCCTTCCAGGGGCTGATCGACTGGTTCGGGCAGGCCTGCTGGCAGTCGCCGCAGGCGGTGCACAGGTCGCGCAGGATTTGATAGGCCATGATTGGGTACCTCCTCAGGGCGGTTCAGTCGTCCACGCGGCGAAAGCGCAGCGTCGTGGGGAAGCTCGGCGGCGGGCTGATCGGGTCGATGTACCAGCGCGAGCCGTCGGTCAACGCCACCTCCCCGCCCCAGCGCTCGGCGCTGTCCTGTTCGACCGAGGCGATGGTCTCCTCCATGTCCTTCTTGGCGACATAGAAAAGCAGCGCCCCGGTTTCATTCTTGCGGATCATCACGTTAGGCATCGGTTTCGCCTTGTCTGCGATGCGGCGGGAAAAACCGCGAAGACGCGAAGAGCACCAAGAGCACCTACCCCGTCCACGGTATTCGGTTTCCAGGCTCTCCGGCCCGCGCGCATCTGATGGATCGGCACACATGGGGTGCTTACAGACCTGCTTCTGTTTCGCTCCGGGCGACCTTGCGAACAGCCTTTGCGTCCACCAAGAGTCGGGCGAGCGATGGTCGGCAGCGCACCCCACGTGCGTGGCTCGACCGCGAAGGCAGCGGGACGCGCCCATCACACCTTTGCGTCCTTGGCGCCTTCGCGGTTCCAGGTCAGCGCACCAGGTCGTAGTTGAAGTCGGTCACGCCCATCTCGCGCGTCTCCTCGTCGAGGCGCTCGAGCACCGCGTTGACCAGGGTGGTGAGGATGTACATCGCGCCCTCGTAGCCCATGGTGGTCATGCGGTGGAGGTGGTGACGGTCGAAGATCGGGAAGCCGATGCGGATCAGCGGCACCTCGGCGTCCTTGCCCTTGTGCAGGGTGTCGCGCTGGATGAACTTGCCGTAGCTGTTGCCGATCAGGAAATCGGGCTTGTCGGTGAAGCACAGCGAACGCAGGTGCCAGAGGTCGTGGTTGACGTAGACCTTGCCGGAGGCGCCGTAGGGCGACTCGGCGAGCAGCTTCTCGACGGCCTTCTTCCAGCGCTTGTTGGCGTGGCTGCAGAGGATGTGGGTCGGCTCGGCGCCCAGCTCCATGAGGAACTGGGTCATGCCCATGACGAAGTCGGCGTCACCGTAGAGCGCGAACTTCTTGCCGTGCAGCCAGGTGTGGCTGTCGGTCATCATGTCGACCAGACGGCCGCGCTCGCGGGTCAGCGACTCGGGGATCGGCTTGCCGGTGAGCTCGGAGACCTTCATCAGGAAGTCGTCGGTCCACGCCAGCCCCATCGGGATGTTGAGCGCCGGGACATCGTGCTTCCAGGTCTGCTGGGTGAACTTCTTGGTCTTGACCAGCTGCCAGGGCTGCAGCAACAGGGTGTCGACGGCGTTGGGCGCATCCTTGACCTCGGCGATCGAGGTGCCGCCGTCGTACATCCGGAATTCACCGTCGGCCGGGGTATCGAGCACCTCGGCGGGATCGCACAGCAGGCTGTAGTCGACCCCCATCTCCTGCATCATCCGGTGCATCACCCGGTAGTTGCCGAGATAGGTCTCGAAGCCCGGCACCAGGTTGATCTTGCCGTTGGAGCCGACGACCTTGTCCTCCATCGCGTTGAGGGTGAAGTAGCGCTGGATGCCCTCGAACATGTTGTCCCAGCCGGTGGTGTGGCTGCCGACGAAGCTCGGGGTGTGGGCAAAGGGCACCGGGAAGTCCTCGGGGACGTGACCTTCCTTGCGCGCGTTGCCGATGAAGGCGTTGAGATCGTCACCGATGACCTCGGCCATGCAGGTGGTGGAGACGGCGATCATCTCCGGCTTGTAGAGCGCGCGGGCGTTCTCCAGCCCGTCGAACATGTTCTTCTGGCCGCCGAACACCGCCGCGTCCTCGGTCATCGAGTCCGAGACACAGGCCACCGGCTCCTTGAAGTGACGGTTGAAGTAGGTGCGGAAGTAGGCCACGCAGCCCTGCGAGCCGTGCACATAGGGCAGCGTCTTCTCGAAGCCGAGCGAGCAGAGCACCGCACCGAGCGGCTGACAGGCCTTGGCCGGGTTGATGGTCAGCGCCTCGCGCTTGAAGTTGAGTTCCTGGTACTCCTCGGTGGTGGTCCAGGCGAAGGTCTCCTCGATCTTCTCGGGCGAGGCGACCTCCTCGACGGTCTCGCGCTTGTTGGCGAGGCTCTCGACATAGTCCGCGTCGCGGAACAGCGGATAACAGGGCTTGATGTTGTCGACGGTCTGGCTCATGGCTTGTGCTCCTGCCGCGCCGCAAATCCGCGGACGACGGCATCTAGGTCTAGGGCTGTCTGCCGTCAGCCTCCAGCCACCAGCCCGGGCGGGCTGGTCGCTGGCTGCTGACCGCTGGGGACTAACGGATCATCAGGCGCTCGCGGCGGTCGCCTCGGTCTCGGCCGCGGCCGGCTTGAGCCAGGGGGCCTGCATGCTGTTCCAGCAGGGGTTGTTGACGGTCATGTCCATGTCGCGGGCGAAGATGGCGAAACCGTCGTAGCCGTGATACGGACCCGAGTAGTCCCAGGAGTGCATCTGACGGAAGGGCACGCCCATCTTCTGGAAGATGTACTTCTCCTTGATGCCGGAGCCGATCAGGTCGGGCTTGACGCGTTTGACGAACTCCTCGAACTCGTAGCCGGTGACGTCGTCGTAGAGCAGGGTCGCGTTGTCGACCTCCTTGATGGTGCGGTCGTAGTCGTCGTTGTGGGCGAACTCGTAACCGGTGCCGACGACCTCCATGCCGAGGTCCTCGTAGGCGCCGATGACGTGACGCGGACGCAGCCCGCCGACATAGAGCATCACCTTCTTGCCCTCGAGGCGCGGACGGTACTTGGCGATCACCGCCTCGTACTCGGCCTGGTACTTCTCGATGACCTTCTCGGCGTTGGCCTGGATGGTCTCGTCGAAGAAGGCGGCGATCTTGCGCAGCGACTCGGCGATTTTGGTCGGACCGAAGAAGTTGTACTCCATCCACGGGATGCTGTACTTCTCCTCCATGTAGCGGCTGATGTAGTTCATCGAGCGGTAGCAGTGGATCAGGTTGAGCTTGACCTTGGGGGTCAGCTCCATCTCCGGCAGGGTGCCGTCGCCCGACCACTGCGCGACCACCCGCAGCCCCATCTCCTCGAGCAGGATGCGCGAGGACCAGGCATCACCGCCGATGTTGTAGTCACCGATGATGGCCACATCGTAGGGGGTCGACTCGAACGCCTGATCGTCGCGATTGCCGAGCACGTGATCGCGGATCGCGTCGTTGGCGATGTGATGGCCGAGCGACTGCGACACGCCGCGGAAGCCCTCGCAGCGCACCGGCACCACCGGCTTGCCGTGCTCCTTGGTCTTCTTCTTGGCCACCGCCTCGATGTCGTCGCCGATCAGGCCGATCGGACACTCCGACTGCACGCTCACGCCCTTGACCAGGGGGAAGAGCTGCTCGATCTCGTCGATCAGCTTCTCGAGCTTCTTGTCCCCGCCGAAGACGATGTCCTTCTCCTGGAAGTCGGAGGTGAAGTTCATCGTGCCGAAGGTGTTCACCCCGGTGTGGCCGGTGTAGTAGTTGCGACGACCGGCGCGCGAATAGGCACCGCACCCGACCGGGCCGTGGGAGATGTGCACCATGTCCTTGATCGGCCCCCACACCACGCCCTTGGAGCCGGCGTAGGCACAGCCGCGGATGGTCATCACGCCGGGCTGCGACTTGCGGTTGGAGATGATGCACTTCTTCGACTGCTCGACCGACTGGTCGTTGGCCGCGAGATGCTTGGCGCGATCCTTCCGCGCCTTGTCGGGATAGGCCTCGAGCACCTCTTGGATGAGGGCCTTGGTCTCTTCGAGGGTCATGTTCGACATGCTGTGTCCTCTATACGGCGCCGCGGCCAATCCGCCGACGGTCGCGCGGTGAGAAACGCTGGGGGACAGGACGTCGCCGACGGCGGCGCGTCCGCGCGATGGCTCGGGACTGGGCTCAGGCCACCGCCTCGTCTGCCGCGGTCTTGCCGACGATGCTCTCGTCCTCTTCCTCGAGCACGCCGAACTCCATCAGCAAGTCCTCGAGTTCATCCATCGAGATCGGCGTCGGCACCACGAACATCTGGTTGTCGATGATCTTCTGCGCCAGCGTGCGGTACTCGTCGGCCTGGCCCGACTTGGGGTCGTACTCGATAACCGTCATGCGACGGATCTCGGCGCGCTGCACGATGTTGTCGCGGGGGACGAAGTGGATCATCTGGGTGCCGAGCTGACGCGCAAGCTCCATGATCAGCTCGTCCTCGCGGGCGGTATTGCGGCTGTTGCAGATCAGCCCGGCGAGACGCACGCCGCCGGAACTGGCGTACTTGACGATGCCCTTGGCGATGTTGTTGGCCGCGTACATGGCCATCATCTCGCCGGAGCAGACGATGTAGATCTCCTGCGCCTTGTTCTCGCGGATCGGCATCGCGAAGCCGCCGCAGACCACGTCGCCGAGCACGTCGTAGAAGACGAAGTCGAGATCCTCCTCGTAGGCGCCCTCTTCCTCGAGGAAGTTGATCGCGGTGATGACGCCGCGACCGGCGCAGCCGACACCCGGCTCGGGACCGCCGGACTCGACGCACTTGATGTCGCCGAAGCCGACCTTGAGCACGTCTTCGAGCTCCAGATCCTCGACCGAGCCGGCGTCGGCGGCCATCTGCATGATGGTCTCCTGGGCCTTGGAGTGCAGGATCAGACGGGTCGAGTCGGCCTTGGGGTCACACCCGACGATCATCACCCGCTTGCCCAGCTCGGCGAGCCCGGCGACCAGGTTCTGGGTGGTGGTCGACTTACCGATGCCGCCCTTGCCGTAGATGGCGCATTGCCGTGTTGCCATGGTAGGTTCCTCTCGTTGGCTCGCTTGGCGAGCGTTGCACGACGTTATCCACACGGAGGCTCAAGCAGCCACCGTGCCAACATCGATAAAACGACCTACCGCATTGATTGGGCTCGATTATTCAACACCCCTCGGGCAGAGACCGGATGGTCGTATCCACGACAAAGCCGCAGGGGCTGTATGGATAGCAACAGACAAACGACCCAGGCGCCCGACCCGCCGCCACCCTCGCTCCCGGCACACGCCAGACTCACGCTCAACCGCTGCAACCTGCCGGCGGTGATCCTCGGCAGCCTCACCTACCAGCAACACCCGGTCGACCTCGAACTCGACGGCATCGCCCCACTCCACACCCCACTGCTGCGCAACCTCGACGCCATCCCCGAGCATCGCGCGCGCGCGCGTCACTTCCAGGACTACATGCGTTGGCGCTTCCTCCTCGACCTCCCCGAGGAGGCCGGGCTCACCCGGGGACGTCGCGGACGCGCCAAGGCCGACTACCAACGCATGGTGCGCGGCTGGTCGTTCGACTCCGACGGGCGCGAGGGCGCAGTGCTGAAGCGTTGGGCGGAGAGCCGCTTCGGCCTGCTCGCACGCCACCACGCCGGCCCGCTGCACGGACGCGGCAGCGAGACCTATCTGCGCTATGTCGCCGCCGGCACCCAGGGGCTCTACGCCACCAACGCGCTCGAGTCCCAACTCGACCTGCTCTATACCTACGGCCAGTACGAGTTGCAGCGCCGCGACCCCGGGCGCACCCACCTGCGGCTCTATCGCGGGATCAACCGCATCGACGAACACGAGGTCCTCGAACGGGTCGGACGCCATCGCTACCGCGTGCTGCTCAACAACCTCAACAGCTTCACCAGCGAGCGCGAGCGCGCCGACGAGTTCGGCGACTACATCCTCGAAACCGAGGTGCCGCGCCCCAAGGTATTTTTCTACAACCGGCTGCTCCCCGACCTGCTCAAGGGCGAGGACGAGTACGTGGTGATCGGCGGGGTCTACGAGGTGCGGATCTCGGTGCTATGAGCCGCCGGGCGGCGCGGACAGGGAGGGCGCGACGCGGATCCACACCGGCGGGCCCCGGCCCCGGAGACGGGCGGGCACGCCGAGGGAGCGAACCATGGAGCAGCCGAGCGACACGGCAACAGACCGAAACCATCCCGCCACCGCCCCGACCATCCTGCTCACCGTGACCCTGCTCGGCAGCGGCTGCGCGGCGCCGCCCGAGCGCCCCGCGCCGGAGCCGGTCGACGCCCCAGTCGCGACCGCACCCGCCACGGTCGCCACCGAGCCACAACCACCCGGAACACCCCCGACCACCGATCCCGGACCGCCGAGCGGGCCGAGCGACGCCGCCAGGCGCGCCATCCGCATCGATCTCGGCGAGCAGCGCTTCACCTATATCGAGGACGGCGAGCCGGTGCACAGCGGCCCGATCTCATCGGGCCGCGCCGGCCACCCCACCCCGCGCGGACGCTTCGCCGTGCTCGCCAAGGACATCGACAAGGTCTCCTCGCGCTACACCAACCAGCTCGGCTGGCAGGCGTGGATGCCCTACGCCATCCAGTTCCACGGCCACTACTTCCTCCACGAGGGCTGGCTCCCCGGCTACCCCGACTCGCACGGCTGCGTGCGCGTCGGCGAGCGCGACGCCCGCTTCCTCTTCGAGCGCCTGCGTCTCGGCGACCGAGTCGAGGTCGTCAACTGATGCCGCTCATGCCGCGGGCGCGGAATCCGTTGCCAGCGGCCAGTCTTCAAGCTGCCAGTCTTCAAGCGGCCAGCCCCCAGCTGTCAGCCTCCAGTGGGGAGGGCCGGTGTTCATGACCGGCGCAGATAGGGAGACGCGGCGAATCAGCCGCCAGCGGGAAGGCTGGCAGCTGGCAGCTGGCGGCTGGCGGCTGAAAGCTGGCGGCTGAAAGCTGGCGGCTGCCGACTGCCGACTGACGGCTGGAAACCCGATCGCCCCTCAGGCGATCGCCGTCGGGTCAGGACAGGTGCGGCGGGGGGTGCCGACGCCGAGCGCGTCGATCGCCCGCATCTCCTCGGCGTCGAGGATGAAGTCGTGGATCGACTGGTTCTCGACCATGCGCTCGGCCCTGGAGGTCTTGGGCAGCGCGGTGCGACCGCGCTGCAGGTGCCAGCGCAACACGACCTGACCGGGGCTCTTGCCGTGACGCCCGGCGATGGCGACCAGGACCGGGTCGCGCAGCAACTCGAAGGCCCCGCTGGCGAAGGGCGCATAGGCGGTGACGACGATGCTCTGCGCGCGGCAGAAGGCCTCCAGCTCGGGGTCCCGGCAATAGGGGTGGATCTCGACCTGATTGACCGCGGGACGGTACGCGGGCTCGGGCACGTCGGCGATCAGCTGGCGCAGATGGTCGATGGTGAAGTTGGAGACACCGATGGCGCGCGCCGCGCCCTTGTCGGCAAGCTCACAAAAGGCGCGCCAGATGGTGGCGCGGGCGCGCCGCGAGACCTCCGGGTCGCCGCCGGGCGGCGCGCTGAAGCTCCCCGGCCAGTGCACCAGCAGCAGGTCGACATAGCCGAGCCCGAGATCATCGAGGCTGTCGACCATGTCGTCGCGGACCCGTTGGGCGATGTCCTCGACCCGGTCGGCGTCCCAGGTCCGCTTGTGCGAGACGTTGAGGTGCGGCGGCGCCGCCGGATGGGCGAGCTTGGTGGTGATGAAGACCGCATCGCGGGTCAGGGCGCCGCTGGCAAAGCGCTGACCGAGCAGGGTGCCGACCATGCGCTCGGTCCCGTAGACATGGGCACAGTCGAACGCCCGATAGCCGTTGTCCAGCGCCAGATCGACGGCGCGCCAGGCCCGTTCGGGGAGGAAGCCCTGGAAGGCGGTCGCGCCCACCCAGTCGCCGAAGGCGGTGCCGAAGGCGAGGGTCGGCATCCGCACGCCGTTGCGCAGGGTGACGGTTCGCAGGTCATGGTGCGCGTCGCGCATGTCTCGCACTCCCAGGGTTGGTCATGTCGAGGCAACACTAGCAGCACGGCGACGACGGACCAACCCGGCCCGTCGCGCCGACCGACCGGCCTCAGCCGTCGACCTGCACCTCGGCGCCGAGCATCCGTCGCAGCGTGCCGTCGCGATCGATCAGATGATGCTTGAGCGCGCCGACGAGATGCAGCGCCACGGCACCGATCAGCAGATCGCCGCCGAGACCGTGCAGCCAGTGACCGAGCTGCGCCAGCAGCGCGTTGATCGGCACCACCTGCTGCGGGTCGGCCGGGTCCGGGTTCGGCGCCACCAGCTCCAGCCCGAACAGCGACACGCCGTGCCCGCCCAGCGCCGACATCATGAAGCCGGAGACCGGCATCAGCACCGTACCGATGATCAACAGCCAGTGCACCGCCTTGGCCAGCCACTGCTCGATCCGGGTGTAGCGACCGACGTGCGCGGGCCAGCCGTTACGGATGCGCCAGAGCACCCGTAGTGCCACGAAGAGCACGATCAGCACACCGAAGGACTTGTGCCAGGGGTAGAGCGCATAGACCCCGGCCTGTTCCATGTAGAGCCCACTGAGGGTCAGTACGATCATCATCACCGCGACGATCCAGTGCAGCGCAATGGTGTTGCCGCTCAGTCTGGTGGGGGTATCTGGACGCATCGTTCAATCTCCGTCTGGCGCCGCGCAGCGGCGGTTGGTTTCGATGTCGCCAGACTAGGGGGTGCACACTCATGCTTCCAATGCATGAGTGCGATAATGCATATTCGCTGAATGAATCTCCGCGACCTCGACCTGAACCTGCTCGTGGTGCTGCGCCAGCTCCTGGAAGAGCGTCACGTCTCGCGCGCCGCCGAGCAGCTCGGGATGAGCCAGCCCGCCGTCAGCCGTGCGCTGCGGCGCTTGCGCGCCCTGTTCGACGACCCGCTGCTGGTGCGCACCCCCAGCGGCTATGTGCCGAGCGCGCGTGCCGAGCGACTGCTGCCGAGGCTGCGCCAGCTGCTTGCCGAGACCGAGCGACTGGTCGCCGGCCCGGACTTCGACCCGGCGACCTCGACCCAGACGGTGCGCTTCCACGGCCCCGAGCCCGAGATCGGCTGGTTCCTGCCACCGCTGTTCGCGCGCATGAGTCGGCTGGCGCCGGGGATGGTGCTGGAGGTCCAGAGCGAGCCGCGCGAGCACTTCGGCCAACTCGAGCGCGGCGAGGTGCACTTCGTGCTCTCCGCGTTCACCCCCGCCGCCGGCACCGGCGAACTCCATCGCACCCCGCTGGCACCACTGACCTTTGCGCTGGTGATGCGCGCCGACCACCCGCTGGCAGCGGGCGAGCTGACCGTCGAGCGCTATGTCGCCGCGCGCCACGGTCTGGTCTCGCTCACCAGTCGCGGCGGCGGCCTACTCGGGCAGGAACTGGTCGAGCAGGGGCTGCTCGCACCCGGCGAACGGCTCAACGAGCCGCTGCGACTG
This sequence comes from Marichromatium sp. AB31, assembly GCF_003718685.1. Lineage (NCBI taxonomy): Bacteria > Pseudomonadati > Pseudomonadota > Gammaproteobacteria > Chromatiales > Chromatiaceae > Marichromatium > Marichromatium sp. AB31. Next base: position 118,453 of record NZ_RHFI01000006.1, on the reverse strand, counting down.
TCGAGCTTCAGCGCCATCGCCGCCTTCTGCGAGCACAGCGACGTCGTCTTCCGCCTGCCGCGACGCTTCGCCGAGACACTCACCCGGGGCAGCGCGCTGGTGGTGCGCGAGGCGCCGACCACCACCACCCTGGATCGCCCGCAGATCCATCTCTACTGGCACGAGCGCTTCCACCGCGACCCGATGTGCCTGTGGATCCGCCAGCAGCTCAAGGCCGCGCACGGGCTGGCGGCGGACGCCGGGGGCTGAGCGGGCATCACATGCTCATACCCCGTGGGCCTCGGCCCACGCCTTGAGCTGCTCCAGCACGCTCAGCAACGAGCGCCCGAAGTCGGTGATCTCGTAGGTCACGGCGATCGGGCGGGTGCTGAGCACGGTGCGCTCCACCAGCCCCATCTCCTCCATCTCCCTGAGCCGCTGCGCGACCATCTTCCTGCTGGCACCGCCGAGCTGGCGCGCCAGGTCGTTGAAGCGCACGGGGCCGTCCTGCAGGTGCCAGAGGATCGAGCCCTTCCACTTGCCACCGATGATCCGCATCCCGCGCTCGATCGGACAGGGCTCGGTACAGGCATCGAGGACGGCCTTACACCCATCCGGCACGGGTTCGAGGGAGGGCTTGGGTGTCTTCATGTGGTTACAAAAAGTATACTGATTGACGAGGGTTACTTGGTGTCACACCATACCACCACAGTCTCACACGGTGGAGCCGCAGCGATGTCGAACATCCTCATCATCAACGCCCATGAGCCCTGCCCGTCCTCGCCCGGCCGGCTCAACGCCACGCTCGTCGAGCGCGCCCGTACCCGGCTCGGGGACCAAGGTCACGTTATCCGCACCACTGTCGTCCACGATGGTTACAGGCTCGCCGACGAACTCGACAAACACCGGTGGGCCGACATCATCCTGCTGCAGACCCCGGTCTACTGGATGAGCGTGCCCTGGACGTTCAAGCGCTACATGGACGAGGTCTACTCGGCGGGCATGGCGGGCGAGCTGTGCGAGGGCGACGGTCGCACCCGCAGCGACCCCTCCAGACAATACGGCTCCGGCGGCACCCTGACCGGCAAGCGCTACATGCTCTCACTGACCTTCAACGCGCCCCGGGCGGCCTTCGACGACCCCGAGCAAGACCTCTTCCAGGGCCGCTCGGTCGACGACCTGTTCTTCCCCATGCACATGAACTTCCGCTTCTTCGGCATGGAGCCGCTCGCGACCTTCGCCTGCTACGACGTGATGAAGAACCCGGACATCGAGCAGGCCCTGAGCCGTTTCGATGCCCATCTGGCCAGACACATCGAGACGGCCGCCGCATAGCGGACCGATCCCGGCGACAGGGCTGCCAGCGCATCCTATCCGACTGGCAGGGCACGACAGCGACCGTCAACGAGCGGAAGTAGAGCGATGGGGTCCGGGGCCTGCAGCAGGGACATGACGCCCGGATCACAGCAACCGTGATCGTGTCTCGGGACGCGGAGATCGACTGAGACCGGGGAGCGGAGAGATGGAGCTGGCGGACGGATTCGAACCGACGACCTACTGATTACAAATCAGTTGCTCTGCCAACTGAGCTACGCCAGCCTTGAGGTAGGGGTGCCGGCACCCAAGAAGGGTGCTGGGGGAGGCGATTCTAGCGCGAAGCGCACCCGATGCTCAAATGCCGTCGTTCGTCCCGACCGACGGCACACCACGAGACCAGCGCCGAGGAGACCGCCGATGAGTCGGATCCAGCCACCCGGACGTCCGTTCGACGACCCCGAGCTGTGCGCCAGCCGTGCCGAACTGGCGCGCGCGCTGCGCACCTTCCTCCCCGCCGAGGCGGTACTCGCACGCGAGGAGGAGGTGCGCCCCTACGAGTGCGACGGACTCTCGGTCTATCGCCAGACGCCACTGCTGGTGGTCCTGCCGCGCGATGTCGCCGAGGTGCAGCAAGTGATGCGGCTGTGTCATCAGCGTCGGGTGCCGGTGGTCGCGCGCGGCGCCGGGACCGGACTCTCGGGCGGCGCCCTGCCCTGCGGCGAGGGCATCGTGCTCAGCCTGGCGCGGCTCGACCGCATCCTCGCACTCGACCCCGAGGCGCGGCTGGCGCGGGTCCAGCCCGGGGTGCGCAACCTCGCCATCAGCGAGGCGGCCGCCGCCCACGGGCTCTACTACGCCCCCGACCCCTCCAGCCAGATCGCCTGCACCATCGGCGGCAACGTCGCCGAGAACTCGGGCGGGGTGCACTGTCTGAAATACGGCCTGACGGTGCACAACGTGCTTGCGGTCAAGCTGGTCAGCGCCGAGGGCGAGCTGATCGAACTCGGCGGCGAGGCGCTCGACGGCCCCGGCTACGACCTGCTCGCGCTCTATATCGGCTCCGAGGGGATGCTCGGGATCACCGTCGAGGTGACGGTACGGCTGCTGCCCCGCCCGCCGCTGGCGCGCGCGCTGCTCGCCGCCTTCGACGACGTCGGTCGGGCCGGCGCGGCGGTGGGCGAGATCATCGCCGCCGGTATCCTCCCGGCGGGGCTGGAGATGATGGACGGCCCGGCGATCCGCGCCGCCGAGGACTTCATCGGTGCCGGCTACCCGGTCGAGGCCGCCGCCATCCTGCTCTGCGAGCTCGACGGCACCGAGGCCGAGGTCGCCGCCCAGGTCGAGGCGGTCGAGACCCTGCTCGCGCGCGCCGGCGCCACCGAGGTGCGGGTCTCGCGCGATGAGGCCGAACGCGCGCGCTTCTGGCAGGGGCGCAAGTCGGCCTTCCCCGCCGTCGGTCGGATCTCCCCCGACTACTACTGCATGGACGGCACCATCCCGCGCCGCGCCCTGCCCGAGGTGCTGCGCCGCACCGCCGAGCTGGCCGCGGAACACGACCTGGCGGTGGCCAACGTGTTCCACGCCGGCGACGGCAACCTGCACCCATTGATCCTGTTCGACGCCAACCGTCCCGGCGAACTCGAACGCACCGAGGCGCTCGGCGCCCGTCTGCTCGAGCTGTGCGTCGAGGTCGGCGGCACCATCACCGGCGAGCACGGGGTCGGGGTGGAGAAGCTCGGACAGATGTGCGTACAGTTCAGCGCCCGCGAACTGGCCCAGTTCCACGCGGTAAAATCGGTCTTCGACCCCGCGGGACTGCTCAACCCCGGCAAGGGCGTGCCGACGCCACGACGCTGCTCGGAATACCGTCAGCTGCCCTCGCCCGCGCACCCGCACCCACATTGATCGGCCCGGCACGCGCCGGGCCCGCGCCAGCGAGGATGTGACCGTATGACCCGAACCCCATCGATCAGACCGCTGCCGACATGGCGCGCGACGGCAGCGCTGCTGCTCGCGCTCGGCGCGCTCGCGCCGCTGCGCGCCGCGCCGCTCTCGGCGACCCTGATCGCCGAACGCGCCTGCCCGGCCACCGTCGCCATCCGTCACGACGCCAACCCGGGGGCGATCCATCTCGACCCGGGCGCGCGCTACCCGGTGGTCGGTGCCAACCGCCCCGACCAGCCCAGCCACTATCTGCTGCGTCTGCAGGGCGTCGAGCCGTCCCAGCGTTGGGTGGCGCACGACTGCGGTCGGCTGGTCGAGGTCGCCGACACGGCCACGCCGCCCGCCCCAACCGGCGAACCGCGCTATCTGCTCGCGGTGAGCTGGCAGCCGGCCTTCTGCGAGCGCCGTGGCCGTGCACCGGAGTGCCGCGACCAGACCCCGCAACGCTTCGATGCCCGCGCCTTCTCGCTCCACGGACTATGGCCGCAACCGCGCGACAACGTCTATTGCGATGTCCCGGCGAAGGCACGGGCGCTGTCGCGCGACGGCGACTGGCAGCGTCTGCCGGCGCTCGCACTCGCGCCCGACACCCGACGCGAACTCGACCGGGTGATGCCGGGCACGCGCTCGGCCCTGCACCGTCACGAGTGGGTCAAGCACGGCAGCTGCTACGGCGACGACCCCGAGGGCTATTTCGCCGACTCGCTGCGACTCCTGGCCGCGCTCAACGCTTCGCCGGTCCGCGACCTCTTCGTCTCGCGCATCGGCCAGCACCTGCGCGCGAGCGAGGTACGCGCGGTCTTCGACAGGGCCTTCGGCAAGGGCGCGGGCGAGCGGGTGCAACTGGTCTGTCACGACGGCCTGATCAGCGAGCTGCGCCTCGCCCTCAAGGGGCCGATCGAGGCCGGACGCGGACTCGACGCACTGCTGCGCGCCGCACCGCCGCGCGCGGCTGGCTGCAAGGGCGGACGCGTCGACCGCGCCGGTCGCGACTGAGCACATCGCCGCCCTGCACCCCCGAGCGACATCTGTACAATGTGCCCCCTCGACTTCAGGAGCACGGAGACACTATGGCCAAGTACGACATCTATGGGATCGGTAACGCACTCGTCGACATGGAGTTCGAGGTCGACCCCAACGACCTCGGCATCCTCGGCATCGACAAGGGCGTGATGACCCTGGTCGACGAGCAGCAGCAGGCAGCGATCATGGACCACCTCCGTGAGCGTCACCATCAGCGCGGCTCGGGCGGGTCGGCGGCCAACTCCGTGATCGCGGTCGGTCAGTTCGGCGGCAGCGGTTTCTATTCCTGCAAGGTCGCCGACGACGAACTCGGGCACTTCTATATGCAGGACCTGGTCGAGGGCGGTATCGACACCAACCTCCACACCAAGAAGGAGGCCGGCGACACCGGTCGCTGCGTGGTGCTGGTCACCCCCGACAGCGATCGCACCATGTGTACCTTCCTCGGCATCAGCCAGGGGCTGTCGACCAACGAACTGGTCGAGGAGGCGCTGCGCGACTCGGGCTGGTTCTACACCGAGGGCTATCTGGTCACCTCCGACAGCGCCCGCGAGGCGGCCAAGGCGGCCAAGCGCATCGCCGACGAGGCCGGCGTCAAGACCGCCTTCTCGCTCTCCGACCCCAACATGGTGAAGTTCTTCAAGGACGGCCTGCTGGAGATGATCGGCTCGGGCGTCGACCTGCTGTTCGCCAACGAGTTCGAGGCCATGGGCATGGCCGGCAGCGAGGACCTCGGCGACGCCATCACCTATCTCAAGACCCTCAGCCGCAGCTTCGCCATCACCCGCGGCCCGCAGGGCGCGCTGGTGTGGGACGGCGCACAGATGCTCGAGATCGCTCCGGTGCCGGTCAAGGCGGTCGACACCGTCGGCGCCGGCGACATGTTCGCCGGTGCTTTCCTCTATGGTCTCAGCCAGGGCTGGGATCATCAGCGCGCCGGCGATCTGGCCTCGGCGGCCTCGGCGCGACTGGTCACCAGCCTCGGCCCGCGCCTGACCACGGAGCAAACCCAGGCGGTGCTGCGCGACTTCGCCTGATCCCGCCCGCCCCGGCCCGCCGGGGCCCCGGCCCCGGCGTCATCGCCCGTCCTCGACGGGCACCATCGATCACCCCGGTAATCCCACCATCATGAAGCTCCTCGCGATCGACACCTCAGGTGAGACCTGTTCAGCCGCCCTGTTGCAGGACGGGACCCTGACCCAGCGCCTCGAGACCGCTCCCAGACGCCACGCCGAACTCATCCTGCCGATGATGCAGCAGCTCGTCGACGAGGCCGGGCTGCGGCTCACCGATCTCGACGCGCTCGCCTTCGCGCGCGGGCCGGGGTCCTTCACCGGGGTGCGGATCGCCGCCTCGGTGATCCAGGGCGTGGCCTTCGGCGTCGACCAGCCGGTGATCCCGGTCTCGACCCTGGCGGCGATCGCCCAGGGCGCCTACCGGCGCAGCGGTCACACCCGGCTGCTGGTGGCGCTCGATGCGCGCATGGACGAGGTCTACTGGGGGGCCTTCGAGATCAACGAAGCCGGGCTGGCCGAGGCGCGCGGCAGCGAGCGCGTCTGTGCCCCCGAAGCGGTGCCAGCACCCGAGGGCGAGGGTTGGTACGGGGTCGGTCCCGGCTGGGCGGCCTATGCGGAACGGCTGCGCCCGCAGATCGGCACGGCACTCGCCGGGGTGCTCGAGGAAGGGGTCTGCGAGGCGCGTGACCTGGCGGTGCTCGCCGAGGCCGAGCACCGGCTCGGTCACGAGGTGGTGCCGGAGCTGGCCATCCCCGTCTATCTGCGCGATCAGGTCACCCGCAAGGGCTGATCCCGGGAATGACCGACGACCGGCGCCTGCTCATCGACTGCTTCATGGCGGCGATCGCAGCCGTCGGCGGCACCCGGGCGGTCACCCGCGCACTGGAGGCGCGCGCGCCGCCTCACCCGGTCGAGCTGTTCGCCATCGGCAAGGCCGCGGCCGCCATGGCCCGAGGCGCCTGTAACGCCCTCGGCGAGGAGAGGATCGCCGGCGGCCTGCTGATCACCAAGGCGGGCCATGTCGACCCGGCCGACTTCCCCCGACTCGATTGCCGTTGCGGCGGCCACCCGCTGCCCGATGCCGGCAGCCTCGATGCCGGGCGCGCGCTGATCGCGCGGCTCGCCGCGTTGCCCGCCGGGGTCGAGCCACTCTTGCTGATCTCCGGCGGGGCCTCGAGCCTGGTCGAGGTACCGGTCGCCGGGGTCGATCTCGACACCCTGGTGCGGGTCAACGACTGGCTGCTCGCCAGCGGCCAACCGATCGCGACGATGAATCTGGTGCGCAAGGCGCTGTCGCGGATCAAGGCCGGCGGACTGCTCGCCGTCTGCCCGCCGGGGCACACCCCCCGGGTGCTGGCGATCTCCGACGTCCCCGGCGACGACCCCGGGGTGATCGGCTCCGGGCTCTTGGTGCCCGAACCGGAGCTGACAGCCCGCTGCAGCGGGCTGCACGGACTGCCCGACTGGCTCGACCGGCTGGTCCGCCACGGACTGGCCGCGCGCCCCGCGCCCACCGGCCCCGGCCCGGAGATCGAGTTGGTGGCCACCGCCGCCCACGCCCGCGCCGCCGCCCACGCCCGCGCCGCCGCGCTCGCACACGCCCGTGCGCAGGGACTCGCCACCTGGCCGCACCCCCAGCCGCTCACCGGAGAGGCCGCCGTCGCCGGTCAGCGCCTGGCCACCCAGCTCGCCGCCACGACCACGCCGGGGCTCTATCTGTGGAGCGGCGAGACCACGGTCAGGCTACCGCCCCGCCCCGGACGCGGCGGTCGCAACCAGCACCTCGCGCTGGCCGCGGCCATCGCCCTCGACGACCGCGACGACGTCACCCTGCTCAGCGCCGGCAGCGACGGCAGCGACGGGCCCACCGAGGACGCCGGGGCGCTGATCGACGGGGCGAGCTGCACGCGGGCACGTCGGCTCGGACTCGACCCCGCCGAGCACCTCGCCGGCGCCGACGCCGGCAGCCTGTTCGCCGCCACCGGCGAGCTGCTGCGCACCGGCCCCACCGGCACCAACGTCATGGACCTGGTGCTGGCGATCAGGCGCTGAGCCGGGTCAGCCGTTGAGATAGCCGAGCTGATCGACGTTGAACGGGGTCGGGGTCAGACCGAGCCGGGCGAAGCTGTCGTTCTCGCTGCAGACGTTGCTCTCGAGCAGCATCTGGATCTGGTCGCGACTGATCGGGAACCAGGGATAACGGTCGAACAACCCGGCCATCGCCCGGACCGCGAATACCGGCGCCGGGACCATCGCCTTCTGCTTACCCACGGCCGCGGCGATGGTGCCGAGGATCGCCTTCCAACTCAGCCGCTGCGGGCCACACAGGCTGTAGGTCTGGGACTCGGTGCGCGGCTCGCCGAGCGCCAGGGTGAAGGCGCGGGCGACATCGTCGATATGCACCGGCGCCAGCTCGAAGGCCCCGGCCTGCTGCGGCAGCAGCCCGTCGTAGAACAGCGGCGCCGGGATCGGCGCGGCGATGATGTCCTTGTTGAGCTGCGAGCAGAACTCCATGCGCCCGCGCGGATCGCCGAAGATCACCGAGGGGCGGAAGATGGTCCAGGCCAGCCCCGAGGTCTTGAGTGCCTCCTCGGCGGCGAACTTGGTGCGTTGGTAGGCAGTCCCATCGGGTCGCACCCCATTGGCGCTCATGAGCAGGAAACGGCCCACGCCGGCGGCCTGGGCCGCGGCGATGGTATCGACCACGCCCTGATGCTGCAGCCCCTCGAAGGTGATGCCGCGCGCCGGGAACTCGCGCAGGATGCCGATCAGATAGATCACCGCATCGGCGCCGCGCACGCAGGCATCGAGCGCGACGCGCTCGGCCACGGTGCCGGGCACCAGCTCGCACTCGACGCCACGCTCGACCTTGGACTCGCTGCCCGGGCGCACCAGCAGCCGGGGCACATGACCGGCGGCGAGCAGATGATCGATCAGATGGGCACCGACGAAGCCGGTCCCGCCAATGATTGCAACCTTCATGTTCGAGTAACTCCTGTTCTACGGTCGCGACCACCGCGCACGACGATCGCTCGAAGTCGACGCGGACGCCGGATACGCATACCCGCGTCCGCCCATGGCGAAGGATGTGGGGACGGTGAGGGACAGAGCGAAGCCCGGGCGGGGTGGCGGGAGCGGCCGGGATGGCGGCGCTCATCCCGGCACGAGGCCGGTTCAGTGACCAGCCATCTCGGTGGCGTGCTCGCCGGACTGACCGGCCGGTGTCCGCTCGAGCACACCCTGCCAGCGCACCCGACGCACGCTGCGCCGCGCCGCGCCGAACACCCCGGTGATCGCCTCGACGGCGGTCTTGCTGGCATCGCGCACCACCAACTGGCGACCCTGCGCGAGTTTGATGCGGAGTTCACAGCGCACGCGATGACCGTGCAACCGGTCGAACTCCTCCTGGATGGTGGCCTGCGTCTCGATCCGCTCATCGGTGAAGCGATCCTCGAGCTTCTTGGCCTCGGATTCAATCTGACGACGAATATCGGCATCGAGCGCGAGAGTGTCGCCGCCTATCTTAATGGACATACTTGATCTTCTCCCAAGACTCGGTCCAGGCGGAAGATACAGACCGCGATGTCGGCGACCGAGTGGATTCGCTATGAGGGCTACCGCATCGACTGTGATGGCGTCTCAGGAGCTTCTCCGGGGAGGAGAACGGACGCGGTGCGATGGACTGCGGCAGTGCCGTGGATCATGATGCCGGGACCGGCGAAAAGCAAGGGCAAAACCCCCAACCACAACCGTTGCAATGGATTTGCACGCTCCGACAATGACCCGGATCAGCGATTGCGAGCATCGCCCGTGCCCCATCGGCCCCGAAATGGGGCGACGCGCGCCCGAGCCCGCACCATGACATACCGCCCCCCTTGATCGAACCGCCCAGGCTCCTGCCCCATGCACCACCGCCCGACCGACTGGCTGCTGCTCCTCGCGCTCACCGCACTCTGGGGCTCGGCCTTCGCGCTCACCGGGATCGGCGTCGAGGCGCTGCCGGTTCAGCTGGTGGTCGCCGCCCGGCTGCTGATCGCCTGCGCCCTGCTGCTCCCGGCGGCGCTGCTGTTCGCCCGCCGTCCGGCGCACAGCGCACGGCTGTGGGGCGCCTATGTGCTGATCGCGCTGTTCGGCAACGCCCTGCCCTATTCGCTGGTGACCTGGGGACAGCAGACGATCGCCAGCGCCCAGGCCGGCATCCTGATGGCGACGATGCCGCTGGCCACCCTCGGCATGGCGCACTATCTCGTACCCGGCGAGCGCATCACCCGACACCGCGCAGGCGGCTTCCTCGTCGGCTTCTGTGGGGTCGTGGTGCTCATTGGACCGGCGGCCTGGGGCGATGTCGACCCGGCGCGACTGCCGGCGATGGGGGTGATCCTGCTCGGCGTCTGCTGCTATGCCGTGGCCGCCATCCTGGCGCGACTGCGGCCTCCGAGCGACGCCCTCTACAGCGCCGCGGCGACCACCACCCTGGCGACCCTGATGTTGCTGCCGACACTGCTCGCGCTGCCGGCGACACCGACCGCAATCCACCCCGAGGAGCGCCACCTGCTGGCACTGCTCGCCCTCGGCGGCGGTTCGACCGCGTTCGCAGCGATCCTCTACATGCGACTGGTCAAGCGCGCCGGCGCGGCCTTCGTCTCCCAGCTCAACTATCTGATCCCGCTGTGGGCGCTGGGGGTGGGGGTGGGACTGCTCGGCGAGCCGCTCGCCTCCCGCCACCTGCTCGCCCTGGCGCTGATCCTCGGCGGCATGGCGCTGGCGCGCCGCGAGCGCGACGCCGGAGCGGATCAGACGGGGTCGGACTCGAACAGGTCAGCGAAGGCGCGATCGAAGCGGCGGTAGGCCTCCCAGCCATCCTGGTCCATCACCTGATCGATCACCCAGCGATTCTCCTGCCCCTCGCCCATCAGGCGCTGGATCTCGAAGCCGAGGTGCCGCAGCAGCGCATAGCTCGGTCCCTCGTCGGTGAAGCCGTACTCGGCATACTCCCCGGAGCGGGCGTTGAGCCGCTCGATGAAGGCCGCGCCGTGCGCCCCCGGCCCGAGCAGGTCGGTGGCGTTGTCCTGGACGTGATCGAAGACCCGACGCGCGAACCCGGTGATCAGGTCGCGCCGCCGGTCCTCGTCGAGACGGGCATGGGCGAGCCGATCGGCGATCTGGATGAGGAACACCAGATACTCCTCGATCACCGCCAGACGCTGGGCGTCGTCGCGATAGACGAAGCGCTCGCAGTGCAGGTTGATCGCGCGATCGAGGGCGATGCGCCAGGCGATGAAGGCCAGCGCGCCGGCGACCTCGTCGAGCGAGCGCGCACGGTCCGGGTTCGACCAGTGACTCTTGATCCTCAGTGCCATCTCCAACCCTCCATCGATTGTCAGTCACGCAAGACCGGATGGACCCAGTCGATCCCCTCGCCGCGCTCACCGGCCACCATGAACTTGCGCAACGCCGAGCGCAGCTCCGGGGCCAGCGGACCGACCCGACGCTGCAACCACTCGAAATCGGCGCCCTGGTGCGCCAGATACACCAGATAACTGTGCCACAGCGCCTGGGCGTCGACCCCACGCCGCTCAGGCAACATCGAGGCCCCGGCGGCCTTGCCCAGCGCACGGTCGAGTCGCTCGGCGGCGAGTGGCCCGATACCGCGTCTCAGACCATCGAGCAGCGGTTCGAGCCGGCCCCAGGCCCCGGGCGCGAGCGCCAGCTCGCGCCGCCCCGCGCCCGGCACCGAGAGCGTGCCCGCGACCGGGTCGAAGCAGTCGCGATCGAGCAGCATCAGCTCCGCCGGGGTGACCCCCGAGAGCAAGAGCGCGCAGTGACCACGCACCTCGGTATCGACATCACGCAACAGCAGCTCGATCTCGGCCGGCTCGAGCAGCCGTGGCAACCGCGGCAGGTCGATCACCGCCGCGCGCGCGCGCGGCGCCTCGAGCGTCGCCGACTGCCCGGCACCGTCCTCGGGCGCCGGCGCTGCGGATTCGACCAGGCGCACCCCGTCACCGTCCTCGCCACGCTCGATGCGCACCCCGAGATAGGAGACCCGCGGCGCCGTGGAGCGCTCGCCGAGATAGTCGGTCAGCCAGGTCAGGAAGAGCGCGGCGAGGAGCGCGGCGGCGAGTGCGATCGGCAGATCGCGGGCATAGTCGGGGCGAATCGGCGCGCTCGGCGTATAGGCCCACTCGACCACCTGGATCGGCGGATACTGCTCGAAGTCGCGCAGCGCGATCTCGGCGAGTCGCTGGGCGTTCTCGGCAAAACGCGTCTCGAGCCCGTCGAGTCCCTCGCGCAGCCCCTCGAAGGTGGCGAAGTGGCGCGAGAAGGTCTGCACCGCGCGCTGCTGACGATCGAGATCGTCCTCGAGCAGGGCGACGGTCTCGCGTGCCGCCTCCAGCTCCTGACGGGCCTCGTCGCGGACGGTGATGCGCGCGACCAGCAGCGCACGCTCCAACGACTGCTCGAGCGCGGCCTGCTCGCCGGGCAGATCGCGCAACGCCGGGTCGCGATCGATATAGGCCTGGGTGTAGCGGGCATAGAGCTGATCGAGCCGCTCGCGGCCACGCTCGACATAGCGTTGCAGCCGGGCGATGTCGTTCTGCTGCTCGCGCGGAATCAGTCGCTCGCCGCGCGCCACCGCCTCGTCGAGCGCACGCAGCCGGGCGAGTGCCTCGACCTCGCGGTTGCGCGCCTTGCCGAGTGCGTCGTTGAGATCCTCGAGCTCGGCGAGCGCGCGACTCTCGGCGCGCTCGATGCCGACGATGTCGTGCTCGGCGGCGAAGGTCTCGAGTTCGGCGCGCGCCGACTCGATGCGCCGCTCCAGCCGCGCCTGTTCCTCTTCGAGCTCGGTGGTGGTGCGCCCGGCGCTGACCGAGACCTGCTCGGCGCGCAGCCGTTCGTAGGCCCGCACCCAGTGATTGACGATCGCCGCCAAACGCTCCGGGTCACCGCCCTCGGCGCGCAGTTCGAGCAGGTTGGTCTCGGGGATCGGCTCGACGGCGAGCCGCGTGCGCAGCGCCGCCACATCGACCGCCAGCCCGGCCTCGGCCAGATCGATGGCGAGCCGACCGAGCAGCGACTCGCCGAGCAGCAGCCGACGCTGGATCATCACGTGTTCGGGATCGGCGGTAGCGCTCGGTGCATCGACCGCCTTGGGCTTGACCGTGAGCACCGAAGCGGTGGCGCGATAGACCGGTTCGCGCCCGTAGACGATGCCCAGCGCCAGCGTCAGACAGAGGGCGCTGGCCAGGGCGAAGACCAGGGCGCGCCGACCGAGCAGCGGATGTGTTCGAGTCGACCGGCTCGGGAACCAGCGTATCACGGGCAATCACCTCCGGGCAGGGCATGCGCAGGGGCGCACGCCGGATGACGACAACGGAGCGGACGGCGGTGGGTCTCCGTTCCCTCGTGCATGGTCGTCGTGCCCGTCCCCGGCACCGGCCTCAGGCCGTCGCGGCGGCGACGAACCTGGCGCAGTTGGCGCTCAGGTCTCCGCGATGCAGATCGCCCCCGATCAAGAGAATGGCGTCGCGACCATAGAATTCGAGTAGTTCGCCGACCCGATCGAGCCGCATCCCGCCGGCCGGGACCGGGAGGATCGGGCGCAGCCCGGCGAAGGGACGGCTGGCACCGGCGACCAGCGCGCGACATTCCTCCGCGGTATAGGCGAAACGCCCGCCCCAGCTCGGGAAGATGGTCGCATCGGCCCCGGCCAGCCGGTTGAACAGGCCATAGAGCACGCCGTGGGCGAGCCCGCCGTCGGAGTTGGCGCAGTGCGCGCCCTGGAAGGCGGGATGGGCGAGGATCGGCAGCCCCAGGGTGTCGTCATCGGCCAGCGCGCGCATGGCATCGAACCCGACCAGCCCGGGACAGACCAGCAACCCGCCGGCACCGACCGCACGCGCCAGCTGCGCGCGCGCCCTCAGCTCGCCGGCCGGGGCGGTGACATTGGGCAGATAGCGGGTGTGACCGCCGCACTCGCGGTTGGCGCGGGCCACCGCCTCGGCGCACAGCCGCACCCGGGGCTCGAAGCGACAGAAGGACTGATCGGTGAGCCCGTGGTCGTCCTTGATCAGGTCGATGCCGCCGCGCGCCAGCCGGTAGGCCAGCTCGGCCAGCTCGGCGGGCGAGCGCCCCATCGGCTTGAGCGCGGTGCAGAGCAGCGGGCGCGCCGGATCGCCGCAACAGGCACGCAGCCCCTCGCGCCCGAAGCGCGGACCGCGATAACCGGCGGCGAGCCCCGGCGGCAACTCGAGATCGACCAGCCGCACCCCGGGCTGGATGCTGATGTTGCCGAACAGCAGATTGATCAGCTGGGTCAGCTCGGCCCCCGCCGCTTCCACCGGATAGGCCACCACCAGCTCGAAGCGCCCCGGCGCGAGCGGGCGCAGCGCGCGCACCTCGCCGATGACCTGATCATGGATCGCGGTCTCGGCGATCAGCTCGGGGGGGAACTCGACGGTCTGCTCGACGCAGATCGCCCGCGCGCGCGCCTCGGCCTCGGCGGCGCTCGCGCGCAGGTGATAGGTGGCGGTCAGTCGCTCGCCGCTCAGCGCGAGCCGGGTGCTGTCCTGCATGACGATGGGGTCCGGTGACGATCGAGGGCCATAGACTAGCCGATCCCGCCCCGATGGTCGCGCGCCGGGTCGGACGCCGCCGTGTCGCGCCAGTCGGCGCGCGCCAGACGACACAGCCGGTGCGCGCGCAGGCGGTGTCCCGGCGGCAGCGCCGGGTGCTCGAAGGGTTGGGGATCGGCGCGCATGCCGAGACGCGCCATCAGCGCCAGCGAGCGCTGGTTGTGGAGACTGGTGAAAGCGACGATCTCGTCGAGCCCGAGACGCGTGAAGCCGAAGCCCAGCGCCGCGCGCGCCGCCTCGCCGGCATAGCCCTGGCCCCAGGCGTGACGGGCCAGACGCCAGCCGATCTCGACGGCGGGTGCGAAGGGCAGCTCGGCGCCACAGCGATGCAGCCCGACGAGCCCGAGAAAAGCACCCTCGGCGCGCGTCTCCACGGCCCAGAAGCCCCAGCCCTGGACGGCGATCAAGCGCCGGCAGCGCGCCGCCATGGCCGCGCTCTCGGCGCGACTGAGCGGACGCGGCAGCCAGGCCATCACCCGGGGATCGGCGTTGAGCGCGGCGAAGGGGGCGAGGTCGCGCCCGTGCCACTGACGCAGCCGCAGCCGCGCGGTCTCGAGCACGGGCGCCACGACCTCAGAGGTCCTCGGTCCGCTCGGCGCGCCCCATGGTCTCCAGGCGCACCGCGGCGAGTGCGTCCTCGTCGATGCCCAGCGGCTCACCGACCAGCCGCTCGGCGGCGCGCACCAGGGCCATGGCGTCGAGCCCGTACTCGCGCATCAGGTACTGACGACTGGCGCCGTGGGCATAGGTGTCGCGCAGCCCGAGACGGATCAGCCGGGCGCCGATGCCGCGCTCGGCCATGAGCTCGGCCACCGCCGAGCCGAGCCCGCCGACGATGCTGTGGTTCTCCAGGGTGATGACCCCGAGCCGGGCGCTGGCGAGCGCCGCGCGCACCCGGGGGTCGTCGAACGGCTTGAGGGTGGAGACGTGCAGATGACCGACCGAGAGCCCGTGGGCGCGCAACGCGCCGGTGGCGCGCAGCGCCTCCTCGGTGCAGATCCCGGAGGAGAGCACGATCAGGTCCTCGCCCTCGCCGAGCAGCCGCGCCCGCCCCAGCACCATCGGCTCGGCGGGGTCGAACAGCCGCGGCACCTCGCCGCGCAGCATGCGCACATAGACCGGCCCCGGCACCGCCTGGGCGAGGTCGAGCACCTGCTCGACCTCGGTGGCGTCCCCGCACTCGAGCACCGTCATGTTCGGCAGCAGGCGCATCAGCCCGATGTCGTCGACCGCCTGGTGGGTGACGCCGCCCGGGGTGGTGATCCCCGGCAGGAAGCCGATCAGTCGCACCGGCAGATTCGGGTAGGCGATCGACATCGCCACCTGGTCGAAGGGGCGGCGCGAGACGAAGACCGCGAAGGTGTGGACATAGGGGAAGAAGCCCTCGCGCGCCAACCCGGCGGCGAAGCCCATCATGTTCTGCTCGGCCATGCCCATCGAGAAGAAGCGCTCGGGATAGGCGTCGCGGAAACCGTCGGCCTCGCACGAGCTGGTCAGGTCGGCCGAGAGCACCAGCACCTCGGGCCGCTGCTCGGCCCAGCGCACCAGGTTGTCGCGGTGCGGCCGCTGCACGATCTCCATCAGGCATCCCCCTCGGACAGGCCCGCGAGCAGGCCGCGATACAGATTGAACTCCGCCTCGTTCTTGAAGCGCACGTAGTGGAGCTTGGGCCAGCGCTCGCGCAACCGGTCGATGCCGCGACAGGGGTCGGTGCGGGCGATCACCACCCGCGGGACGCCGTCTTCCCCGACCCCCTCCCCGGCCTCGGCCAGCGCCACGGGGTCGTGACCGTCGACCTCGCGCACCTCGGCGCCGAAGGCGCGCAGCCGCGCGGCCAGCGGCTCGGTGGTCATCACCGTGTCCATCGGACCGTCGCACTGCTGGGCGTTGGCGTCGACATAGACCCCGATGTTGCCGAGCCGATGATGCGCCAGCGCGGCGAAGGCCTCCCAGGTCTGTCCCTCCTGGAACTCGCCGTCGGACATGAACACCCACACCCGACCGGTGTCGCCGCGCAGCCGGCGCGCCAGCGCGATCCCGCCGGCCTGACTCAACGCCTGACCCAGCGACCCGGCGGTGACCTCGTGACCCGGCGAGTGCTCGGCACCGATCAGCTCGACGGTGCTGCCGTCGCGGTTGAACGCATCGAGCGCATCCGGCCCCAACCGACCGAGTTCGATCAGCAGCGAGTAGAGCACCAGCGCATAGTGCACCGGGGAGAAGATGAAGCGATCGAGCTCGGGCGCGGGCGCGCCGTTGTAGTCGGCGCCGGTGAAGGCGTGCGGATTGTCCGCACCGGGCACCCCGGCGAAGGGCCGCGGGGTGGGCGGGGCCGTGCTCGGCCCGAGCCGCATCACCCCGAGATAGAGGGTGGCGAGGATCTCGGCCGAGGAACAGGCCTGGCTGAGATAGCCGCCGTTGTTCTCGAGGGTGTGTTCGAGCACCCGTCGCCGGATCGCGGTGGCGACACAACGGATGTCGCCCGGCGCGGTCGTGGCACCGGGGCGCGCTGGGATGGATTCCATAGATATGATCGTCTCGACTGCCTGCCTCAAATCAAGCCGCGCGCGGACCAGGCCGGACCGCCGCCCCGGACGACCCCCGCCCGGCGGCGAAATCCTAGCATGAGCGGACGGCCGTCGCGGGGATGATGCGCGGCCAGCGGCCAGCGGCCAGCGGCCAGCGGCCAGCGGCCAGAAGATTGAACCGCCAAGCCGCAAAGACCGCAAAGGGATTCAAGCGCCCGGCCATCCGTGAGTGTGCGGCCGCGACGACGGCGTGACGTCCCATCAACTGTCGGCACCGGTCAGCGAGCGTTCTCGGCGTCAACGCTCTAGGACAGGCCGCGACTGGTCGCTGGCGGCTGGCGGCCGGTGGCTGACGGCTGACGGCTGGTCGCTGGTGGCTGACGGCTGACGGCTGACGGCTGACGGCTGGTCGCTGGCGACTGGCGACTGGCGACTGGCGACTGGTGGCTGATCGCTGGCGACTGGCGACTGGCGACTGGCGGCTGGCGCCTGCTCGCTGGTCCCGGCACGCCCCGTGCAATACCGCACGGATCACCCCGAGCCATCCAGGAGGGCCGTGCCATGAGCGATCCCCACCTCATCCTCTATCACCAGCACCCGGTCAGTGCCCGAACGCGCTTCCTGCGTCTCGGCCATGGCGGTATCTGCGCCCCCGGGCCGCTGCCGCCGGGGAGCCGGATCATCGAGTCGGGAACGACGCCTCAGGTCGTCGTCCATCCCGGCGCGCTGCTGCGCGCGCTCGAGCGCGAGCTGGCGCTGGCCCAGGGCGCGCTGGCCATCACCCTGCGCTTCCCGGTCCAGCTCGCCGTCGACGAGACCACCGCGCCGGTCTTCCTCGCCCGCTTCGTCGACCACGACCCACCCATCGCCGAGGTCGGCGCCCAGGGCGCGCGCTTCATCGCGCTGACCCAGGCGAGCGCCCTCCCCCCGGTCGAACTCGACCTGCTGCGGCATGCCTACGAGGCGCTGCTCGGTTGAGACGCCGCTGTCGGGTTTGCCACCACCGGGGCGCGCACCACTTGTCCAGGACCCGACAACCCGCCTCATGCAACCGTGTCGCAGCCCGCTCAACCCGCGCCCTCCGGCCTTCTTCAAAGACTGGCGCGGAGCTTGCTTTTTGACTCGACAAGCCCCGGGCAGCACGCGCCGGCCCCAGCCAAATGACACGGGAGAGCAATCCATGTGGGACTATTCCGAGCAGGTCCAGGACCACTTCTTCAACCCTCGCAACGCCGGCCCGGTCCAGGACGCCAACGGCGTCGGTGAGGTCGGCTCGCTCGCCTGCGGCGACGCCCTGCGGCTCTCGCTCCGGGTCGATCCCGAGCGCGAGGTGATCCTCGAGGCCGGTTTCCAGACCTTCGGCTGCGGCTCGGCGATCGCCTCGAGCTCGGCGCTGACCGAGATCATCAAGGGCATGACCCTGGATCAGGCGCTGACGGTCACCAACCAGGACATCGCCGATGTCCTCGGCGGCCTGCCCGCCG
Source organism: Marichromatium sp. AB31 (assembly GCF_003718685.1). NCBI lineage: Bacteria > Pseudomonadati > Pseudomonadota > Gammaproteobacteria > Chromatiales > Chromatiaceae > Marichromatium > Marichromatium sp. AB31. The sequence goes on along the minus strand of NZ_RHFI01000006.1, from coordinate 100,526 downwards.
AGAAGATGCACTGCTCGGTGATGGGGCGTGAGGCGCTGCAGGCGGCGATCGCCAACTATCGCGGCGAGCGCTGGGAGGACGACGACCACGCCGAGGGCGCGCTGGTGTGCAAGTGCTTCGGGGTCGACGCCGGGATGATCGAGGAGACGGTACGCGCCAACGGGCTCGACTCGGTGACCGCCGTCACCCATTACACCAAGGCCGGCGGCGGCTGCTCGGCCTGTCACGAGGAGATCGAGGAGATCATCGCCCGGGTCAATCCCACCGCCGTGGCGGTCCAGGCGCCGCGCGCCCCCGAACCCCCGCAACCCGCCGCGCCCCGCGTCAACACCCTGCAGCGCATCCGCCGCATCGAGCGGCTGATCGACACCCTGCGCCCCGAGCTGCAGCGCGACCACGGCGACCTCGAACTGGTCGACGTCGACGGCCGCACGGTCTATGTCAGCCTCAAGGGCGCCTGCGCCGGCTGTCAGATGGCCTCGCTCACCCTCTCCGGCATCCAGGAGCGGCTCAGCGCCGAGCTCGGCGAACCGCTGCGAGTGATCCCCGCCGCGCCCCAGCAGATCGCCTGCTGACGTCCCACGGCGCGACGCGATCGCCACCCATCCCCATCCGCAGCGAGGAGCCACCGATGAGCGAACAGACCCCCGGCATCTATCTCGACAACAACGCCACCACCATGGTCGCCCCCGAGGTGGTGGAGGCGATGCTGCCCTTCTTCACCGAGCAGTTCGGCAACCCCTCCTCGATCCATCGCTACGGCGATCGCGTCGGGCGCGCGCTGCGCACCGCACGCGCCCAGGTCGCCGCCCTGCTCGGCGCGACGCACGACTCCGAGATCATCTTCACCTCCTGCGGCACCGAGTCCGACGCCACCGCCATCCTCTCGGCGCTGCGCGCCCAGCCCGAGCGGCGCGAGATCATCACCACCGAGGTCGAACACCCGGCGGTGCTGAGCCTGTGCGACCAGCTCGCCAAGGAGGGTTATGTGATCCATCGTCTCGGCGTCGACGGCCACGGGCGACTCGATCTCGATGCCTATCGCGCGCTGCTCACCGAGCGGGTCGCCATCGTCTCGGTGATGTGGGCCAACAACGAGACCGGCACCCTGTTCCCGGTCGAGGAGATGGCCGAGATGGCACGCGCGGCGGGCGTGATGTTCCACACCGACGCGGTGCAGGCGGTGGGCAAGCTGCCGATCGCGCTCGCCGACAGCGCCATCGACATGCTCTCGCTCTCCGGGCACAAGCTCCACGCCGCCAAGGGCGTCGGCGTGCTCTACGTGCGTCGCAACACCCGCTTCCGACCGCTGCTGCGCGGCGGTCACCAGGAACGCGGTCGCCGCGCCGGCACCGAGAACAGCGCCGGCATCGTCGGGCTCGGGCTCGCCTGCGAGCTGGCCGGCGCCGCGCTCGAGCACGAGCGCACCACGGTGCGCGCGCTGCGCGACCGGCTCGAGCGCGGCATCCTCACCGCCGTGCCCCACTGCTTCGTCACCGGCGATCCCGACAACCGTCTGCCCAACACCAGCAACATCGCCTTCGAGTTCATCGAGGGCGAGTCGATCCTGCTGTTGCTCAACCGTCACGGCATCGCCGCCTCCAGCGGCTCGGCCTGCAGCTCGGGCTCGCTCGAGCCCTCGCACGTGATGCGCGCCATGGGCATCCCGCTCACCGCCGCCCACGGCACCATCCGTTTCTCGCTCTCACGCTACAACAGCGCCGCCGAGATCGATCGCGCGGTGGACACCCTCGTCCCGGTGATCGAACAGCTGCGCCGACTCTCGCCCTACTGGGGCGAGGACGGTCCGCTCGGCGACGCACACACGCCCGGCTTCTCGCCGGCCTACGCCTGACCCGACGCGCGGCACCGGCGCACCATGCCGGTGCCGCGACGCGTCGGCTCTGCGACACGCCCGCCCTCTCCACCCTGTCGCAAACCCTGCAACGCCCCGGTCTCCTGGCGCGCAACCCGCTGAGAACCCACGTCATCGAAGACGCTGGCACTTCCTTTGCTAACAAGTCTCGTCAAGTGCTGTACGGAGCCCACAGATGAAGGATTCAGTCCGCCCGATCACCATCAACGACACCACCCTGCGCGACGGCGAGCAGTCGGCCGGGGTCGCCTTCTCGCTCGCCGAGAAGCTCGCCATCGCCCGCGCGCTCGACGCCCTCGGCGTCCCCGAGCTCGAGATCGGCATCCCGGCGATGGGCGCCGACGAGCGTGACGCGATCCAGGCCATCGCCCGACTCGGGCTCGCCGCGCGGCTGATGCTGTGGTGCCGGATGCGCGCGGACGACATCGCCCGCTGCGCCGGGCTCGACGCCGATCTCGTCGACCTCTCGATCCCGCTCTCCGACCAGCAGCTGGCGTGCAAGCTCGGCCGTGATCGCGACTGGGCGCTGCGCCAGATCGCGCGCTGCGTGCCCGAGGCGCGCGCGCTCGGGCTGGAGGTCTGCGTCGGCGCCGAGGACGCCTCGCGCGCCGATCCCGAGTTCCTCGCCCGCGCCGCCGAGGTCGCCCAGGCAGCCGGTGCGCGCCGCATCCGCTTCGCCGACACCGTCGGCTTGATGGAGCCCTTCGGCGTCTATTCACGCATCGCCACGCTGCGTGCCGCCTGCGACCTGGAGATCGAGATGCACGCCCACGACGACCTCGGGCTGGCTACCGCCAACACCCTGGCCGCGGCCCGTGCCGGGGCGACCCACCTCAACACCACGGTGCACGGACTCGGCGAGCGCGCCGGCAACGCCGCGCTGGAGGAGGTGGTGATGGGACTCAGACACACCCAGGGGATCGACCCCGGGGTCGACCTGCACGCCTTCGAGCAGGTCTCGACCCTGGTCGCCCAGGCCTCGGGACGCCCGGTGGCCTGGCACAAGAGCCTGGTCGGCGACGGTGCCTTCACCCACGAGGCCGGGATCCACGTCGACGGCCTGCTCAAGGACCCGCTCAACTACCAGGGCATCGACCCGGCCGAACTCGGGCGCCATCACCGCCTGGTGCTCGGCAAGCACTCGGGCCGCCAGGCGGTGCGCCAGGCCTATGCCGAGCTGCTGCACCAGGAGGTCGGACTCGATCAGGCCGAGCGACTGCTGCCGCTGGTGCGCCGCTTCGTCACCGCGACCAAGCGCGCCCCGGTCGCCGCCGACCTGCAGCGCTTCCTCTGCGAACTGCCCACTGCAACCGCCCACACCGCCTGAACCGGAGCCGCCGATGAACGACGACAGCGACCTGCACGACCTGGTCAGCGCCGAGGACTTCCTCGAGCACTTTGAGATCGACTACGACCCGGCCGTGGTCCGGGTCAACCGGCTGCACATCCTGCAGCGCTTCCACGACTATCTGGCCGACGCCGAGCCCCTGCCCGAACAGGCCGAGGCTCGTCACCGGCGGCGCGCCGAGCTGCTCACCCGCGCCTATCACGACTTCGTCGCGTCCGACGCGCGCACCGAGCGCGTGTTCCGGGTCTTCCATCTGCACGGACCGCGCAGCGGCGTGCGGGTCGATCTCCAACTCGACCCGGCGGGAGGTGACCATGCGCCCCAACTTTGAGTTCGGCGATGCGGTGCGGGTGATCCGCAACCTGCGCAACGACGGCACCTTCCCCGAGGGCGCGCGCGGCGATCTGCTGGTACGTCGCGGCGCCGTCGGCCACGTGCGTGACGTCGGTACCTTCCTCCAGGACCAGATCATCTACGCGGTGCACTTCATCGAAGAGGGCCGCGTGGTCGGCTGTCGCGAGGAGGAGCTGCAGGCGGCCGACGCGCCTTGGACCCCGAGCCGCTTCGAGGCGCGCGAGCGGGTCGCCGCCGCCCGCCGACTGGCGCTGCGCGGCGAGGTACTGGTCGAGCCCGGGGAGGTCGGCGAGGTGCTGCGGGTCGAGCGCGATCACCCGCAGGGGGTGTGCTATCAGGTGTTGTTCGCCGGGCGTACGCCGCTGCTGGTGCCCGAGTCGGCGCTGGACCAACCCGAAGACCAACCCGAACCCCAGGAGGCCGGATGAAGGCGCGCATCGACCCCTACCACCTGATCCGCGCCTCGGCCAGTCGCTTCCAGTGTCCACCGACCCAGCTCGACGCCGTCCAGCGCGCCGAGGCCGAGCGTCTGGCCGAGCGCAGTCAGCAGCTCGAGGCACTGGTGCTCGCCACCGCCGAGGCGGCGGCCACGCAGATCACCGACCAACAGCTCGACGCGAGCCTTGCCGAGCTGCTCGAGCGCTACGAGGATGAGGTCGCCTTCGAGGCGGCGCTCGCCGATGGCGGACTGGATGTCGCCGCGCTGCGCCGCGCCCTGGAGCGCGAGCTGCGCTTCGACGCCGTGCTGCGTCGCATCGGCGCCCAGGCCCCGGCACCGAGCGAGGACGAGTTGGCCGCCTTCTATCAGCGCCACCGCGAGCGCTTCGTCCAGCCCGAGCGTCGCGAGGCCCGCCACCTGCTCATCACCATCAACCCCGATTACGCGGAGAACCGCCCCGAGACCGCGCGCGCGCGCATCGCGGCGCTGGCCGAGCGGCTCACCGCCGACCCGGATGCCTTCGGCGCGCTCGCCAAGCGTCACTCGGAGTGCCCGACCGCGCTCGAGGAGGGTCGGCTCGGCACCCTGACTGCCGGCCAGCTCTACCCCGCACTCGACGCCGCGCTGTTCGCGCTCGCCCGCGGTGAGATCAGCACCGTGGTCGAGAGCCCGCTGGGCCTGCACCTGCTGCGCTGCGAGCGTATCCACCCGGCCGAGACGATCCCGCTCGACGCGGTCCGCGAACGGCTGCGCACGCAGCTCGGCGAGCAGGCCGCGCGGCGACGCCAGCGCGACTGGATCGCCGCGCTGCATGAAGCCGGCGCGGTGGCCTGAGTCGGTTGGCTCAGGCCACTTCCTTGTCGTTGCCCTGGACCTGACGGATCAGCGGATAGAGGTGCTCGGTCTCGCGTTGGATACGGTCCATCACCAGCGCCATCATCTGCTCGGTGTCCTGGAGGAAGGCGGCGTGATCGCCGATGGTGAGGCTGTGACGCTGCTGCGAACACCATTGCTTCACATAGGCGGCGAAGATGCGCTTGATCTCGATCGAGCCCGAGAGGAAGCGGTTGGCGGTGTTCTTCACCTGCTGCTCGGGGCGGGCGATGAGCCGACCGCAGAGTTCGCGATCGACCAGCTCCATATGCTCGCGGATGCGCGTGGTGAGATCGAAGAAGAGATCGCAGGCGACCTCGGTGTCACACATCGAACGCTCTCGCACCAGATACAGAAAGACGTTCGAGAGCTCGATGATCTTGTGGTTCTGGGCATGCAGTTGGGCAAACGCGACCATGGCCATGCTCCTCCGGCTCGATTGGTGGTAAGCGCGATCGTTGTCGTGAACAGACAACCGGCGTGGCCGCGTTTGTGTGGGATCGCGGCTCATCATCCTGTCCGCCGGCGTTCGGTCAGTCTACATCCAGAGCGACCGGGGTGCGAAGACCGTAACAGCGCCAGCGGCCAGCGGCCAGCGGCCAGCGGCCAGCGGCCAGCGAAAGTTTGAACCACAAAGGCGCCAAGGGCGCAAAGGGGGGAAGAGCCTCCAGCGGTCAGCCGCCAGCCACCAGTGGCGGCCTCCCCTCGCCAGACACCTGCGCGACGGCTGATGACTGGCGGCTGGTGGCTGGTGGCTGGCGGCTGGCGGCTGATGGCTGGTGGCTGGGGGCTGGCGGCTGGCGGCTGGCGGCTGGTGGCTGGCGGCTGCCCCCTCACCCCACGACCGGGAAGGTCACCGCCACCGCCGAGGCGAAGGCCAGGGCGTTGGCCAGGGCGCCGGCGAGCGGATGGTTGACGCGACGATAGACCCAGCCGCTCAGTAGCCCGTAGACCAGGAAGAAGACCAGGATCGCCGGGATGATGATCACCAGGAAGAACAGCTCGGCGAGGTTGAGCGCCACGGCCAGCGCCAGCGACAGCAGAAACAGCAGTTTGGTCGCGGCATAGGCGCCGCGCCCGGCGCCCTGTCCCCGGGTCACCCACTCGTCGGCAGCGAAATAGAGCGCGGTGCCGCAGAGGATCGCCAGCACCAGCGGCAGACGGTGGGCGTCGGGCACCAGGGTGGTGACGAAGCGATCGATCGGCAAGGTCAGCGCCACCCCGAAGTAGAGCATCACCGCGAGCGTGGCCAACGCCAGCCGCGACCAGTCGACCGGCGGCAACGCGGGCGTCTCGCCGCCCCCGCCGCGCCGACGCACCCACCACAACCCGGCCAGGGTGAGCAGCCCGTAGAGCCCGAAGTGCAGCGACAGGTAATCACCGAGCAGGATCGGCAGCCAGCCGGTGGGCAGCGGCCACAGCAGCAGCGGGGTCAGGATCGCGGGGGCCACCGCAACCGGCCACAGCCGCCGCCAGCCGAGCCCGGCGCCGCGCGGCGTCGCGGCCGCACGCGGCAGCAGCGCCGCCAGCGGCCAGGCGAGCGCCACCAGCCCGAGAAAGAGCAGCGCCAGCGCGCCGCCGCGCCGATCGACGCCGCCCTGGCTGACATGGCCGAAGCTGCGATCGAGCCAGTCGAGCGCCAGGCGCTGGCCTCCCTCGGCATAGAGCACACCGATGTGCTCGGCGCCCTCGACCAACATCAGCCCGCGCCCGTCGCCCGTCTCCGGCGCGCCGTGGACCTCGCCCGGCGCCACCTCGGTGTCGAGCATCGCCGCAAGCCGCTCGAGCCCCTGCGCGTGGAGCATCTCGGGTTCGAGCGCGCCATAGACCAGCAACAGGTTGCGGATCGGCGCCACCTCGGTCTCGGGCGAGAGATAGGGCGAGAGCAGCACGCTCGCCACCACCGTCTCGGGGTGGGCCGCGGCATGGCGCGCGAGCACGTCACCGGCCATCGAATGACCGAGCAGCGCCACCCGCCCGCTCGGGTCGGCGTGTTCGAGGGCGAGCGCCACCGCCGGGGTGAGCCCCGCGGTGAGGATCGCGAGACGCCGCTGCTGATCCTCGAGCGAGGCGACGAAGGGCGCCGGGTTGCGCCCGTGACCGGCGAAGTCGAAGGTGACGGCGACGTAGCCGTTACGCGCCAGGGTCAGGGCATAGGGCTGCATCATCCGCTGCGAGCCGGCGAAGCCGTGGGCGATCACCACCGCCGGGGCGCGCTCGACCCCGGCGGGCCGGTACAGGGTCAGCGGCACCCCGTCGATGCGCTGGGTGCTGATCTCGACCCCGGCGCTGGCCGCATGCAGCCGCCACAGTGAACCGAGGATGGCGACCAGGGCGATGACGGCGACGAGCAGGCGCAGCAGACAGCGCCCCCGACAACGGGCAAGCGATGGCATGGACATGGGCGATGCGGAGGATCCCAGTGGTTGCAGGGGCCGCCCCGACACCCGAAGTCCCGGGACGAACACATTGGAGAGGCATTCTAAGACGACGCCGGGCGCGATCTCCACCGCCAGCGGCCAGCGGCCAGCGGCCAGCGGCCAGCGGCCAGCGGCCAGCGGCCAGCGGCCAGAAGATTGAACCGCCAAGCCGCAAAGAACGCAAAGAGGTGTTCAGGTTGCCAGCGATCAGCCGGCCGGTGGCCGCCTGTCCTCAAGCACGGACGTCAAGGACGTGCGCGACGGCTGATGGCACGCCGTGCTGTTGTCGAGAGCGCCTACCCACTGGCGACTACCCACTGGCGACTGGTGGCTGGTAGCTGGTAGCTGGTAGCTGGCGGCTGGCGACCGCCAGTCGCCCCCTGCAACCCGATCACGCCCTCGCGACGCTCGTCCCCGTCCGCCCGGCGCGCTCGCCAGCGCAACCGTCGGGCGGGTAAACTCAGCCCAACCTGGGGCAGCGGCGCGGCCAGCCCCCATCCATTGCTGAGGAGAACAGAATGCTCGACAAGAAACTGCTCGATATCCTGGTATGCCCGGTGACCAAGGGTCCACTCATCTTCGACAAGGCGCGCAACGAGCTGATCTCGGTCTCGGCCCAGCTCGCCTACCCGATCCGCGACGACATCCCGGTGATGCTCGAGGACGAGGCACGCAGGCTCTCCGCCGATGAACTCGACACCTACCGCGAAGCCAAGGCGGGCTGAACCGGCCCGCCGGCTCGGCGCCATCCTCGCGCTCGGCCTGCCGCTATGGCTCGCCGGCTGCGCCAGCGGTGTGCCCGAGGCCATCCGCCACGCCACCGGGGTGGCCACCACCCCGGCCGCGGCACAGCAGGCCCCGACGGCCCATCTCGGCGAGCGGGTCCGCTGGGGCGGCACCATCCTCGCGGTGCACAACCACGCGGAGCACACGACCATCGAGCTGCTCGCCCGAGCACTCGACAGCAGCGGCGAACCCAACCCGGACACCCCCGGCCAGGGACGCTTCCTCGCCGAGTTCCCGGGCTTCGTCGACCCTGCAGGCTATCCCGAGGAGCGCACCCTGACCGTCGTCGGCATCCTGCTGCCGCCCCGTACCCGCCCGGTCGGCGACTATCCCTATCGCTACCCGGTGGTCGCGGTCGAGCAGTCGCACCTGTGGCCGGAGCCGATCCCGGTGCCGCGCTATCCCGCCGGGGTCTATGCGCCCTACCCTTGGTACGGCCCCTGGCGAGGCCCTTGGTACGGTCCGTGGTGATGCGCCTCGGGAGATCTGCGGGGCTCTTGCTCGGGAGCTTGCTGCTACAGGGTTGCGCCGGGACGCCCGAGCACTGTCATCACCCCGTCGGCGACACCGCGCTCGCCCCACAGACGGCACGCGCCAGCGATCAGGGCACGGTGGTGAGCTGGGGCGGCGTGTTGCTCAGCACCCGCAACCTCGCCACCACCACCGAGCTGATGGTCGAGGCCCACCCGCTCGACGATTGCGGTCGTCCACGCACCAGCCTCCCCGCGCGCGGGCACTTCCTGATCCGTCGACCGGGGTTCCTCGATCCGGCCGAATATCGTCCGGGACAGACGCTCACCGCCACCGGACGGGTCACCCTGGTCACGGACGACCCGCCACGGCTCGATCAGGCATCGCTACAACTCTGGCCGACAGCCGACGCGCAGCGCCCCGCCAGCCGGCCGGTGACCCGTCCCTGGATCAGTATCGGCATCGGCAGTGGCGGCTTCCACGGGGTCGGCGGCGGCATCGGTATCGGCTTCTAGGCGATCACCACCACCCGCACCGCGTCGAGTCGCAGGTGGGTCTTGCCGAGATAGCGCTCGAGCTGCGCGCGCCGCGCCGCCAGCCCCTCGAGCTCATCGGCACGCACATTGGGGTTGACCTCGGCGAGCGCGGCAAGCCGCGCCAGTTCGCCATCGAGACCCTCGCGCATCCGCGCCCGCGCCGCCACCTCGAGACGCTCGCACGCCTGCTGGGCCAGCGTCTCGGCGCGCAGCAGCATCGCCGCCAGTCTCGGGGTCTGCGACTTGATCACCGAGCGCGCGAGCTTGATGTTGCGGGTGAGGCACTCGCCGACGAGGGTGTCGTGGGCGAGCGTATCGGCCAGATCATTGCCCTCGGGGTCGATCAGCAGGCGCAACGGGGTCGGCGGCAGGAAGCGCCCGACATCGAACTCGCGCGGCGCCACGCACTCGGCGACATAGAGCACCTCGAGCAGCATGGTGGTGCGCTCGAAGCGCGCGTCGCGCATCAGCGTCACCGCCGAGGTGCCGAGATCGGAGTCGCACAGCAGCTCCATCGCCTCGCGCACCATCGGGTGCTCCCAGGTGAGAAACTCGCGATCCTCGTGGGCGAGCGCGTCGGTGCGATCGAAGGTGGCGGTCAGCCCCTCGGCGTCGAGCCTGGGGAAGTGCTCCTGGAGCATCTTCTGCCCCGGGCGCACGATCACCGAGCCACCGCTGCCGGGCTCGTACTCGACCCCGAAGGCATCCCAGAAACGGCCGATGTAGTCGGCCACCTCGCGACCGCCGTCCTCGGACTCGATCGCCTCGACCAGCGCGGCGGAGCGCTCGGGACGGTGCGAGTGCAGCTCGAGCAGGCGATCGCGACCACCGGCCAGATCCTGCTCCAGCGCCGTGCTGCGCGCGCGCGCCGCGTCGATCAGTGCCGGCAGGTCCTCGGGGTCGCGCAGGACCTGGAGCAGTTGATCGGAGAGCGACTCGAACACCGTGGTGGCCGCCGGTCGCGGCTGCTCGAAGGCACCCAGCCCCTCGGCATACCAGCGATACAGGGTCTCGCCCGGACCGCCGGCGAGATAGGGGACGTGGATGCGGATGGTCTCGGTCTGACCGATACGATCGAGCCGACCGATACGCTGCTCGAGCAGATCGGGCTCGAGCGGCAGATCGAACAGCACCAGATGATGGACGAACTGGAAGTTGCGCCCCTCGCTGCCGATCTCCGAACACATCAGCAGCTGGGTTCCGTCCTCGTCGGCAGCGGCGAAATAGGCCGCGGCGCGATCACGCTCGACGATCGACATGCCCTCGTGGAACACCGCGGCATGGATCCCGGCGCGTCGCTGCAGGGCCTCGCGCAGGGTCAGCACGGTCGCGGCATCGGCGCAGATCAGCAACACCTTGGCCGGGCGCAGCGCGCGCAGGGTCTCGATCAGCCAGTCCACCCTGGGGTCGTGTGTCTCCCAGTCGGGCCCGAAGCCACGCTCCGGGTTGAGCCGCGCGCCGGTGCCCGGGATCGCGGCGAAGGCCGGGGGCTCGGGCAGGGGGTGCGGGATCAGCTCGCGCGCGGGGAAGCCTTCGATCGCCGCGCGGGTGTTGCGAAACAGCACCCGCCCGGTGCCGTGACGGTCGACCAGACGCTCGATCAGCTCGGCGCGATCGACCCCTTCGGTGTCACCGACCAGCCCGGCGAGCAGCGCCGCCTGGTCCGGCTCGAGCGGGGCCTCGTCGAGCAACCGCGCCGCCAGCTCGGCGACCGGCGCGTACTCGGCCTCCTCGGCCTGGAAGCTGGCATAGTCGTGGAAGCGCGCCGGGTCGAGCAGCCGCAGCCGCGCGAAGTGCCCGGCCCGCCCGAGCTGCTCGGGAGTGGCGGTGAGCAGCAGCACCGCGGGGGTGATCTCGGCGAGCGCGGCGATCAGCTCGTACTCGAGGCTCGCGTCTTCCTCGTCCCAGGTCAGGTGGTGGGCCTCGTCGACCACCAGCAGGTCCCACTGCCCGTCGAGCACCGCACGCGCGGCATCGGGTTCCCCGGCGATCAGATCGAGGCTGCAGAGCACCTGCTGTTCGGCATGGAAGGGGTTGTCCTCCTCGATGGCGTCGAAGCGCGCGCGGTCGAACAGCGCGAAGCGCAGGTTGAAGCGTCGACGCATCTCCACCAGCCACTGGTTGAGCAGTGGCTCCGGGGTCACCACCAGCACCCGACGCGCACGCCCGGTGAGCAACATGCGGTGCAGGATCAGGCCCGCCTCGATGGTCTTGCCCAACCCCACCTCGTCGGCGAGCAACACCCGCGGGGCCTCGCGCTCGGCGACCTCGGCGGCGATATGGAGCTGGTGCGGCACCGGCGCGACCCGTGCGCCGAGCAGACCGAATACCTCGGAGTCGGCCTCGCGCTGTCCGCGCAGCCAGGTCTGATAGCGCAGACTGAACCAGCGGTCGCTGTCGATACGCCCGGCGAGCAGCCGCTGCTGCGGCCGGTTGAAGCGCTGGCGGTCGTCGAGTTCGAGTTCGGGCAGCTCGCAGCGCGCCCCCTCACAGTCCTCGCAGACATAGTTGATCAGTCCACCCTGGGTGCGGGTATCGACCACCACCAACTCGCGCCCGGCACGGTCGCGGATCCGCTCACCGGGGGCGAGTTCGACCCGGACCAGGGGCGCGCTCTGGCGCGCATAGAGCCGCGTCTCGCCCACCGCAGGAAAGGCGATCTGCACGCAACGCGCGTCAACGGTGGAGACGATGCCCAGACCCAGTTCACCCTGGGTCTCGCTCAGCCAGCGCTGGCCGGGTACGAAATCATCCATCATGCTCGATTCAAAGTCGTCGGAGAAAAGCGCGCTATGCTACACCGACGCACCCGGCAACCCCAGGGGCGAAAACGCGCTCGGCCACCAGCGTCCAGCGATCAGCCGCCAGTGGCTAGCATAGTCCGGCCGGCGACCGGTGGCTGGCGACCGGCGGCTGGTGGCTGGTGGCTGGCGGCTGGCGGCTGGTGGCTGGCGGCTGGTGGCTGGCGGCTGGCGGCTGGCGGCTGGCGGCTGACGACCGGCGACCGGCGGCTGGTGGCTGGTGGCTGGTGGCTGGCGGCTGGTGGCTGGTGGCTAGTGGCTGGCGGCTGGCGGCTGGCGGCTGGCCGCTGCCGCCTGCTGACCGCTGCCGCCTCACGTCTCGAAGCGCGCGATGTTGCGCGCCAGGACCTCGGCCTGGGCGGCGACCTGCCCGGCGGTGCGGGCGTCGTCCTCGGCGCGCGCGGCGGTCTCCTCGGTGAGGTCGCGGATGGTCACCAGATTGGCATCGAGCGCGCGACCGACCTGACTCTGCTGCTCCACGGCGGTGGCGATCTGGGTGGTCATGTCGAGCATCCGCTCCATCTCCACGGCGATGCGTTCGAGCAGCTCACCGGCCTCGCGGGCCTTGGCGACGCTCCCTCGCCCCTGCTCCAGACTGGCATCCATCTCGCCCATCATCGCGCGCGCCTCGGCACGCACCCGTTCGAGCGTCTCGCCGATCTCGCGGGTCGAGCCCTGGGTGCGATCGGCGAGCGCGCGCACCTCGTCGGCGACCACCGCGAAACCGCGCCCGGCCTCGCCGGCGCGCGCCGCCTCGATCGCGGCGTTGAGCGCGAGCAGATTGGTCTGCTCGGCGATGGCGCCGATCACCGCCAGCACCGAGTCGACCTGCTCGGCGTGCTCGACCAGGGTCGCACCGATCCGCGCCGACTCGGCGAGCCGCTCGGTGAGCGCCTCGATCCGCGCCACCGTCTCACCGACCGCCCGCTGACCGGCCTGGGCATTGCCGCTGGCCTCGCGTGCCTGCTCCGCGGTGGCGTCGGTATTGCGCGCGATCTCCTCGATGGTGGCGGCCATCTCGGTGACCGCGCTGGCCACCTGCTCGGTCTCGGCGCGCTGGGTGCGCAGCCCGGCGATGGTGCTCGCCGAACTCTCGCTGAGCGTCGCGGTCGCCCCGCGCAGCGCGGCGCTCGCCTCCCCGCCCTGCTGGAGCAACTCGCGCAGCAGCTGGATCATGGCGTCGAAATAACGCCCCATCTGCGCCAGCTCGTCACGCCCGGCGAGGGCGATGGTCTGGGTGAGATCGCGCTGTTCGGCAATCCGCTGCATCACCCGGGCGCTGTGCCCGAGGCCTCGATCGAGCTGGCGGGCCAGTCCCAACACCAGCGCCACCACCAGCACGGAGACCGTCGTCACCAGCCCGATCAGGGCGAGCGCGGTGCGCTGGCGCGCCACCCCCAGCAGCGCGTCGACCTCATCGACGACCCTGGTGAGCCGACTCTGGCTCTCGGCGAGTCGCGTCTCGAAGGTACCGCGCAGCCCGGCGTCGGGCGCGAGTCCGATCCGCTCGCGCCCCTCGACCAGGGCGAGGAAATCACGCCGGTAACGCTCCAGGGCGGCACGGGTCGTCGTCTCCGCGCCCCCCAGGTCGGCGAGCAGCCGGGCATGGTTGTCCTCGAAACGGGCGACATAGTCGCGCACGTCGCGCAGCATGAAGTCTTTCTCGTTGCGCCTGAGCTGGAGGATGCCGACCAGCAGATCGTCACGCCCCAGCGCCTCGACCGCCGCCTCGGCCTGATGCACCGCCTCGCGCAGGCTGCCGTAGAGCCCCGAGCGTGGATCCAGCCCGACCTCGCGGTAGGTCGCCACCAGGCGTTCGAAGGCGTCGGTGGCCTGGTCGAACGCGCCGGTAAAGGGCTCCAGGACCTCCCCTCCGAGCCCCTGCCGATCGAGCCGCGCGCGCAGCGCGGCACGCAAACGCACGAGCGATTGCGCTCGCGCCTGGAAGCGATCGATGGAGGCCGGATCGAGTTGGTCGATGAAGAGACGGGCCTCGCGTTCGAGACCGGTCAGTTCGAGCGCGAGTTCGAGCAACTGCTCCTTCGACTCGTCGAGCGAGGCGGCCCGCTGCCAGGCCCACCAGGTGGCGCCCAGCACCGTCGTCAACGCCAGCAAGACGACGACGGCCAGGGCGATGAGCTTGAGACGAATGCGCATACTACGGCTCCTCACCAGGAGATCATGCATCATCGCGCTCGGTGGCAGGGGGAGCGCGCCCAGCCCGCTTGCCCGGTCGGGTCGCCGAGGGCACATGCGCCGCTCGAGACCCTTCGATTGCACCGTCGCGCACCCCCTTCGGCGTCAACAGCACGCAGCCGCTTCAATCGGGTCATACACCAAAGAATATAGGCTATCCGAGCATGGATGATGACCGCTCAGGCCGCGCTCTCGGTCTCGAAACCGCGCAGCACGCGTTCGAGTTCGAGCAGGTGACGGGCCTGGGGGTCGAGCCGGCGAGCACGCGCGAGATAACGCCGGGCGCGCTCGACATAACCGGCATCGCCACCCAGACGGTGGAGATAGAGCAACAGCGCCTGCACCAGCGCGGAGGCGAACAGGGTCGACTCCGGGGCCTGGTCGGCAAGCCACTGCAGCTCGCGGATCGCCGGCTCCAGCTCGCCGGCGTCGACCGCGGCGACCGCGGCGCGATAGCGCTCGCGCCACTCCAGGTCGGGGATGCGCGCGGCCGCGACGCGCGCGCGGCGGGCCCCGCCACCGAGCCGCTCCGACCACCGCGCCCAGGGCCCGGGCTCGCCCTCGACGAGCAGCGGCAGCAGTGCCAGGCGCTGCAGCGGCGAGGGCGGCGGGCGGGTGAAGACGAGATAGAGCGCGGGGATGAAGAACAGCGTCAGCAGGGTCGAGAAGCCGAGCCCCCAGACGATCGCGGTGGCCACCGGCCCCCACATCAACGACTCGCCGGCGAGCCCGGTGGCCAGCGACACCAGCCCGGCGATGGTGGTCAGCGAGGTGATGATGATCGGCACCACCCGGCGGCGCGCGGCGGCGACGACGGCGCGCGCCACCCCCAGCCCGTTGGCGAGATAGCGGTTGGCGGTGCTGATCAGCACGATACAGTCGTTGGCCGCGATCCCGGCCAGCGCCACCACCCCGTAGAGGGTGTAGAGGCTCAGCGGATTGGCGCTGGCGAACAGTCCCACCACCACGCCGATGAAGGCCATCGGCACGGTGGCGAGCACCAGCAGCGGCTGGCGGTAGCTGACGAACTGGGCGCCGAGGATGAGATAGATCAGCCCGAGACCGACGACGAACAGCACCAGGATGGCATTGAGACTCTCCTCGATGTCGTCGTTCTGCCCGGTGAGATCGATGTCGACGCCGGGGTAGCGATCACGGGTCTCGGCCCAAAAGGCGCGGATGGCGAGGTTGGCGCTGACGGTGTCGGTCCGGGTGCTGTCGATGTCGGCCTCGACGGTGATCGCGCGCCGGAAATCGTAGTGACGGATGTTACTGGTGGTGCGCTGGGTCTCGACCCGCAGCAGCTTGCCGAGGGCGATCTCGCTGCCGTCGGGCAGCCCCACCGGATGATCGAGGAAGGAGCGGGTGTCGAGCAGCGCGCGCGGCGCGCCGCGCACCCGCACCTCGAGACGCTCGCCTTGGTGCTGCATGCTCGCCACCACCTCGCCGTCGGCATAGAGGCGCACCATCCGCACCACCTCGGCCGGGCTCAACCCGGCGCGAACGATGGCATCGGGGTCGAGACGCACCTCCAGCTCCATGCGCCCGCGGGTGTCGTCGTCGCTGATGTCGACCACCCCCGGGGTGGCGGCGAGGAAGCGCTTGATCTCGGCGCTGGCCGCGCGCAGCTCGGCGACGTCGTCGCCACGCACCTTGACGTTGATCGCCTTGAGCGTCGGCGGCCCGATCTTGCGCCGCAGGAAGGAGACCTCGAGCGGTCCCGGCACCGCCTCGACCGCCGCGCGCACCGCCGAGATCAGCGCCTCGACCCCGCGCCGTCCGGGCGCGGCCGGTTCGAGGCTGACGAACACCTGCCCCTTCTCCTCGCCGAACATCGGCTCGGTCTCGGTGAAGCGCTGCCCGGCATAGCTGATCAGCGCCCGCGCCTCGCCCTCACGCAGCTCGGCGCGCACCCGCTGCTCGATCGTCTCGAGGGTGGCGAGGGTCTTCTCGACCTTGGTGCCGGGCGGCATCTCGACGTTGATGTAGAACAGCCGATAGAGATCGGTGGCGAAATAGTCGACCCGCACCAGCCCGCCGGCGACCATCGCCACCGCACCGCCGAGCAGCACCGCACCGAGCGGCGCGATCCACCAGCGCAGCCCGAGGAAACGCACCAGCGCCCGCGCGAAGCGCCGCCGCAACCAGTCGGTGGCGCGCAACCGGGCGCGTTGCACCTTGCCGGGATGAGCCGGGTCGACGCGCGCCTCGAGCATGTGGCTCGGCAGCATCCAGTAGGCCTCGACCAGGCTGATCAACAGCGCCAGGGTGACCACCGCCGGGACGAACTTCATGTAATCGCCGAGCACCCCGGGAATCAGCATCAACGGCAGGAAGGCGGCGATGGTGGTGAGCACCGCCGAGCCCACCGGCACCGCCACCTCCTGCAACCCGGCAACGGCCGCGGCCACCCCCTCGTAGCCCTCGCGCAGCTTGTAGTAGATCGCCTCGACCACCACCACCGCATCGTCGACCAGCATCCCCAGGCTGATCACCACCGCCAGCAGGGTGGTCGAGTTGAGCGTCTGGCCGAACAACGCGAGCAGGATGAACACCCCGCCGAGCACGAAGGGGATGCCGATGCTGGTGAGCACCGCCACCCGCAGGCCGAGAAACAGCCACACCATCACCAGCACCAGCGCCAACCCGACCAGGGCGTTGCGCTCCATCACCCGCACCGCGTGCTGGGTGGCCAGGGTCTGATCCTCGAGCAGCACCAACTCCAGGCCCAGGGTGGCGAACCCGGCGTTGGCCCCGTCCATGTAGTCGCGGATGCGCGCGAGCAGCTCGATGTTGTTGATCTGGTCGGCCTTGAACACCGACAGCAACACCGCCGGATGCCCGCCGTAGCGCACCAGTTCGTCGGGCTCGTCATGACCGCGCACGATCTCGGCCACCGAGCGCAGCGGCAACTCACCCAAGGCGGTGACGATCGGCAGATCCTCGAGATAGCGCGGATCGTCGCTGGTACCGACCACGCGCACGAACCACTGCTGATCGCCCAGCGAGATACTGCCGGCGGCGAGATCGCGAAAATAGGCGGTGACGGTATCGGCGAGATCGACCGGCGAGACGCCGAGCCCGACCAGGTGCTCGGGGGAGAAGTCGACCTGCAGCTCGGGGTCGGTCTGACCGATGCTTTCGACCCGGTCGACCCCGGACATCCGCTGCAGGTCCTTGCGCACCTGCACCGCCGAGCGGCGCAGCTGCTCATCGGCGGCGCGCCCGACCAGCGCCAGGGTGGCGGTGGGGAAGGCGTTGGCGCTACTGACCTCGACGATCTCGGGCTGGCGCGCATCGGCCGGCAGCTCGCGCAGCTGGCTCTGGATCTCGCGCCTGAGGTCGTCCATGCGCTTGTCGAAGGCCGCGGGACCGATGTCCTCGAAGCGCACCAGGATCGAGGCGATCCCCTGGCGGCTGTTGCTGCTGACGAACTTGGTGTCGTCGACCCGCTCGATGCCCTCCTCCAGCGGTTCGGTCACCCGGGTCTCGACGTCCTCGGCCGAGGCCCCGGGCCAGATCACCCGCACCGTCACCCAATTGAAGTTGACGCTCGGGTCCTGCTCGCGCGGCAGCTGCAGATAGGCGATGGCGCCGAGCACCACCACCAGCAGAAAGGTCAGGTTGGTGAGGACGTGGTTGCGGATCAGCAGCGCGAACATGGCCGTCTCAATCCACCCTCACCGCCTGACCGTCCTCGACCCGGAAGCGCCCGTCGACGATCAGCCGGGTGGCCGGTGCCAGACTGGTGGCCGCCGGGTGGCCCGCACGCGCCTCGGGCAGCGGCAGGAAGCGTGCGTGGCCGTCGGCGAGCACGAACACCCCGAGACCGCCATCGCGCTGCACCAACAGATCGGCGGGGATGCGCCCGCCGCCGACCCGCCAGCGCAACCGCCCGGTGGCACCCGGTGGCGCCGGTTCGGCGGCGAAGCGCAGCCGGACCTCGTAGGTGCGCAGCCGCCGCTCGAGGAGCGGCAGCACGGTGCGCAGCCGCACCGGATGGTCGCGCAACCGACCGGCGAAGCGCATCTCGGCAGCGGCCTCCAGACCGTCGAGATCCTGCTCCTGGACCTTGGCGCTGACCTCCACGTTCTCGTCGTCGAGCAGACGCAGGATCTGGGTACCGGGCACCGCATAGTCGCCGACGCTGGCGATGCGCTCGATCACCACCGCATTGAGTGGCGCGGCGATGGTGCACTTGGAGGCGGTGTACTCGGCGGCGTCGAGCGCGGCCTGGAGCCGGTCGAGCTCGG
Source organism: Marichromatium sp. AB31 (assembly GCF_003718685.1). Taxonomy (NCBI): domain Bacteria; kingdom Pseudomonadati; phylum Pseudomonadota; class Gammaproteobacteria; order Chromatiales; family Chromatiaceae; genus Marichromatium; species Marichromatium sp. AB31. Next base: position 82,173 of record NZ_RHFI01000006.1, on the reverse strand, counting down.
CCTTGCGGGTGCGCGCGTCGGCCTCGCGCTTGTCGAGTTCCTCCTGCGAGATGCTGCGTCGCTCCGAGAGCCGGCGCGCGTTGTCGAGCTGCAGCTCGCTGAACTCCAGGGTGGCACGCCCGGCATCGAGCGCGGCGCGGGCGCGGGCGACCTCGATGCGGTGCGGGGTGCAGTCGACCCGGGCGAGGACCTGACCGCGCTCGACCCGATCGCCGACGGCCACATCGATCGCGGCGATCACCCCGTTGATCTCGGCACCGAGCCGGGTGTCGTTGAGTGCCACCGCCTCGGCCGGCGCCTCGCGCACCGGATGCACCAGCACCGCCCCCAGCTCGACCGTGGTCACCGGCAGGGGCGACTCGGCGCCGACCAGTTCCGGCAGCAGCAACAGTACCCCAGTGATGAACATCCGCAGCATCATTAAGCATCCCTGTCCCGCCCCTGCCGTGACGACCGACGACCGTCTCAGCAAGGGGCTCGTGCCCTTATCACGGAATCAACCGACACCGACGTGACGATCCCCCCAAAGCATAGACCGGATCCGGGACAGGGTCGGGAGGGGCGTGTAGCATGGCGTGCGTGCCGGACGCGGATGCACACGGCCCGACGGACACCACACGAGGTCACAGCCATGAGCCTGACGCTTGTCATCCTGCTGGTCGCCCTGGCGCTGCTCGCCATCTACGCGATCGCCGTCTACAACGCCCTGGTGCGGCTCAAGCATCAGGTGGCCAAGAACTGGTCGAACATCGATGTCGTGCTCAAGCAGCGTCACGATGAGCTGCCCAAGCTGGTCAGCGTCTGTCGTCAGTACATGCGCTATGAACAGGAGACCCTGCAGCGCGTGGTCGAGGCGCGCGGGGCGGTGTTCGCCGCCCGCGAGCGCGGCGACCTGCGCCAGCTCGGCACCGCCGAGACCGCGCTGCGCGCCGGACTCGGTCAGCTGCTGGCGATCGCCGAGTCCTACCCCGAGCTGCAGGCCGACCGCGCCTTCCGCGACCTCGGGGCGCGCATCACCCAGCTCGAGGACACCATCGCCGACCGTCGCGAGCTCTACAACGAGAGCGTCAATCTGCTCAACGTCCGGCTCGCGCAGTTCCCCGATCTGCTGATCGCGCGCCGGCTCGGCTTCACCCCGGCGAGCCTCCTCGAGTTCAGCGAGGCGCGCGCCGACGTCGATCTCGACGCCCTGTTCGGCTGAGCCGGCGACCATGCTCGAGACGCTCGCCGATGCCCTGGCGCAGCCCCCGGCCGAGCAGTTCTGGATCGGCTGGACGATCGTCACCGCCGCGGCGCTGTTCGCGCTGCGCTGGACCCTCGGCCGCTACCACGACCTGCGCCGGGTCACCGACACCCCGACGGCACGGATCCGCTCCGCCGCCCAGGGACAGGTCGAGCTGCAGGGACTGGCCGCGCCCCACCAGGCGCCCCTGCTGGCACCGCTCACCGGCGCCCCCTGTCTGTGGTATCGCTACCGTATCGAGGAGCGCCGCGACAGCGGCCGGCAGCAGCGCTGGGTCAAGGTCGAGGCGGACAGCTCCGAGACCCCCTTCCTGATCGACGACGGCAGCGGGCAGTGTCTGGTCGACCCACGCGGCGCCCAGATACGCTGTCATCGCGCGCGGGTCTGGTATGGCCCACACCGCGGCGCGCCCCCCGGCACCGCGCCGAGCGCCTGGCAGCAACTGTTCGGCGGCGCGCGGCGCTGGCGGATGCGCGAGGAGCGCATCGAGCACCACGACCTGCTCTATGTCCTCGGTCATCTCGAGACCCCGCGACGCGGCCCCGAGGCGCGCGATCGCCTCACCCGCGCGCTGCTCAACCGCTGGAAACGCGATCCCGAGCGGATGCGTGCGCTCGATCGCAACGGCGACGGCGAGATCGATCTCGATGAGTGGGAGCGGGCACGCACCAAGGCCGCACAGCTTGCCGAGCACGCCGAGCGCCAGCTCGCCGCGACCCCGCCGCGACCACGCGTGGGACGCGGCCCCGACCCACGACTGCGCCCACTGATCGCCAGCGGCGACGAGGCCACCCTGATCGACCAACTGCAATGGCGCACCGCCGCCGGCGCCATCCTCACCGGCCTGCTCGCGCTCGGCAGCGCCCTGGCCCCGGCGCTGCGGCTCGGCGCCTGAGGGCTGCACCCGCTCCTCCCGCCACACCACATGGCCCCTCGCCGCACACCAGACCACTCGTCCGCCGTCCATCAACCCCGACTTGACCTCACCGGCAACGACAGCATCTTGCCCTGATAAGGGCAGGACAAACACCAGATTGGCATATCCCATGCTTTAAAAAGGGGCATCGAGGTGACGCCCGATCGACATGCACCAATATCGATCAGTCACTCATCAAGGATCGGACCCGGACATGCACAAAGCCCTTATTATTCTTTCCCTTGCCTTCTGCCCCAATGTGTTCGCCGCACCACCAGAAGCGCTCGATGTCGGTGCACGACTCGATCTCATCTGGGTACTGATCGCCGCCGGACTGGTGTTCCTGATGCAGGCCGGGTTCACCGCGCTCGAGTCCGGCCTGGTGCGCGCCAAGAACAGCTACAACGTCGCGATCAAGAACATCAGCGACTTCCTGGTCGCGGTGATCCTGTTCTGGCTGATCGGCTTCGCGCTGATGTTCGGCACCAGCCAGAACGGCTGGATCGGGCTGCACGGCTTCAACGGCTCGTTGCTCGACGCGCCCGGCGACTATGCCTTCTTCCTCTTCCAGGCGACCTTCGTCGGCACCGCCGCGACCATCGTCGCCGGCGCCGTGGCCGAGCGGATGAAGTTCAACGCCTATCTGATCATCTCGGCGATGATCAGCCTGCTGATCTATCCGGTCTCGGGACACTGGGCCTGGGGCAGCGCCTTCGCCGACACCACCCCCGGCTGGCTCGAGGCAATGGGCTTCATGGACTTCGCCGGCTCCACCGTGGTGCACTCGGTCGGCGGCTGGGTGGCGCTCGCCGGGGTGATCGTGCTCGGCCCCCGCCGCGGGCGCTTCGACGCGCAGGGCGAGCCGCAGCCCATCCCCGGTCACAACCTGCTGCTAGCCACGCTCGGCATCTTCATCCTCTGGTTCGGCTGGTTCGGCTTCAACGGCGGCAGCGCCCTCGCCGCCGATGCCTCGGTGCCCAAGATCATCCTCAACACCGTGCTCTCGGCGTGCGCCGGCGGGCTCGCCAGCCTGCTGCTCGCGCTCACCCTCAATCAGGGCCGGGTCCCGGTCGAGCGGGTGCTCAACGGCACCCTCGCCGGGCTGGTCTCGATCACCGCCGGCTGCGCCTTCGTCGAGCCGGGCAACGCGCTGTGGATCGGTGCGATCGGCGGTCTGCTGGTCTATGGCATCGAATCGGCGCTGCTCCATCTCGCGCGGCTCGACGACCCGGTCGGGGCGATCGCCGCGCACGGCTTCGGCGGGGTCTGGGGGACGCTGGCGCTCGCCCTCTTCGCCCCCGCCGACCAGCTCGCCACCGGCGGCCACCTCAGTCAGCTCGGGGTGCAGCTGATCGGGGTGGCGGCGGTGTTCGCCTGGGCCTTCGGCAGCGGCCTGGTGGTGTTCCTCGGACTGCGGCTGTTCCACGATCTGCGGGTCAGCCCGGAGGAGGAGGACGAGGGGCTCAACGTGGTCGAGCACGGTGCCCGCACGGTCTGGCTCGACACCATGCGCACCATGCAACAGATCGTCGAGAGCGGCGACCTGCGGTTGCGCGCGCCGGTGGAGAACGCCACCGAGGCCGGCGAGACGGCGCTCGCCTTCAACCGCATGCTCGATCGCTTCCAGGAGAGCATCCGGGTGATGACCGAGGTCGCCGGTCGGGTCCAGCTCGACAGCGACCAGCTCGCCGCCCTCGCCCACCAGACCCGCGACGGCGCGCGGCGTCAGCGCCAGGACGCCGAGGAGGCGCGACGCTTCGTCGAGCAGATGCTCGGCCACGCCGGACACACCCTGGCGAGCGCCCAGCGCGGGCTGGCCTCGGGACACAGCGCCGAGCAACGGGTGGAGCACGGCAGCGGCCAGATCGGCCGGCTCAACACCCTGGTCAGCCAGCTCGCCGGCCAGCTCGACGGCGCCTCGGAGCAGGCCGGATCGCTCTCGGCGCAGAGCCAGTCGATCGGCGAGGTGGTCGACCTGATCCGCGAGATCGCCGATCAGACCAATCTGCTCGCGCTCAACGCCGCAATCGAGGCAGCGCGCGCCGGCGAGCACGGGCGTGGCTTCGCCGTGGTCTCGGGCGAGATCCGTCAGCTCGCCACCAAGACCCGGCTGGCCACCGACGACATCCGCGAGCGTATCGAGCAGTTGCAGAGCGAGAGCCAGCGCACCGCCGAAACGCTCAGACGCGGCATGACCGAGGCCAACCAGAGCGCCGAGCAGGCCGCGGCGACGATGCAGGCGCTCGGTGAGATCGTCGAGTCGGTGGCCGAGATCAGCGCGGTCAACCGCGAGATCGTCGAGGCGGTCGAGCAGCAGCACGCGCTCTCCGAGCAGGTCGACACCCGCATCCGCGCGATCCACGACGTCTCCGAGGAGAGCAGTCAGGGCAGCGCGCTGATCGCCGAGAGCGCCACCGGGCTGCGCACCCAGGTCGGCACCCTCAACACCCAGGTCGCCGGCTTCAGTACCTAAGCCTATCCTCCGACGCCGACCCCGACGACTCCTCGTCGGGGTCGGCGTCGGGGAGGCGGCGCGGGTCGATCTCGTCCTCGTCCATGAGGATGCGCCGCCCGTCGCCGTCGAGGTCGTCGAACTGGCCGTTGCGCGCGGCCCAGAACAGCACCGCGACCGCGGCCAGGCCGAGCACCAGCATGCCCGGGATCAGTGCATAGATGACGTCCATCGGTCGGTCTCCGCGAATCAGCGAGGTGCGCGCGCCGGTCCCGGTGAGTCGTCGAGACCGGGGCGGATACGCGCAGAGTTGGCGATCACCGCCAGCGAGCTGAGCGGCATCGACACCGCGGCGATCAGCGGGGTGATGATACCGGCCATCGCCAGCGGCACCATGATCAGGTTGTAGGTCATCGAGATGGCGATGTTCTGGCGGATCGCGCGCAGGGTGCGCCGCGCCAGCACCACGGCCTCCGCCACGCGTTCGAGTTCGCCCGCCATCAGCACGATGTCGGCGCACTCGATCGAGACATCGGTGCCGCTGCCCATGGCGATGCCGACATCGGCGGCCACCAGCGCCGGGGCGTCGTTGACGCCATCGCCGACCATGGCCACCGCCGCGCCCTCGGCGCGCAGCCGCTCGACCACCCGCGCCTTGTCCTCGGGCAGCACCTCGGCGATGGTCGCCATGCCGCCGAGACGCTCGGCCACGGCGCGCGCGCGCGCCGCGCGATCGCCGCTGAGCAGGGTCAGGCGCAGCCCCGCGGCGCGTAACCGCGCCAACGCCTGCACGGCATCGGCGCGCAGCCGGTCCTCGATACGCAGCGCCAGCACCAGTTCGCCGTCGATCGCGCAACAGACCTCGCCGGGCTCGCCCTCGGGCAGCGCCACACCCGCCCCGGCCAGCCACTCGGCGCTGCCGGCGAGCACCTCCCGCCCTGCCACCCGCCCCCGTACCCCGCGACCGGGCAGCGCGACGAACCCCGTGACCGGCAGCCCGCCGTGCGCCACGCCGAGCGCCGCGCAACAGGCGACCACGGCGCGCGCCAGCGGGTGCTCGGAGTGCTGCTCGAGCGCGCCGAGCGCGGCCAGGGCCGCGCGCTGCGCCTCGGTCAGCCCGGTCTCGGGTGCGCGCCAGTCCTCATCGGGGGTACGCAACGCCACCACCCGCGCCCGGCCCTCGGTGAGGGTGCCGGTCTTGTCGAAGACCAGATGACGGATCGCCGAGAGCCGTTCGAGCACCGCGCCGTGCTTGATCAGGATGCCGCGCGCCGCCCCCCGCCCCGAGGCCACCGCCACGGCCATCGGCGTGGCCAGCCCGAAGGCGCAGGGACAGGTGACGATCAGCACCGCGGTCGCCGCCATCAGCGCCGACTCGAGGTCGTGACGTACCCAGATCATGAAGGTGACGAGCGCCAGCCCCAGGGTGGCGGCGACGAACCAGGGCACCACCCGGTCGGCGAGACGCTGGATCGGTGCGCGCGAACTCTGCGCCGACTCGACCAGGGCGATGATCCGCCCCAGCGCGGTCTCGGCGAGCACCCCGCCGACGCGCAACCGCAACGCGCCGGCGCCGTTGAGGGTACCGGCGGCGACCGTCGCGCCCGGCCCCTTGGCGACCGGGCGCGACTCGCCGCTGAGCATCGATTCATCGACGCCGCTCTCGCCGGCGATGACCTCGCCGTCGACGGCGATGCGCTCGCCGGGACGCACCAGCACCGTCATCCCCGGGGTGATCGCGCGCACCGCAACCAGGCACGGCTCGCCGTGCACGTCGAGCACCGTCGCCACCCGGGGCTGGAGGTCGAACAGGCGTTGGGTCGAGGCCACCGCGCGTCGTCGCGAGAGCGCCTCGAGATAACGCCCGAGCAGGATCACGAAGAGGAAGTTGACCACGGTGTCCCAGTAGACGTGACCTTGGTCGCCCAACCCCAGGGTGACGGCGAGCGAATAGCCGTAGGTGACGCTGACCCCGATGGCGATCGGCAGGTCCATGCCCAGTCGGGCGTGGCGCAGCCCGGCCCAGGCGCCACGGAAGAAGGGTGCGCCCGAATAGAGCAGGGTCGGGGTGGCCAGGGCGAACCCGAGCCAGTGGAAGAGCCCGCGGAACTCGCCCTGATCGGCGCCGCTGTAGAGCGCGATCGAGATCCACAGCAGGTTCATCATCGCGAACCCGGCCCAGGCGAGACGGAACAGCAGGTCGCGGTTCTCGCGCGCCAGCGCACCCTCGGCGGCCTCCGGGTCGAAGGGGACGGCGGCATAGCCGAGCGCGGCGAGCCGCGCGAGCACCCGCGACAGGCGCAGCCGCTCGCTGTCCCAGCGCAGTCGCAGCCGCCGTCCGGTGAGGTTGACCCGCGCCTCCTCGACCCCGGGCAGCGACTGCAGACCGTTCTCGATCAGCCACACGCAGGCGGCGCAGTGGATGCCCTCGACCTGGAGCTGGATGTCGCGGCAGCGCGCGCTGGTGTCGGTGAAGGCCTGCTGCACCGCATCGAGATCGTAGTGCTCGAGGTCGCGCGGCGGCTCGGGCGGCGGCGCCAGCAGCTCGTCGGCGCCGGTACGGCGATAGAAGCCCTCGAGCCCGGCGGCATGGATCGCCTCGCACACCCCCTTGCAACCGCTGCAACAGAAGCGGCGCTCGACCCCGGCGATCCGTGCCCGCTCGCCACCGCCGGGCCCGATCGGCAGACCGCAGTGATGGCAGCGCGCGGGCGCCTCCCCGGTCGTCGGCGCATGCTCCTCGATGATCGCGTCCATCGCCCAGGCGTCAGCGCGTGCCGACCTCGAGACGCTGGTCGAGGCTGTACTCGTCCTCGCCGTGCCCCACGGCGATCAGGGTGTCCCAGACCCCGGGCAGCGGGAAGGCGACCTCGGCGACATAGCGCCCCGCGCCCTCGCGGCGCATCGGTACGCTGAAGTCGCGCGCGGCGTCGGCCGGGCGATAGGCGTGGAGGGTGACGGCGTCGGCCTCGACCGGCTGGCCGGCGCGATCGACCAGGAACAGCCGGATCGCCTCGACGCGCCCCGGCTGCAGCGGCGGGATGTCGGCCTGCATCACCCAACCCGGATCGCGCGCGCGACGCGAGACCAGGGTGCGCTCGTAGTCCTGACCGCGCTCGTAGTAGTCGGCGTTGACCAGACCGGGGTTGGTGGCGACGGCGAGATAGACCATCAGCAGGTTGACCAGCAACACCACCACGATCAGCCCGACCCAGGCGATCACCCAGGGGCTGCGCCAGGCCGGGAGGGGTTGCGCCGGATGGACGGCGCCCGACTGTATCGGCATCTTGACCTCCTCCGCACCCGTCGGGACGGGCACGGCAACTCAGGGCGCGGGGGCGATGAACACGCTCTCGCGCGCGGTGTCGAGCCGCTGGCCGTCGCGACGGCGCGCCTCGGCATGGAAGACCACCGGCTGCTGCTCGGCGGCGAGCGCCGACTCCGGCACCCGCACGAACACCAGCGCCGGGGTCACCACCCCGGCGGCGGCCTGGATCGGCCGCTCCAGCCCGCTCACCTCGAGCCCGGGCGGTCCGCTCACCCGGATCTCGACGGCGAGCGGGTCCGGGGTCTTGTTGAGCAGTTTGAGGGTATAGCGGTTCTGGATCGAACCGTCGCTCAGACGCACGAACAGCGGCGCGCGCTCGTGCAGCACCTTGAGATCGAGCGCGGCGAGCGAGGCCAGACCGTAGACGATCCCGGCGAGCGCCAGGGTGAGGATGCCGCCATAGAGCCAGACCCGCGGGCGCAGTGCCAGGGGCCGGGTCTGTCGTCCCTCGAGTTCGTCGAGCGAGGCGTAGCGGATCAGTCCGCGCGCCTTACCGACCTTGTCCATCACCTGATCGCAGGCGTCGATGCACAGCGCGCAGGTGATGCAGCCCTCCTGCTGCCCCTGGCGGATGTCGACCCCGGTGGGACAGACCGCGACGCACTGGTTGCAGTCGATGCAGTCGCCCTGCCCGGCGGCGGCCTCGCCGCCCCGCCGCAACCGTCCGCGCGGCTCGCCACGCCCGGTGTCATAGGCCGGCACCAGGGTGGTGGGATCGAGCATCACCCCCTGGATGCGCGCATAGGGACAGAGCCAGAAGCAGACCTGTTCGCGCAGAAAGCCGGCGAGCACATAGGTACCGGCGGTGAACAGGGCCACGGTGACATAGGCCGCAACCCCGGCCTCGCCGGTGAAGAAGGTCCACCACAGCGTTGGCGCATCGACGAACCAGGCGACGAAGCTGAAGCCGGTGAACCAGCCGATCACCAGCCACAGCAGGTGCTTGGGCAGGCGCGCCCGCAGCCTGACGGCGAACGGCGCCTGGTCGAGCCGACGGCGCGCTGCCGGCGGTCCCTCGAGGCGTTCCTCGATCCAGGTGAAGACATCGGTCCACACCGTCTGGAAGCAGAAATACCCGCACCAGGCGCGCCCCACCACCGCCGTCACCACCGCCAGCAGGATGGCGAAGAACAGCAGCAGCAGCGACAGCATCCAGAAGTCCTGCGGCAGCACGGTGGCGCCGAACAGGTGGTACTGACGGTTGGGGATGTCGAAGAGCACCGCCTGACGACCGTCCCAGCGCACATAGGGTCCGAGGAAGAACACCAGCCAGACCGAGGCGGTGAGCCACTTGAAGGTGCGCCAGCGACCCGCCAGCCGCTTGGCGTGGATGGTCTCGCCGCCGGCGTTGACATGCCACTGCGCGGCCTCGGCGTACAGACCCTCGACCTCGGTGGCGCGATCTCGGCTACTCATCGACATCCCTCGGGGCGAGACCCCGCTGCGACGGGGCACGACCGCCCCGATTGATGCCCCACGACTCGGCGGTCAGGGGCAGCGTACCCGTCAGAGCATTGGGGCGCGGCACCCCATGACCAAGCACCGGCGTCTCAGAGACCACCGCCGAGCAGGCGCACGTAGACCACCAGCTTCTTGATCTCCTGGGGATCGAGACGGCGGATCTCGACGTCCTCGACCCGCGCGGTCGGCCCGAAGGCGGGCATCACCGCCTCGCGGGTCTGCTCCACCCCGGACTGGTTGACGCCGTAGAGGATGGTATGGCGCGCGCTCTCGTAACCGCCGGGCTCGAAGCGCCAGATGCGGTCGGTGAGATCGGCCGCGCCGACGGTGATCACCTCGCCGCCGGGCAGCTCGGCGAGCACGCCGTTGGCCGTCGGACCATGACAGCCGCTGCAGCCCTTGGTCGAGAACAGCTGCCAACCGGCCTCGCTGCCCGGCTCGCCCTGGCTCATCTCGACCGTCCAGCGCGCCAGGGTGTCGACCTCCTCGGCGCTGAGGATGTCCTGGTGCGCCAGCATGTTGCCCTTGCGCCCCTGGGTGATGGTCTCGGTGAGCTTGGCGGTGCTGCCGCCATAGAGCCAGTCGTCGTCAGCGAGCACCGGATAGCCGGGGTTGCCCTGACCGCCGCTGCCGTGACAGGCGGCGCAGTTGTCGCCGAACAGCACCTTGGCCGAGGCCAGGGTGTACTGGGTGAGCCCGGGGTCGGCGAGGATCTCCTCGACCCCGAGCGCGCCGATGCGTGACTCGAACTCGGCGCGCCGCGCCTCGATCTGCGCCACCCCCCGCTCGTACTCCTCGATCTGGGTCCAGCCGAGGATGCCGGGGGTGGGCTCCTCGCCCACCGGCCAGCTCGGGTAGAGGATGGTGTAGCCGATCACCCACAGGATCGAGGTCCAGAAGCCGATCATCCACCAGCGCGGCGGCGGGTTCTGCAGCTCGCGCAGGTCGCTGTCCCAGATATGACCGGTGTTGTTCTCGCCGGGGAAGGGGTTATGGTCGGCCATCGCGCGCTCCCGTGCCTTCGTCGTCGTCGTCATCGAAGGGGATGTGCTTCATGGACTCGAGACGGTCGCGGTTCTTCGGGCGGAAGACCAGGAAGTAGGCCACCACCATCAGCACGAAGACCACCACGGTGAGGATGGTGCCGACCCAGTCGTTGACCGTCATCGCCTGCCAGTCGGTGTGGAAGTAATCGCTGAGGCTATTCACGGTAGGTCTTGGCCTCGTCGAGTGCGACCATGGTGCCGAGCACCTGCAGATAGGCCACCAGGGCGTCCATCTCGGTCTTGCCCTCGAGCAGCGCCGGGGCGGCCTCGATGTCGGCCTCGGTGTAGGGCACGCCGAGCGAGCGCAGCCCGCGCATGTGCCACTGGATCCGCCAGCCGCTGGGGTAGCGGGTATCGAGCCAGGGATAGCCGGGCATCACCGACTCGGGCACCACCGCACGCGGGTCGCGCAGGTGCTGGCGGTGCCAGGCGTCGGAGTACTTGCCGCCGACCCGCGCCAGGTCCGGCCCGGTGCGCTTGGAGCCCCACTGGAAGGGGTGGTCGAACATCGACTCGGAGGCGAGCGAGTAGTGACCGTAGCGCTCCTTCTCGTCGCGGAAGGGGCGCACCATCTGCGAGTGACAGGTGTAGCAGCCCTCGCGCTGGTAGATATCACGCCCGACCAGCTCCAGCGGGGTGTAGGGTCGCACCCCCTCGCCCGCGGTCCAGTTCCACTGCTCGCGCCCGTCGGCGTCGACGGTGACGATCGGGGCCTCGCCGGCCTTGGCCCAGACGATCTCGGGGAAACGCGCGTGCTCCATGGTGTTCTTCATGTAGAACAGCGGCACGATCTCCACCAGCCCGCCGACCGACAGCACCAGGGCGAGCACGATCAGCAGCCCCCAGATATTGACTTCCATCCACTCCTGGAAGCTCTTCGGCTTGGTCTTCTGCCTGCTCATGGGACAACTCCGGTTCAGGCCGGCGCCGGCAGCGCGCGGGCACGATCGAGATTGCCCTCGGCGAGCGACTTGCGCACGGTCATCAGCACGTTGAACAGCATGATCACGGCGCCGAACAGGAAGATCATGCCGCCGGTGGCGCGCATCGCGTAATAGGGATGCATGGCGTCGACCGACTCGACGAAGGTGTAGGCGAGGGTCCCGTACTCGTCATAGGCGCGCCACATCAGCCCCTGCATGATCCCCGAGACCCACATCGCGACGATATAGATCACGGTGCCGATGGTGGCGGTCCAGAAGTGCAGGTTGATCAGCCGTATCGAGTACATCTCGGTGTGATAGAGCCGGGTCATCAGGTGGTAGATGGCGCCGATGGAGATACCGGCGACCCAGCCGAGCGCCCCGGAGTGGACGTGACCGATGGTCCAGTCGGTGTAGTGCGAGAGCGCGTTGACGGTCTTCAGCGACATCACCGGTCCCTCGAAGGTCGACATCGCGTAGAAGGCCAGGGCGATGATCAGGAAGCGCAGCACATAGTCGGTGCGCAACCGGTCCCAGGCCCCGGAGAGGGTCATCATGCCGTTCACCGCCCCGCCCCAGGAGGGGATGATCATGGCGATCGAGACCGCCGCACCGAGCGAGCCGGTCCAGTCGGGCAGCGCGGTGTACTGCAGATGATGGGCGCCGAGCCAGACGTAGCCGAACATCAGCGACCAGAAGTGGATCACCGAGAGGCGATAGGAGTAGACCGGACGACCGGCCTGCTTGGGCACGAAGTAATACATGATGCCGAGGAAGCCGGCGGTGAGATAGAAGCCGACGGCGTTGTGCCCCCACCACCACTGGATCATCGCGTCCTGCACCCCGGAGAAGATCGAGTAGGACTTGAACAGCCCGACCGGGATGGCGAGGCTGTTGACCACGTGGAGATAGACGATCATCACCATCATGCCGAGGAAGAACCAGTTCGACACATAGATGTGCGAGGTCCTGCGCCGGGCGATGGTCATGATGAAGTTGATGGTGAAGGCCAGCCACACCACCGCGATGAGGATGTCGATCGGCCACTCCAGCTCGGCGTACTCCTTCGACTGGGTCAGCCCCAGCGGCAGGGTGATCACCGCCAGCAGGATCACCAGGTTCCAGCCCCAGAAGGTGAAGCGCGCCAGCCGCGGACTCCACAACCGCACCCCGCAGGTGCGTTGCACGGTGTAGAAGGCGGTGGCCATCAGGGTACAGCCGCCGAAGGCGAAGATAACGGCGTTGGTGTGGAGCGGGCGCAGCCGCCCGAAGGAGAGATAGGGGGAGTCGAAGTTCAGCGCCGGCCAGGCAAGCTCGGAGGCGATGTAGACCCCGACGGCGGCACCGACGACCAGATAGACCACGGCCATGACCGTGAACCAGCGTACGACGTCGAGGTCGTATTTCTGCTCCAGATTGGCATCCATAACGGCTCCTCTGGACACGACGATGGATGAGCCGGGAAGCGCCGCATCCGTGACGACTCCCGAGGTGCGAACGCGCACCACCCTGCTCGGGCGTCCCGGCGATGCCACCGATCACGCCCCGACGGTCGACTCGAAGCCGATCCATCCGCTGCCGTCGGCCCCGACACCGCCGAGCAAATAACACTGGATCCGCGCCCCAAAGTCAACCAAAACGCTCAGGTAATTCCCACCGCCGTCCTCCAAGCGCTGGCAGCGGCGAGCGCGGTTGCAAGACTGCCGCCGCGAACCGGGCGGGAGCGGGATCACACACGGAGAAGTTGCGTCCATCCCGGCATGCGCACAAGGGCGGCGCGACGGATCGGGGAGCACCGCTCGTCGGCAAGGGCGCAAGCGATGGCGCCGAGGACTAGAAGCCGAGCGGCAGTGGCTGGACGGGGCCGGTGGGGTGTGGCAGGTCGCGATCGATATGGCGCGAACGATCCTGGGCGCGATTGACCTCCTCGGTCGAGAGCATGCGGCGCAGCCGGTCACGATCGATCTCGGCATGGGGATCGCCGCGCGCCGAGGCGAGATTCAGCCAGACATAGGCCTCGACCAGGTTCTTCTCGACACCACGACCGGTACGCAGCATCCGCCCCAGTCGCGCCATCGCCTGGGGATTACCCTGGGCGGCGGCGCGCCGATACCAGGCGAGCGCCAACTCGTAGTCCTGGATCACCCCGCGTCCCTTCTCGTAGAGTCCGCCCATCACCAACTGGGCGCGCACGTGCCCCTGTTCGGCGGCCTTGGCGACCCACTCGGCGGCCTCGCCGAGACGACGCTGCTCGCCACGCTCCCAGTGCCGCTGCACGATCGCCAACCCCAGCTGGTACTGCGCCTCGGCATCGCCGGACTCGGCCGCTGCCAGCAGTTCGGGATTGGCGTAGGGAAGCGAAAAACCATAGGGCTCGGGCGCCAGGACGGCCAGCACCGGGTCCTCCGACGCGGGGCGCTCACGTTCGACCGCGCCGCCATCGGGCTGGCGCAGCGCCGCCCACACCCCCGCGCCCCCGATCACCGCCAGGGCGATGCCAGCCATCGCCCACTGCTGGATGAGCAGGTAGTCGGTACTCAGGAAGCGCGCACCACAGTCACAGCAGCGAAACCAGGATCGAAACCAGGGGCGTGCCCTCCGCCCACCGGACTGCAAGCGCGACTTGCGGGTGTTGTAGCTTCCACACTGCGGACACTGTTCCATGACGACGACACCGGGAGAAACTGGAGCGGGAGCAACACGAATCAACGACGCGGCGACAACGAAGATCGTCCGTTCACGCAGTGGCCACGCAGCGCCAAGGCCCAATATTCCACATCGGTGCAGCAAACACAAAGGCATGCGACAAGACGCAGGGCATGTCGCAACCGTCACGAAAAGTGCTCAATGCACGAGGAACACTATTTGAAAAACGCGTCGACCGAGAACCCTTCCTTCTCGAGGATGTCACGCAGCCGGCGCAACGCGTCCATCTGGATCTGACGCACCCGCTCACGGGTCACACCGAGCTCCTGGGCGACGCTCTCCAGGGTCGAGTGCTCATAGCCGTGCAGCCCGAAACGGCGCTCGACGACCTCGCGCTGCTTGTCGTTGAGCTTGCCCAGCCAGTGCTCCAGATTGGTCTGGATATCGGTGTCCTGGATGCGTTCGGTGGGGTCGTCGGCGCCCTCGTCCTGGAGCATGTCGACGAGCGGTTTGTCGGCATCCTTGCTGAAGGGGGTATCGACCGAGGCGATGCGCTCGTTGAGCCCGAGCATGCGCTTGACCTCGGTGATCGGACGATCGAGCAGCTCGGCGATGTCCTCGGTGGTCGGCTCGTGATCGAGCTGCTGGGCGAGCTGGCGTGCGGCCTTGAGATAGACGTTGATCTCCTTGACCACATGAATCGGCAGGCGCACGGTGCGGGTTTGATTCATGATCGCCCGCTCGATGGTCTGACGGATCCACCAGGTCGCGTAGGTCGAGAAGCGAAAGCCACGCTCGGGGTCGAACTTCTCGACCGCGCGGATCAACCCGAGGTTGCCTTCCTCGATGAGGTCGAGCAGCGGCAGACCGCGATTGAGATAGCGCCGGGCGATCTTCACCACCAGCCGCAGGTTGCTCACGATCATCCGCTGACGCGCGGCATTGTCTCCGGCCTGCGCCAGGCGCGCGTAGTGCACCTCTTCCTCGGCGGTGAGCAGCTTCGAGCCGCCGATCTCGTTCAGATAGAGCCGGGTGGCGTCGAAGTCGGCGTCACTCGATGGCAGGCGGGCGGTCGTCGCACTGCGCGCCCGTTCGCCCGCCCCGTCGCTGTCACCATCGTTTTCAGCGTCGCTCTGATCGACAGTGTCAGAGTCGCGACCCTCTTCCTGACCATCCTCGTCGTCACGCTCATAGCCCGAGACCGGGACATCGTCCTCGGTCGCGTTGGGGTTGTCGTGGGCCTGTCGACCTTTGGCGGTTGGCATCCACCTCTCCCTCCGTTGAATCAACGGGGTTGTTTACGCACGGGCAAGTAGAGTACCGGATCGACAGCCGTGCCGTGGCGGCGAATCTCGAAATGCAACAGATAGGCGCCATCCGGGGACTGTCCGATCTCGGCCAGGGGCTGGCCGCGCTTGACCTGCGCCCCTTCCTTGACGAACAGCTTGCGGTTGAATCCGTACGCGCTCAGATACTTCTCGCTGTGCTTGACGATGATAAGGTTGCCGTATCCCTTGAGTCCACTACCGCTGTAGACCACCTTGCCGGGTGCCGCGGCACGCACCTGCAGACCCACGCGACCACCGATGCGGATCCCCTGGCGGGTGCGGTCGGCGTTGCGGAAGTCCTGCACCACGGGACCGTCGATCGGCCACTCCCAGTCCACCCCGGAAGCGGCCCGACGACTCCCCGGCGCGCCCGCCGGGCTGGTGTCGACGCGCGCGACCACCGGCCTGGACGACGACGGCCGACGGGGCGGTGTCGTCGCCTTGTCGGCGCCGGCGTGCTGCGTCACGGCGCGTGCCGGAGGACCGGAACGGGCCCGTGCACCGGTCGGGGGGTCGATCCGCAGCAGGGTCCCGGCATAGATGGTGTAAGGCGCCTCGAGTCGGTTCCACTCGGCCAGGGCGCGCAGCCGCTGGCCGCGTCGCGCGGCGATCTCGCCGAGGGTGTCGCCGGGGCGCACCAGATAGAAGCCGTCGGGAACCGGACCCTGCCAGTCCCAGTCATAGACCGGCGCCGGCCCGGTCGAGCCGCAACCACCGAGCCCGAGCGCCGAGACCAGCGCCAGCAGCACCAGCCACCCGACCCCGGAGCGCCTGCTCGGGGTACGGTCGGGGGCCATTCCTCGGGGACAAGTCACCACAGTGTCGCCTCCAGTCATCCTTCAATGGGTGTCGACGCGCGATAGACAAGGGGTGGGGCGACAGACGCTCAACGGCGTTCGCCGTCCAGCCATCGATCAAGGGTCTCGAGCGCACTGTGTCGGGTCAGGTCGACCTGCAGCGGCGTGATCGAGACGAAGCCATTGCGCACGGCATGGAAATCGGTGCCGACGCCCGCGTCCTGCTCCGGGCCGGCCGGCCCCACCCAGTAGATGGTCCGTCCGCGCGGATCCTGCGCGGCGACCACCGGCTCGGCCTTGTGACGCTGCCCCAGACGCGTCGCGCGAAAGCCGGCGAGCGACTCATAGGGCAGATCCGGCACATTGACGTTGAGGATCAGGTTCGGTTCGAGCGGCCGCTCGCGCAGTCGCGACACCAGCTCGACGGCGACCCGCGCGGCGCTGTCGAGATGACGCGGCGCATGCACCGCGCTCGACACCGCGATCGCCGGCAGCCCGAGGAAGCGTCCCTCGGTCGCGGCGGCGACGGTGCCGGAGTAGATCACGTCGTCACCCAGGTTGGGGCCGTGATTGATCCCGGCAACCACGATATCGGGCTCGATCTCGGGCAGCCCGGTGAGCGCCAGATGCACGCAGTCGGTCGGCGTGCCGTCGACACTCATGTAGCCGTTGGGCCGGCGCCTGACGCGCAGCGGGACGTCGAGCGTCAGCGAATTGCTGGCGCCGCTGCGATCGCGTTCGGGCGCCACCACGTGCACGGTGCCGAGCGCGCGCAGCCCCTCGGCCAATGCCACCAGTCCGGGTGACTGATAACCATCGTCGTTGCTGACCAGGATCTTCATGCGTTGGTTGTCTGTCGATTACTGAGATGGATGCGGACAGGCTGACGGGGCACGCCAGCGTCGGCGCCGACGCCCCCGGAGACGCGGACAGGGACCGGGTGACAGAGCGGCAGGATGAGCGCAGATCATACGCAAAAGGCGCGGCGCCGACACCCGTGCCCCGGCGCGTGCCCCTGATATACTGCCCCGCGCCTGGCCACGGCCATCCTCATTCAATGCCCAGGACAACCCACAGCCCGGACCCCCGCATGAAGAGACAGATCGAGCAAGCCGATGTGGAGCTGTTCCTGCAAACGGTCGGCGAGGTCACCCGGCTGGAGGTCGAGACGCCACCACCGAGCGAGCGGCGCCGACCGCCGCCCGTACCGCGCCCGCGCGAACCCGAGCTCGATGATCCGGAACCCATCGCGGGACTCTCCGAGGTCAATCTCGAGACCCCGGAGTACCTGCTGTTCTCGCGCCCCGGAATCCAGCGCAGGGTGCTCGGCGAGCTGCAGCGCGGCGCCATCGAGGTCGGGCTCGAGGTCGACCTGCACGGCCTCAACGCCACCTACGCCAAGGCGCTGCTCGGCGACTTCCTCGCCGAGTGCGGACATCGCCGGATCCGTTGCGCGCGCATCATCCACGGCAAGGGCTACCGTTCATCGGGCAACCAGCCGGTGCTCAAGCAGAAGCTCAACTACTGGCTGCGGCTCTACGATCAGGTCCTCGCCTTCTGCTCGGCGACGCGACGCGACGGCGGTACCGGCGCGCTCTACGTGCTGCTGCGCAACCCCGACAAGTCGCGCCGTCAGCAGCGCCGCTGAGCATTCATCCAACCGCCATCCCCGAGTGAGACCATCGCCCTCATGCTGACCTACCCCGACATCGATCCCGTCGCCCTCGCCCTCGGCCCGCTCCAGATCCACTGGTACGGCCTGATGTACCTGCTCGGCTTCGCCGCCGCCTGGGGGCTGGGACGCTGGCGTGCCGCCCGTCCCGGCAGCGGCTGGAGCGGGGTCATGGTCGACGACCTGATCTTCTACGGGGTGATCGGAGTGATCCTCGGCGGGCGGCTCGGCTACATGCTGTTCTACGGGCTCGACCAGGTAGCCGCCGACCCGCTGGCCCTGCTCCGGGTCTGGGAGGGCGGCATGTCCTTCCACGGCGGGCTGCTCGGGGTGCTGATCGCCACCGCGCTGTTCTCGCGCCGCCAGGGCCTGACCTTCTTCCAGGCCACCGACTTCCTCGCCCCGCTGGTGCCGCTGGGTCTGCTCGCCGGGCGGATCGGCAACTTCATCAACGGCGAACTCTGGGGACACCGCACCAATCTGCCCTGGGGGGTTCAGCTGCCCTGCGAGCAGTTTCCCCGCCAGTGTCTCGACCAGCCGGCCACCACGCTGTTGAGCCCGGCGGTGCACGCCTCGCAACTCTACGAGGCGCTGCTCGAGGGGCTGGTGCTGTTCGTCGTGCTGTGGCTGTTCTCCAGCCGGCCGCGCCCGACCATGGCCGTCTCCGGGCTGTTCCTGGTCGGCTACGGGGCGGCGCGCTTCAGTGTCGAGTTCGTGCGCCTGCCAGACGCCCATCTCGGCTATCTCGCCTTCGGCTGGTTGACCATGGGCCAGCTGCTCACCCTGCCGATGATCCTCGCCGGGGCCTTGCTGCTGGCGCTTGCCTATCGGCGCCCGACCGGCGAGCGGGCCTGATGGGGTACGCCCGAGGTCCGGACTGCGCGCCCGGAGCGGGCGCCGGAGCGCCGGGACGCGGACACAAAAAAACCGGCCAGTGGCCGGTTTTTTCGGTGCCGGAAGCGGTTGCTTCGACGGATCAGCCCATCGCCTTGATGTGTGCGTTCAGGCGGCTCTTGTGACGAGCGGCCTTGTTGGCGTGGATCAGACCCTTGCGGGCGGCACGATCGATACGGGGAGCGGCGTCTTGGAAGGCCTGGACGGCTGCTTCCTTGTCGCCCGCCTTGATGGCCTTGATCACCTTCTTGACGAAGGTGCGCAACGTGCTGCGCTGCGCCATGTTGCTCTGGCGGCGGGTTTCGGCCTGACGGGCGCGCTTGCGGGCTTGTGCTGAGTTGGCCAACGGGGGTCTCCTGGAAATCCGGCGAATTGATCTTAAGAGCGGATAAAGACCGAGCATTCTTCCGCCATCTCTGTCCATTGTCAAGGACCTTGATGCGCTAAATGCTTCTTGCGCCATTATAATGTGCGATTTCACGAGGAGTCCCGCCAGGTGTCATCGCTCTCCGGTTCAGCACTCGTGGTCGGCGGCAACACCCTGCTCTCGCGCATCCTCGGCTTCGTCCGCGATCTGGTGATCGCCCGTGCCTTCGGCGCCGACGCCACCACCGATGCCTTCTTCGTCGCCTTCAAGATCCCCAACTTCCTCCGCCGGCTGTTCGCCGAGGGCGCCTTCGCCGCAGCCCTGGTACCGGCACTGGAGGAACGCCGTCGCCACGGCGGGCGCGCCGGCCTGACACGACTCGTCGACGAACTCGCCGGCACCCTGGGGCTGCTGCTGGTGCTCTTCACCGCGCTCGGTACCCTCGTCGCGCCGCTGTTGATCCTGCTCTTCGCCCCCGGCTTCGGCGCGGACACCGACCAGCTCGCCCTCGCCGCCGAGCTGCTGCGCCTGACCCTGCCCTATGTGCTGCTGATCAGCCTCACCGCGCTGGCCGGTGCGGTGCTCAACTGTCACGAGCGCTTCGCCGTACCCGCCTTCACCCCGGTGCTGCTCAACCTGGCGCTGATCGGCGCGGCGCTGTTGCTCGCCCCCCGACTCGAGCGTCCGGTGCTCGCGCTGGCCTGGGGGGTCTTGCTCGGCGGTGCCGCACAGCTCGCGCTGCAGCTCCCGGCGCTCGCCCGGCTCGGCCTGCTGCCACGCCCGCGTCTCGCCCTCGACTCGCCGGTGGTGCGGCGCATCCTGCGCCGCCTGGGACCGGCGCTGCTCGGCGTCTCGGTGGTCCAGCTCAGCCTGCTGCTCGACACCCTGCTCGCCTCCTTCCTCACCCCGGGCAGCATCTCCTGGCTCTATTACGCCGAACGGCTGATGGAGTTCCCGCTCGGGCTGCTCGCCGCCGCGCTCGGGGTGGTCATCCTGCCCCGACTCACCCGTGGCAGCGGCGCGGCAAGCGCACGACGCTTCTCCGCTACCCTCGACTGGGGACTGCGCTGGACGCTGCTGCTCGGACTGCCGGCGGCGGTGGGGCTCGCGGTGCTCGCCGAGGGGCTGATCGCCACCCTGTTCCAGTCCGGCGCCTTCGGCGACACCGATGTCACCCACGCCGCCAGGGCGCTGAGCGCCTATGCACTCGGCCTGCTCGCCTTCATCGCGATCAAGGTGCTCGCCCCCGGCTGCTATGCCCGTCACGACACCCGCACCCCGGTACGGATCGCGTTGATCGCCCTCGGGATCAACCTGGTGCTCGACCTCGCGCTGATGGGGCCGCTCGGACACGCCGGACTGGCGCTGGCCACCACCCTAGCGGCCCTGCTCAACGCCCTGCTGCTGCTGCGCGCACTGAGACGCGACGGCAGTTACCGCCCGCGCCCGGGCTGGCCCGCGCTCGGCGCCGCGGTGCTCGGCGCCAGCCTGGCGATGGCCGGGATGTTGCACTGGGCGCTCGGCACACTCGACTGGGGCGCGCTCGCCCCCTGGGACCGGGCCTGGCACCTCGGCGGCGCCATCCTCGCCGGCGCCACCCTCTACGCCGCCCTCGTCCTCCTCGCCGGCGTGCGGCCGCGCCACCTCGCCGCCCCCGAGCGACGGCGCTGACACCAGCGGCCAGCGGATTGAACCGCAAAGCCGCAAAGCACGCGAAGGGAGAGGAAGGATCAATCGATGATCATGGCGATCACCCTTCCCCTCCGGCGGCTGCGGGCTGGGGGCTGATCGCTGGCGGCTATAACCGACAGGCCGGATGCCGATGCGTGCGGTCTTCGCTTGGTCACTCATCCCAGCCTACGTCTCACCCCCTTGGCGTCCTTGGCGCCTTTGTGGTTCGATCCCTCGCTGGCGGCTGAGCCTCTCACGCCCCATCGTCGCCCCACGACGCGTATACTCAGCACCTTTGCCCATTGTTCCCTGCACTGCTGCCATGAGGCTTATCCGCGGTCTTCACAACCTGCGTCCCGGCGACCGGGGCTGTGTCGCCACCATCGGCAACTTCGACGGCGTCCACCTCGGACACCGCAGCATCTTCCAGCGTCTGCTCGAACAGGGGCGCGCGCTCGGGCTGCCGGCGACCGTGATCACCTTCGAGCCGCAGCCGCTCGAGTGCTTCGCGCCGGAGACCGCGCCGGCGCGGCTCACCCGGCTGCGCGAGAAGCTCGCGGCGATCGCCCACTGCGGCATCGAGCGGGTGATGGTGCTCGGCTTCGGCCCCAGGCTCGCGGCGATGCCGGCCGAGCGCTTCGTGCACGAGCTGCTGATCGAGGGGCTGGGGGTCAATCACCTGCTCGTCGGCGACGACTTCCGCTTCGGTCACGGTCGCGCGGGCGACTTCGCGCTGCTCCGGCGCATGGGCGCGGCACACGGCTTCAGCCTGGAGAACCTCCATACCGTGACCCACGCCGAGGAGCGCATCAGCAGCACCCGGGTGCGCGAGGCGCTCGCCCGAGGGGATCTCGAGCAGGCCGAGCACCTGCTCGGGCGGCCCTATCGCATCGCCGGACGGGTCGGTCACGGCGACAAGCGCGGACGCACCATCGGCTTCCCCACCGCCAACATCGACCTGCACCGCCGGGTCAGCCCGCTGCACGGCGTCTACGCGGTGCGGATGCACGGACTCGGCCCCGTGCCCCGCCCCGGGGTCGCCAACATCGGCACCCGCCCCACGGTCGACGGGCGCGCCCATCAGCTCGAGGTCCATCTGTTCGACTTCGCCGCCGACATCTACGGGCGTCAGGTCGAGGTCGAGTTCTGTCTCAAGCTGCGCGACGAGCAGCGCTTCGCCTCCTTCGAGGCGCTCAAGCACCAGATCCAGCTCGACGCGGACACCGCGCGCGCCTATCTCGGCCGCACCCCGGCGCCCGCCCCCTGACCCCCCGAGCGGCCACGGCGCCGCCCGCAACCCCGAGAGCGAGAGCATCATCGTCATGGATCCAATCGCCCCCACCGACCCGGCCGCCGACACCGCCCGGTTCATCGACTGCAACGGCTTCCGTCTCCACTACCGCCGTCTCGGCGACGGCCCCCGGCTGCTGTTGCTGCTGCACGGCAGCTTCCTCAGCCTGCGCTCCTGGCGCGCGGTGATGGCGCCGCTGGCCGAGGCCGGCTACACCGTGGTCGCCTTCGACCGCCCCGCCTTCGGCGCCAGCTCCAAACCGCTGCCCGGCGCCGACGGCCAACCCGGCTACAGTGCCCACGACCAGAGCGCGCTGATCGCTGCGCTGATCCCGGCGCTCGGCTTCGAGCGCGCGGTGCTGGTGGGCAACTCCACCGGCGGCACCCTGGCGCTGATGACCGCGCTCGAACACCCCGAGCGGGTCGAGGCGCTGGCGCTGGTCGACGCGATGATCCTCAGCGGTTACGCCACCAGCGAGATCCCCGGCTTCGTCAAGCCGCTGATGCGCGCCCTCACGCCCTTCTTCTCCTGGCTGATGGGCCGGCTGATCGCACGGCTCTACGACAAGGCGATCCGCGCCTTCTGGTACCGCCCCGAGCGGCTCGACCCCGAGGTGCTCGCCGCCTTCCGCGCCGACATGATGCAGGGCCCCTGGCCGCGCGCCTTCTGGGAGCTGTTCCTCGCCACCCGCAAGCTCGGGCTCGAACCCCGACTCGCCGGGGTCACGCCGCCCACGCTCGTGGTCACCGGCGCCCACGACCAGACGGTCAAGGTCGCCGAGAGCGAGCGCATCGCCGCGGCCATCCCCGGCGCCCGGCTTGAAGTCATCGCCGACAGCGGCCACCTGCCACACGAGGAGTCGCCACAGGCCTTCGTCGCGACCCTCACCGACTTCCTGCAGACACTGCCGGAACACTGATCGAGGCCGAGGCCGGGGGCTGCCTCCCGGCATCGACGAAGGCCCATCATCACCCCGGGAGCGCGTCATGGGTCCGTGGTTCGTCGTCAAGCTCTATCTGCTCACCTTCACGGTCTTCATGGCCATCGACCTGCTGTGGCTGGGGGTGATCGCGCGCGGCTTCTACCGCGCCCAGCTCGCTCATCTGCTCGCCGACACCACCCGCTGGCCGGCGGCCATCGCCTTCTATCTCATCTATGTCGCCGGCATCCTGGTGATGGCGATCCTCCCCGGCGTGGAGGCGGGCTCGCTCGACAGGACCCTGTTGCTGGCCGCCGGCTTCGGCTTCTTCACCTACATCACCTACGAGCTGACCAACATGGCCACGCTGCCCGATTGGCCGCTACGCCTGGTGCTGGTCGACACCCTGTGGGGCGTGGTGCTGTGCACCCTGGTCGGCGCCGCCGGCTTCTATCTCGCCCGGCTGCTCGGCTGATCGGCGCGGAGACCGTCCGAACCCCGTCATTGAGAACGATTTGCAATAAAGCAGCTGGAGGAATATGCTGCGAATCATTCTTATTGACGCACGAGGCGGCACCCGCATGCACATGGCACCGACTTCGCTCCCCCTTCAGCAGCAGTCCCCGCACCCCTCCTATCCGCTCACCATGGCCGACAACGACACCCTGGTGCGGGTCTGCAACCTACTGGGCGGTCGCCAGTTGGTGCGCCGACTCACCGAGCTCGGGCTCAACCAGGGTGCCGAACTGCGTGTCGTCCAGCGCCAGGGCGGCGGTCTGATCGTCGCCCGCGGCGAGACCCGGATCGCACTCGGCGGCGGCATGGCCGCCAAGATCCTGGTCACCGACGCCGCCACCGCCTGAGCCTCGACCCCTCACGCCGTCCGCACTCCACTGCAACCGCTCAAGACGTCACCATGAACACGACCCTGAAAGACCTCGTCGTCGGAGACCACGGGGCCGTCCGCGGCTATCGCCCGGGCGCCGATGCCTACCGCCGCAAGCTGCTGTCGATGGGACTGACCCCGGGGGCCGCCCTGGAGGTGGTCCGGGTGGCCCCGATGGGCGATCCCGTGGAGGTGCGGGTGCGCGGCACCCGCGTGACCCTGCGCCGCGAGGAGGCAGCCATCCTGGAGGTCGAGCGGGCATGACGACATCAACGACGCACAGCATCGGGGTCATCGGCAATCCCAACTGCGGCAAGACCACCCTGTTCAACGCGCTGACCGGCTCGCGTCAGCGCGTCGGCAACTGGCCCGGGGTGACGGTCGAACGCAAGACCGGTCACTTCCGTTTCGAGGGGGCCGACTACACCCTCATCGACCTGCCCGGCACCTACTCGCTGGATGTCAGCGAGGGCGCGGTCTCGCTCGACGAGCGCATCGCCCGCGACTTCGTCCACGCCCGCGAGGCCGACCTGATCCTCAACATCGTCGACGTCGCCAGCCTCGAGCGTAACCTCTATCTCACCACCCAACTGCTGGAGATGGAGCGACCGATGGTGGTCGCGCTCAACATGATGGACGTCGCCGCCGAACGCGGGCTGCGGGTCGACGCCGCCGCACTGGCCGAGCGCCTCGGCTGTCCGGTGGTGCCGATCGTGGCGACCACCGGCGACGGGCTCAACGCCCTGCGCGCGGCGCTGCAACAGGCCGTCGAGCACCCGCCGATCCCGCAGGCGCGGATCGACTACGCCCCGGCGCTCGAGCGCGTGATCGAGCAATTGCACGAGCGCATCGAGCCGATCGCCAGCAGGCACGGCGATCCGGCGCGCTGGTTGACCACCCGTCTGCTCGAAGGCGATGACCTCGCCCGCGAGCTGATCGGCGACACCGTGCCCGCGCACGAGGTCGCCGCACTGCTCGGCGAGGACGCCGAGCAGATCGACATCCTCATCGCCGACGCCCGCTACGGCTTCGCCCACGCCGTCACCCAGGCCTCGCTGACACAGAGCGGCGAGATGCCGCGCAGCCTCTCCGACCGCATCGACCGGGTGATCCTCAACCGCGCCCTGGGCATCCCGATCTTCCTCGCGGTGATGTACCTGATGTTCATGTTCACCATCAACATCGGCGGGGCCTTCATCGACTTCTTCGACATCGCCGCCGGCACCCTCTTCGTCGACGGCGTGGCGCACCTGCTCGCCGGTCTCGGCACCCCGGAGTGGGCGGTCCTCGGGCTGGCCGACGGCATCGGCGGCGGTATCCAGGTGGTGGCCACCTTCATCCCGGTGATCGCCTTCCTCTATCTGTTCATGTCGGTGCTGGAGGACTCGGGCTACATGGCCCGCGCGGCCTTCGTCATGGACCGCTTCATGCGCTCGATCGGACTGCCCGGCAAGTCCTTCGTGCCGCTGCTCGTCGGCTTCGGCTGCAACGTGCCGGCGATCATGGCCGCGCGCACCCTGGAGCAGCCGCGCGACCGCATCCTCACCGTACTGATGGCACCCTTCATGTCCTGCGGCGCGCGGCTGCCGGTCTATGCCCTGTTCGCCGCCGCCTTCTTCCCGGTCGGCGGTCAGAACGTCGTCTTCGGACTCTATCTGATCGGCATCCTCGCCGCCGTGCTCACCGGCTTCCTGCTCAAGCGCACCCTGCTCGAGGGCCAGGCGATGCCCTTCGTGATGGAGCTGCCGCCCTATCACCTGCCGACCCTCGGCGGCGTGCTGCGCCGCACCTGGGAGCGCACCAGCGGTTTCATGTTCCGCGCCGGCAAGGTGATCGTGCCGATGGTGCTGGTGCTCAACGTGCTCAACAGCCTCGGCACCGACGGCAGCGTCGGCAACGAGGACAGCGACAGCTCGATGCTCGCCGAGATCGGTCGCACCATCGCTCCGGCCTTCTCGCCGATGGGTCTCGACGCCGAGAACTGGCCGGCCACCGTCGGCATCTTCACCGGCGTGCTCGCCAAGGAAGCGGTGGTCGGCACCCTGGACGCCACCTACTCGGCGCTCGGCGCCGACCCCGAGGCGAGCGACGAGGAGGCCGCGCCCTACGACCTCGGCGCCGGTCTCACCGAGGCGCTCGCCACCATCCCGGCGGCACTGGGCGATGCGCTTGGCACCTGGTCCGACCCGCTCGGCGTCGGCATCGGCGAGGTCAGCGACCCCGAACTGGCCGCTGCCGAGCAGGAGGTCACCAGCGCCACCTTCGGCGCCATGCACGAGCGTTTCGACGGCGCCGCCGGGGCCTTCGCCTATCTGCTGTTCATCCTGCTCTATTTCCCCTGCGTGGCCGCCATCGGCGCCATCGCCCGCGAGACCAGTGGCGGCTGGGCGCTGTTCGCCGCCCTCTGGACCACCGGCCTGGGGTATGTGAGCGCGACCATCTTCTACCAGGCAGCCATCTTCGCCCGCGACCCGGTCAGCTCGTCGATCTGGATCGGCATCATGACCGCGCTCTTCCTCGCCACCGTGCTGGGGATGCGCTGGTGGTCGCGACGTGACCCGGCACTCGCCACGCCGGCGCGCGACCCGGCCTGAACCGACGGAGGGACACCCATGATCATGTCCGATCTCACCAGTCATCTGCGCACCCAGGGGCGCGCCGCGCTGCGCGACCTCTCCTACCGGTTCGATACCGACCCCGAGGCGCTGCGCGGCATGCTCGAGCTGCTCGAACGCAAGGGCCGGGTGCGCAAGCTGCCCGGCGGCACCCCCTGCAGCGGCTGCTGCAGCTGCGACCCGACCGCGATCGAACTCTACGAATGGGTCGGCTGAACCCGACCTGACCACCCGCGGTCGACCGCCACAGGGACGTGGCGACCGCACCGGGCCTGGCCACCACCCTGGCCACCACCAGGCCCCCGAGTTCTCCCTGCGCCGCTCGCATCCCTCGGGGTCGGGCGGCGTTCCTTTTGCAGCTACCAGCTACCAGCTATCAGCTATCAGCTATCAGCTATCAGAGGAGCGGAACCGCAAAGGCGCGAAGGGGGCAAAGGGGAATAAGCCGCCAGCCGTCAGCGATCAGCCGCCAGTGGGTGCGGACCCGCGCCGCCTGTGGCCTCACGCCGACATCACACGTCACTCACTTTGCGTGCTTCGCGGCTTTGCGGTTGAATCCTGGCGGCTGGCGGCTGGCGGCTGGCGGCTGGCGGCTGGCGGCTGGCGGCTGGCGGCTGGCGGCTAAAGGCTAACGCTGGGTCTCGAAGCGGAAGGGAGCGACCAGCAGGCCATCCGCGGTCTCGAGCAACACCCGCGCCTCCCAGCGCATCAGGGTGCGCGCACAGACCGGGAGCATGGCCTCGCCAGCGAAACGCGACGCGCCGATGGGGTCGAGTTGCGCGCGGTTATAGCCCATCTCCATGTCGACGCCGACGAAGTCGACCGCTACCGCGCCGACCTCACGCCCCTCGACCTCCACCCGCAGCCGCAAGGGCGTGACCAGTGGGATGGGGTCGCGCGGTGCCACCGCCAGACGGACCCCGCCACCGCCGGGAAGGGCCAGCGTGCAGTCGCGGCTGGCGAGGTCGCAATGCGGATCGGGATCGGCCCAGCGTGCATCGGTACCGAGACCACTCAGCAGTCCACGCCCCCCCAGCCAGGCGGCCGGCAACGCGACCAGCACCGCGACGACCGTCCAGATCAGGATCGGGCGGGCGCGCCGGCGTCCATCCCTGGTCCCCCCGGAGTCGGTCATGGCAAGCCTCCATCGAGATGGGTTCAAAATATTAGTGCATTCTTATATTATTGACTCGACCGATCCACGCCAGGGACGGTGAGATTCTTCGATGCGATCCACCACCAACCCAGGAGCCGTAACATGGGTATTCTCGGAGCCTTGGCACTCGCCGCCGTCCTCTTCGGCGGGGTCCAGACCACACTCGCGCCCCAGTCACCCCAGACCCAGGACATCCAGGCGCAGGCCGTCACCACGCCCGCGTCACCGGACTGAGCACTCACTTGCCGCGCAGCAACGCCTCGGGGTGGCGCTCCAGATAGTCGGCCAGCTCGCGCAGCGCACGCGCCGAGCGCGTCAGCTCGGCGAGCGCGCGGTCGAGTCGCACGCGGGTGCCACGCCCATCCTCGACCAGTCCATCGAGATGACGCAACGTCTGGCTGGCCTGCCCCAGGGTGCTGCGCGCGGCACCGGAGAGCGGTCCGACCTCGGCCTCGAGCGTCTCGGCCAGCCGGGTCAGGGCCGCGCTGGTCTCACCGATACGGGTGGCCACCGGCACCACCTCGCCATCGATACGCCGCGCCAGGCGCTCATAGGCGACCAGGGTCTGGTCGAGCCGTCCGACGAGCGGCGGCAGCCGCCGCTCCAGGGTCTCGGCCAGGGCGCGGATTCCGGTCAGGGTGGCGTCGAGATTGCCCATCAGTGCGCCGGCCTCGTCCGAGCCGAGCAAGGTGCCGAGACCGCGCAAGGCAGCGCTCGCCTCATCGACCAGCTCGTCCAGACGCAGGTTCCCCAGCATCTCGCCGAGTTGATCGCGGATTGCCGGCAGCGCCGGCACCACCACATCGTCCCCGCCCGCGGCGGCAGCCACCGCGGGAACCTCGTCGACCAGCGCCGGATCGAGGTTCAACGCGACCACGTACTGACCGGTGACGAAGCTCAGCGACTCGAGCCGGGCATGCAGCCCGCGCCGCGCCACCAGCTCGCGCAGCACCACGCGCGCATCACGCGGCTCGGTACCCTGACTGATACGCACCCGCTCGGGCCAGACCTCGTAGCGCACCGGGATGCGCACCGCACCGTCGCTGGGTGAGAAGTCCAGCTCGATGGCGGTCACCTGCCCCACCGTCACCCCCTGGAACTGCACCTCGGCGCCGACCGACAGCCCCTGCACCGAGCCGGGGAAATAGGTCAGCAGGCCGACCCGCTCACGGAACAGCGCGCCGCCGCCGAAGAGGATCAGCGCCAACACCAACAGCGCCAGCGCGCCGAGCACGAAGGCGCCGATCAGGGTGGGGCTGGCGCGACGACTCATGCCACCCCCCGGCGCAGGAAGGCGCGCACCCGCGCATCGGCGGCATGATCGCGCAACCAGCGCGGGTCACCGGTGGTGAGCATGGTGCCGCGCTCGACATCGAGGAAGACCGCCTCGTCGGCGATGGCGAAGATGCTCGCCAGGTCATGGGTGACCACCACCATGGTGGTGCCGAGACTGTGCTTGAGTTCGACGATCAGCTCGTCGAGCAGGCGTGCGCTCAGTGGATCGAGCCCCGCCGAGGGCTCGTCGAAGAACAGCACCTCGGGGTCGAGCGCCATCGCCCGCGCCACCCCGGCGCGCTTGCGCATGCCGCCGCTGATCTCGGCCGGATAGAGCGCCCCGCACCCGCCCAGCCCGACCAGCGCGAGCTTGTAGTCGACCAGCTCACGGACCTGGCGCGGTCCGAGGTCGGTGTACTGCTGCAACGGCAAGGCCACATTCTCCTCCAGCGTCATCGAACTCCACAGCGCCCCGCCCTGATACATCACCCCGTGACGGCGGATGCGACGCGCGCGCGCCGCCGGCGAGACCTCCCAGAACGACTCGCCGTCGAACAGGATACGCCCGGCCAGCGGCGCCAACAGCCCGGTCATGGCGCGCATCAGCGTACTCTTGCCGCAACCGCTCCCGCCCATGATCACGAAGATGTCGCCGCGCCGGATCTCCAGATCGAGATCACGCTGCACCGCGCGCCCGCCATAGCCGACGCTCAGCCGCTCGAGACGGATCTGCGCCCGCGCGCTCACAGTCCCACCGCGTCGAACAGCACCGTCAGCACCGCCGCGGCGATGACGATGTGGAGGATCGCGGTGACCACCGCCGAGGTGGTGGTGGCGCCCACCGCAGCGGCATCACGACCGCTCTGCATCCCCCGCAGACAGCCGGAGACGGCGACCACCGCGCCATAGACCCCGGCGCTGATCAGACCCTGGACGAAGTGGTTCCAGCCCACCGCCTGGACGGTCTGCACCGCGTACTCGGTGGGGTTGATGCCACCGACCACGGCGGCGGCGAAGGCGCCGCCGAGGATGCCCATGAGATCGGCATAGAGCGCGAGCAGCGGGGTCATCGCGATCAGCGCGAGCAGCCTGGGCAGCACCAGGAACTCGACCGGGTCGATCCCCAGGGTGCGCAGCGCGTCGATCTCCTCGTTGGCCTGCATGCTGCCGAGCTGGGCGGCGAAGGCCGCGCCGGTACGTCCGGCGAGCACGATGGCGGTGACCAGGGCGCCGATCTGCATCACCACCGCCAGCCCCACCAGGTCGGCGACATAGATGCGCGCGCCGAAGCGCGCCAGCTGCTGATCGCCGATATACCCGAGGATCAGCCCCACCAGGAAGCTCACCAGGCTGACGATCGGCAGCGCCTCGGCGCCGACCTGCTGGACGATCAGCCAGAACTCGGCGCGTCTGAAGCGCGCCCGCCCCCGCGCCAATCGCCCCAGCGCCAGCACCACCTCGCCGACGAAGGCGAAGAGCGCCCCGCTCGCACGCGACGCGTCGATCACCCGCCTGCCGAGCCGGGCCAGCGGGCGCACGCGCGGGCGCGCATCGATGGGAGGCGCGGACTGCAGGGGCACCGCCTCGGCCAGCGTCAGCAGCGCGCCGACCCCCTCGGGTAGTCCTGCAGGCGCCAGTTCGATGTCGTGCGCCCGGCAGTGCGCGCGCACCGCCAGCAGCAGACTCGGCAGGCTCGAGTCCCAGCCCCCGAGACCTGTGGTGTCGAAGGCCAGCTCACTCACCTGCGCGCGCGCAAGACGCGCCACCACCACCTCAGCCGCTGGCGGGGCGCCGGCCAGCCGCCACTCGCCGGAGAGACGCAACACCGCGCGCGCGCCCGTTCCCACCAGCTCGGCGCGTGCCGGCGGCGAGCCGGCGCGCGCGCTCACGCCATCCCCTTCAACCATGCTCCAGCACCATCAACACCGCCAGCAGCAGCGCAAACCCGACCGCGAACCCGAGATCAGCGCCACGCAGCGGCGCCAGTTCGGGTAGCGGCATGCGCCCGGCATAACCTCGACAGCGCATCGCCGCTCCCACCCGCTCGGCGCGCTCGAGCGCGCGCACCAACAGCATCCCGACGAGGAAACCATAGCTGGTCAAAGTATGAAGATCGCTGCGTGGACGAAAGGCACGGGCGCGCATCGCCGCGCGCAACCGCGTCTGCTCGCGCGCGAGCACATCGAGATAGCGCGCGCTGAGCAGCAGCAACTCGATCAGCGCACCGGGCACCCGCAGGGCGCGCAGCGCCGCGCCGAGCCCGTCCGCGCCGACCCCGGCGAGCAGCGCCAACGTCACCAGCGCCACCGCGCTGGCGCGCGCGGCGATCACCCCGGCGAGGGTCAGTCCCTGCTCGCTGAGCACCAACCCACCGCCCTGCCACAGCGGCTGCCCCGGAACGGTGAAGGGCAACAGCCCGAGGGTGAGCAGCATCAAGCCCTCGAAGACCAGCACCAGGCGCACCAGACGGCGCGGCGCGATGCCCGCCCACCGTGTCAGCAGCACGCCGGCGAGCAAGGCAGCAGACAGCGCCGCCCAGCCCTCCAGCCCCACCACCACCAGCGCCCAGCCCAGACAGCAGAGCAGCCGCACCCGAGGATCGGGCCCGCGCGACGCGGCACCGGCACGGCTCCCCGGCATCGCCTCAGCAGGCGCGCGCCGATCGCGCCAGCAGCTCGGGCCGAACCGTCCACAGCAGTCGCAGTGCCGCGGCCGTCACCACCGCCTCGATCAGCGCCACCGGCAGCTGCGCGATCAGCGCCAGACGGGCCGCCGCCCAGAACCCCTCGCCGCTGGCCGCCAGCGACCCGGCCACCAGCAACGCCGAGCCGGCGAAGGCGCCGGCCCCGACCAAGGCACCGAGCGGCATCACCCACCAGGACAGGGCAGCGGGGCGCAGCCGCGCCAACACGGCGCGGCCGGCCAGACCGAAGAGCAACGCCGGCAGCGCCAGATTGAGGGTATTGGCGCCGAGCACCGTCACCCCGCCATAGCCGAAGAACAGCGCCTGCAGCAGCAGGCCGACACAGATCGCGGGGAACACCGCCCAGCCGAGCAGCACGCCCATCAGCCCGGTCAGCAACAGGTGCGCACTGGTCGGTCCCAACGGGATATGAATCAGGGAGACGGAGAAGAAGGCAGCGGTGAGCAGCCCGGCGCGCGGGATGCTCGACTCGTCAAGCGCGCGCAGCCCGAGACCGACCCCGGCGAGCGCCAGGACACCGGAGCCGAGCAGGACCGGCATGGAGAGGACACCATCGACGATATGCATGAGAGGCTGGCAGCCCCGTTGAGCGATTGCAATGGATGAAAATAGTGTCGACGGTATCACCCCGTCAGCGCGCCAGTCCACCGGCGCCCTGTGCAAGGTGTGGATTATGCTAGTCGATAGCACTCCTGTCCCGAGGAAGCCATGCGTACCAAGCTCAGCAACGATCTTCGAGTCTCACCACCAACCAGGGCTCATCAGCACCACCGAGCCAAATCAATTGGTGGCCCAGCACACATCAACAACACCTGACTCATGGAGTCGCCGCCCCCCCCTGCCCCCCACGGCGCACCCCACCGCGGGCAACATCCGCTGGCGGTCGTGTTGGTGATGGCGCCGATTCTGGCGACCACGGGGCTGCTCGATCACTTCGCCACGGCCCACCGGCAGGAGCTCCTCCGTCACTCCGTCGTCGATCGCGTCTCGGCGCTGCGCGGCCGACTCGAGGGCATGCTGCAGAGCGACCTGCTACTCACCCGCGCACTGAGCGCCCTGATCGCCTCCCAGCCCGATCTCGACCAGACCGCTTTCACCGAGATCGTCACCGACCTCACCAAGCACCAACAGCTGCTGCGCAATGTCGCCGCAGCCCCCGACCTGGTGGTGAGGATGATCCACCCGCTCAACGGCAACGAAGCGGCGCTCGGACTCGACTACCGCAACCACCCGCAGCAGCGATTCGCTGCGCTACAGGCGATCGAGAGCGGCCAGACCGTGGTCGACGGCCCACTGCCCTTGATCCAGGGGGGCGTCGGGCTGATCGCCCGCACCCCGGTGTTCGTCGCCACCGCGCAAGGACCGGGGACCTGGGGAGTGGTTTCAGCGGTGATCGATGTCGAGCGACTCTACCGCGTCAGCGGCTTGACCGCAGCCAATACCGAGTTACGTCTCGGGCTGCGCGCTCGACACGAACACATCGCCCCACCACGGATGGTATTCGGCGATCCCGAGGTCTTTCGGCTCGCCCCGGTGACCGCGACGGTAGCTCTACCAGGGGTCACCTGGGAGCTTGCCGCCATTCCCACCGAGGGTTGGCACTCCTCGTCCTGGCCGAGCTGGCTGATTCGACTCGGCGGCATCATCACCGCGCTCGTGACCGGGGGACTACTGCACCTGCTGCTAAATAGCCGTCAGCGACGTGCCAACAGCGAGGCGCAACTGCGCGCCCTGCTCGACAACCTCCCCGACCTGGTGTGGCTGAAGGATCCGCACGGCGTCTATCTGATCTGCAACCCGCGCTTCGAGTCCTTCTTCGGTGCCCCCGAGCACGAGATCGTCGGCCGTACCGACGCCGATTTCGTCGCCCCGGAACTGGCAAGGTTCTTCCGCGAGAAGGATCAGGCCGCACTCGCCGCCGGTCGCGCCAGACGCAACGACGAGTGGATCACCTTCGCCAGCGACGGTCACCAAGAGCTTGCCGAGACCATCAAGACCCCGGTCTACGATGGCGCCGGGCGTCTCACCGGCGTCCTCGGCATCGCCCGCAACATCACCGAGCGCCAACGCCAGCAGGACGAGATCCGGCGGCTCAACGCCGAGCTCGAGTCACGGGTGGCGACCCGCACCGAGGAGTTGGCCGCGCTCAACCGCGAACTCGAGACCTTCACCTACTCCGTCTCCCACGACCTCAAGGCGCCGCTGCGCGGCATCGACGGCTACAGCCAGCTACTCCTTGAACAGCATGGCGCCGAACTCTCGCCCGAGGCCGCCACCTTCATCGCCAACATCCGCCGTGGCGTCGAGCAGATGCGCGCGCTGATCGACGACCTGTTGACCTACTCGCGGATGGAGCGCCAGGTGCTGACCGGACGCCGGGTCGAACTCGGCGGGGTGATCGAGATGGTGCTCGCCGA
Organism: Marichromatium sp. AB31; assembly: GCF_003718685.1. NCBI lineage: Bacteria > Pseudomonadati > Pseudomonadota > Gammaproteobacteria > Chromatiales > Chromatiaceae > Marichromatium > Marichromatium sp. AB31. The sequence goes on along the minus strand of NZ_RHFI01000006.1, from coordinate 48,166 downwards.
ACGACACGCGCTGATCGTCGAGCGCGACATCGAACTCGAGGTCGATGTCTCCGAACTCACCGTCAGGGCCGACCCCGACGGACTGCAGATCATCCTCCGCAACCTCGTCGACAACGCCATCAAGTTCAGCCGCGACGCGACCCCACGACCACGCATCCGGATCCTCGCCCGGGATCAGGGCAGGCGGGTGGTGATGGCGATCTCGGACAACGGTATCGGCTTCGACATGCGTTTCCACGACTGCCTGTTCGAGGTCTTCCAGCGCCTGCACCGCGCCGAGGACTATCCGGGCACCGGAGTCGGCCTGGGAATCGTACACAAGGCCGCCCAACGCATGGGGGCGCGGGTCTGGGCCGAGAGCGCTCCCGGGCATGGTGCAACCTTCTATCTGGAGCTATCACGATGAGTGCCGGACCGCACTGCTCGATGCTGCTGGTCGAGGACGACCCGGTCGATCTCGACTTCATACTGCGCGCGCTCACCCCCCACATCGACCCCGACTGGATCAGCGTCGCACGCGACGGCGAGGAGGTCCTGGCCAGGGTCGAGCACTGGGAGCGCGGCACCCAGCCCCCGCCGCAACTGATCCTGCTCGACCTCAAGCTGCCGGGGATCGACGGGCTCGAGGTCCTGAGACGACTGCGGCGCAGCGAGCCCGGGCGCCTGATCCCGGTGGTGGTGCTGACCTCGTCGGACGAGCCACGCGACATCCAGGCCGCCTATGACCTCGGCGCCAATTCCTATGTCGTCAAGCCGATCAACTACGAGCGCTTTCTCGAAGGTCTGCATCAGATCAATCGCTATTGGTGCTGCATCAACAGGCCCCCAAGCTAGGACCATGGACATCCTCTACGTCGAAGACGACGTCACCGACCTCGAGCTGACACGCCAGCGGCTGGCCCATTCGGCACCCCGGATCGGCGTCGATCATGCGGCAACGCTCGCCGAGGCCAAGGCGCGACTGCGCCACCCGGAGCGCTACCATCTGGTGCTGCTCGATCTGGGGCTGCCGGATGGCTCGGGGCTGGAGCTACTCGACTGGATCCGTGAGCAGCACTTCCCCCTGGCCGTGGTCGTGCTCACCGGCGCGGGTGATACCGACAGTGCGGCCGGCGCGCTCCAGGCCGGCGCCGACGACTACCTGATCAAGGATGAGATCGAGGCCCGTGAACTCCCCGGTCGGCTCGCCCGCGCCTTGCGACGCTTCCGCAACGCCGAGGCGCGTCACGGACTCAGGCTGCGCGTCCTCTATGCCGAGCGCAACGCCGACGACGCCGACCTCACCGCCCGCCACCTCGCCCGTCACGCCCCCCACATCCACCTCACCCTGGTCGGCAGCGCCGAGGAGGCGCTCGACCAGCTACCGAGCACCACCGAGGACACCTCGATCTTCGACGTGCTGCTGCTCGACTACCGCCTCCCCGGTCTGGATGCGCTGGAGGCGCTCAAGCAGCTGCGCGACGACCGCGACTTCGCACTGCCGGTGGTGATCGTCTCCGGGCAAGGGGGCGAACGCGTGGTCGCGCGCGCGCTCCAGCTCGGGGTCGACGCCTATGTCCTCAAGCAGCCCGGCTATCTCCACCAGCTCACCGCCACGCTCGAACGCATCGCTCACCAGGCCGAACTGGCCCGCGAGCGTGCCGCACTGCGCCAGACCTCGACCCATCTCGGGCTGATGCTCGAGGCCAGTCCGGTGGTGCTCTACACCCTGGGCATCGACCAGCACCAGATACAGCCGACCTGGGTCAGCGACAACGTCACCGCACTGCTCGGCTTCACCCGCCACCAGGCCTTGCACCCCGCCTGGTGGCGTGGCCAGCTCCACCCCGACGACCGGGAGCAGGCCTGTCGCGCGATGGACCAACTCGTCACCCTGGGGCAGTTGCGACACCAGTACCGGTTCTTCGATCATGCCGGAGACGTACACTGGATCGAGGATGAGCTGCGCGTACTACGCCACGACAACGAAGCCCGCACCGAGGTGATCGGCGCCTGGCGTGATATCAGCGACAGCAAACGCGCCGAACACTTCCGCGAGACCCGCATGACGGTACTCGACGGCCTGCTCAACGAGCGCGGCCTGCCCGAGCTGCTCGGCGAGATCGCCACCCGGCTCGAGCAGGTCGACCACCGGCTGCGGGTCTCGGTACTGGTTCGCGCTCCGCTCGACACGCGCCTGCGTACCTGTGCCGCGCCGCGGCTCGCCCCCCAGTTCAACGCAGCACTCGACGACTGCGCCCCGGAGCAGGCGCCTTTCGCCACGGCACTCCACGACGCCCATCCGACGCTGGTCGCCGACATCAGCACGCACCCCAGTTGGCGAAGCTGCCTCGAACAGGCCCAGGCGGCGGGGCTGCGCGCCTGCTGGTCCTTCCCCTTTCACGACGACACCGGCGAGGCGCTGGGCATACTCGCCGTCTATCGCTCCACCCCCGGCCTGCCCGATGCCGCCACCCAGGTGCATATCGCCGAGTTCGCCCAGCTCGCCGCGCTGGCGGTCACCCGTGCGCGCACCGCCAACGCGCTACGCCAATCGGCCGCGGTCCTGGCGAGCGCCCACGAGGGCGTGGTGATCACCGATCTCAGCCCCCGAATCCTGTCGATCAACCCGGCCTATACCCAGATCACCGGCTACAGCGCCGCGGAGGTCATCGGTCGCAATCCCAGCCTGTTGCGCTCCGAGCGTCAGGGACGCGCCTTCTACCAGCAACTGTGGGCCAGCCTGCTCGAACACGGACACTGGCAAGGCGAGATCTGGAACCGCACCAAGAGCGGCGAGGTGCGCCCCGTGCTGCTGTCGATCAGCCTGGTCACCGACACCGCCGGCAACCCCGAGCGCTATGTCGGGGTGATGACCGATCTCAGCCAGCTCAGGCACTCGGAGGCGGCACGCGAACGCCTGGCGCACTTCGACCCGCTCACCGGGCTCCCCAACCGGCTGCTGCTGCAATCACGACTCAGCCACGCCCTCGAGCGCGCGCAGCGTCATCGTCACCACATCGCCGTGCTGCTGATCGATCTCGACCGCTTCAAGCACATCAACAACAGCCTCGGCCATCCCGCCGGCGACAACCTGCTCGAACGCCTGGCGCAACGCTTCGCGACCCGGCTGCGCGAGGGCGACACCCTCGGGCGGCTCGGCGGCGACGAGTTCCTGCTGGTGCTCGAACGGCTGCACCAGCCGCGCCAGGCGGCGAGCGTCGCCCGCGACCTGCTCGAGCTGTTGCGACGGCCGCTCACCCTGCCCGGCAACCACGAGGTCCATGTCGGCGCCAGCATCGGCATCGGGGTCTATCCACAGGACGGCTGCTCGGCCAGCGAGCTGATCCAGCACGCCGAGGTCGCGCTCTATCAGGTCAAGGCGCAGGGACGCGGCAGCTATGGCTTCCATACCCCGGAGTTGAGCGCCCAGGCCGCCGAGCGACTCGAGTTGGAGGCGCGACTGCACCATGCCCTGGAAAACGAGGAGTTCCTGCTGCACTTCCAGCCGCAGCTCGACTGTGTCAGCGGCGCGCTGGTCGGCTGCGAGGCACTGGTGCGGTGGAACACGCCCGACCAGGGGCTGGTCGCGCCGACGCGCTTCATCCCCCTGGCCGAGGAGACCGGACTGATCCTGCAACTCGGCGACTGGGTGCTGCACACCGCCTGCCGTCAGGGGATGCGCTGGCTCGACGCCGGGCTGGTGCTCGAGACCATCGCGGTCAACCTCTCGGCGCGCCAGCTGCTGCAGCCCGACTGTGTCGGTCGCATCGAGCAGGCGCTCAGCGCGACCGGCTGGCCGGCGCACCGGCTCAAGCTCGAACTCACCGAGAGCATGCTGATGGGAGGCGACGAGACCGAGCAGTGCCTCCAGGCACTGCGCGCGCTCGGCATCCGTCTGTCGATCGACGACTTCGGCACCGGCTACTCGTCGCTGGCCTATCTGCGTCGCTTCGCCATCGACGAACTCAAGATCGACCGCAGCTTCGTGCGCGACATCCCGGCACAGCGCGACGACATGGAGATCGCCGCCACCATCATCGCGATGGCGCGCAACCTGAAACTGCGCGTGGTCGCCGAGGGCGTCGAGACCGAGGCGCAGCTGGAGTTCCTGCGCGAGCGGGGATGCGAGGCCTATCAAGGCTATCTGTGCGCGCCGCCGCTCACCCCGGAGGCCTTCGCCGCACGCTTCGGGCCGCGCTAAGCGGCGTCGTTCCAGTCGTCGAGCAGCTCGCGCAGCACCGCGGTGGCATAGGCCCCGGCGGGCAACTCGAAGGCAAGGCGCACGCCGCCGTCGACCTGTTCGGCGACGAGATCGAACACCGGCAGACGCAGCGCGCGCCGCTCCTGCGCCAGCCCCGCCGCGGCCAGCCCCTCGGGCCAGCCGGGGAAGGCCGCGGCCACCGCCTGCTCACGTGCCAGCACCGCGTCCCGGCTCGGCGGCGCGCCCTCGCCCCACAGCGGGCCGGTGGGGTGTACGTCGAGTCGGGCACAGCGCGTCAGCAGCGTTTCATCGACGGCCTCGACGGCGAAGTGCGAGTTACAGCCGTCGAGCTGCATGCGATCCCCGGCGAGCGGCCGATCCCAGCAGGCGTCGGCCACCCGTCCGGCGAGCACCTCGTTGAACAGCTGCGAGCGCGCCGCCGACAGCCACAGACCGCGGACATGACGCGAGACCCGGGGCACCGGCGCCCCGCTGAACAGCGCATGGGCCTGAACGAGGTTGCCGCCATCGCGCCCGAAGCGCTGCTCGCCGAAATAGTTGGGCACGCCGCGCGCACCGATCACCGCGATCCGCTCGGCCAAGGCCTCGGGGGCGGGAGCGAGGTCGCGCACCAGGAGACGGAAGCGATTGCCGATCAGCGCGCCGCGACGCAGCTTGCGCCGATGGGCGTGGACCTCAAGCACCTCGATGCCGTCGGCGGCGAGCACCGACCAGTCGGGCTCGCCGGCACGCGGGCGCGGCAGCGAGAACCACTGCCAGGTGACCGCGTGACGGTCCTTGAGCCCGGCATAGCCGACCGCCGAGACCGCCACCCCGGCGCAAGCGGCCAGCCGCCGCGCCGCCCACTCGGTATTGGCCTCGCGCTTGCGCACCCACAGCAGCAGGTGCTCGCCGTCGTCGTCGGGGTCGAAGGCGAGCCGCTCCTCGACCTGGAAGTCCTCCGGCTCGACCCGCAGCCGGCCGCGCCCGAGCGGCGCGCCATGGGCGCGCGGCAACCGCGCGAAGGGGATGTGCCCGGGCAGCGGCGGCTGGTTCATTCGACCAACAGCACCGAGGCCGAGGCGGCGATGCCCTCGCCGCGACCGGTGAAGCCCATCTGTTCCATGGTGGTGGCCTTGACGTTGACCCGCGCCGGATCGCACTGCAGGTCCCCGGCGAGCACCTCGCGCATGGTGTCGATATAGGGGGCGAGCTTGGGCTGCTGGGCGATCAGCGTCATGTCGGCGTTGTGCACCCGCAGGCCGCGCTCGTGCAGGCTGGCGATCACCCGACGCAGCAGGATGCGGCTGTCGATCCCGGCATAGGCCTGATCGTTGTCGGGGAAGTGACGGCCGATGTCGCCGAGCCCGGCGGCGCCGAGCAGGGCGTCGCACAGCGCGTGGATCAGCACGTCGCCGTCGGAGTGGGCGGTCAGTCCCAGCTCATGGGGGATCTCCACACCGCCGAGCACCAGTCGGCATCCGGGGGCGAAACGATGGGCATCGAAACCCTGACCAATCAACATGGAGCGCATTCTCCGAAGGCAGATTGAAGGAAACCGGGACGCGTCCCTCGCCCCGGTGCAGCGGCGGGCCTCAGTCGAGGCGACCCTGCTGCTGCAGATGGAAGCGGGCGAGCGCCAGATCCTCGGGACGGGTGATCTTGAGGTTGTCCGACTGCCCCTCGAGCAGCCGCGGGGCCTGCCCCAGACGCTCGATCGCCGAGGCCTCGTCGGTGACCAGCGCGCCCTCGGCGAGCGCCTGGCGCAGCGCCTGACGCAGCGTCCCGAGGCGGAACATCTGCGGGGTGAAGGCGTGCCACAGGGCGCTGCGCTCGACGGTAGTCTCGATCCGTCCCTCGGTCCCGGCACGCTTCATGGTGTCGCGCACCTGCACCGCGAGGATGCCGCCGACCGGATCATCGGCTAGCCCCTCGAGCATGGCGTCGAGATCCGAGCGACGCAGGCAGGGGCGCGCGGCATCGTGCACCAACGCCCAGTCGTCGGCGGCGGCGTGCGCGCTCAGCGCCTCGAGCCCGTTGAGTACCGAGTTGCAGCGTTCGGCGCCGCCCGGCGCGCGGATCACCCGGGGATGGGTGGCGTAGCGGGTCTCCGGCCAATAGGGGTCGGCGGGGTCGACGGCGACCACCACCCCGGCGATGGCGGGGTGGTCGATGAAGCACTCGAGGGTGTGCTCGATCACCGGTCGGCCGGCGAGTTCGAGGTATTGCTTGGGGATGGCGCTCCCCATCCGTCGGCCGACGCCGGCGGCGGGGATCACCGCCCAGAAGGCGGGTGTGGCGGTCAATGCGGGGGCTCCTCGGAGCGGCGAGGTTCGATCACCTGCAGGAAGGTCTCTCCGGGCCGGATCATGCCGAGCTCGGCGCGGGCACGCTCCTCGAGCGCCTCGAGCCCGCTGCCGAGATCGACCACCTCGGCGCGCAGCTTGGCGTTGCGCGCACCGAGACGCTCGAGCTCGCCGCGCTGCGCGGCGATCTCCTGGCGCAGCGCGGCGAGTTCGGCCTGACTCCCCTCACCGACCCACAGCCGGTAGTGGAGCGCCAACAGCACGAACACCAGCAACGCGATCAGCAGGCGCATGGATGAGGTGCTCGAGAACGGTGGCCCGGAGCAGGCTCAGCGACGACCAGGATCGTCGCTCACAGCCACTTGAAGGCGTCGCGACCGGCGTAGACGGCCTCGTCGCCGAGCTGGTCCTCGATGCGCATCAGCTGGTTGTACTTGGCGATGCGATCGGAGCGCGACAGCGAGCCGGTCTTGATCTGACCGGTGCCGGCGGCGACCACCAGGTCGGCGATGGTGGTGTCCTCGGTCTCGCCGGAGCGGTGCGAGACCACCGCGGTATAACCGGCGGCGTGCGCCATGGCGATCGCCTCGAGGGTCTCGGTGAGGGTGCCGATCTGGTTGACCTTGATCAGGATCGAGTTGGCGATGCCCTTGTCGATGCCCTCGCGCAGGATCTTGGTGTTGGTGACGAAGAGGTCGTCGCCGACGATCTGCACCCGCGCACCGAGACGCTCGGTGAGCGTCTTCCAGCCGTCCCAGTCACCCTCGGCCAGGCCGTCCTCGATGCTGAGGATCGGGTAGCGATCGACCCAGGACTCGAGCAGGTCGACCATGCCCTCGGCGTCGAGGGTGCGGCCCTCGCCCTTGAGGTGGTACTGGCCGTCCTCGTAGAACTCGGAGGCGGCGACGTCGAGCGCCAGGAAGATGTCCTCACCGGCCTTGTAGCCGGCCTTCTCGATCGCCTCGAGGATGACCTCGATGGCCGCCTCGTTGGACTCCAGGTCGGGGGCGAAACCACCCTCGTCGCCGACGCTGGTGGCCAGGCCACGGGCGTGCAGCACCGACTTGAGCGCGTGGAAGACCTCGGCGCCGTAGCGCACCGCCTCGCGGATGCTCGTGGCACCCACCGGCATGATCATGAACTCCTGGAAGTCGACGCTGTTGTCGGCGTGCTCGCCGCCGTTGATGATGTTCATCATCGGCACCGGCAGGCGGTAGGGACCGCTCGAGATCGAGCGGAACAGCGCCACGGCCTTCTCCTGCGCGGCGGCATGGGCGTTGGCCAGCGACACCCCGAGCAGGGCGTTGGCGCCGAGCCGGCCCTTGTTGTCGGTACCGTCGAGCTCGATCATGCGGCGATCGAGCGCCTGCTGGTCGAGCACGTCCATGCCGATCAGCGCCTCGCGCAACTCGCCCTGGATGTTGGCCACCGCGGTGCGCACACCCTTGCCGCAGAAGCGCTCGGCCTCGCCGTCGCGCAGCTCCAGCGCCTCGCGCGAGCCGGTGGAGGCGCCCGAGGGCACGATGGCGCGACCGATGGCACCATCGGCGGTGATCACATCGGCCTCGACGGTCGGGTTACCCCGGGAGTCCAGTACCTCGCGGGCACGGACGTCGACGATCTCGGACATGCTTCGATTCTCCTCAGAAATTAGGGTCGATGATGAATTCTGGGATGTCTGGCGCGCGCCAGGTCTGACGCGGGCCCCTTCAACTCGACGACTCGGACCCGCTCTGCTCGATCAGACCACTGCGCTTGACCGTGCGGTCGAGCTCGACCAGGGTCTCGAGCAGCGCCTGCATCCGTCCCAGCGGCCAGGCGTTGGGACCGTCACTGAGCGCCTGATCGGGGTCCGGGTGGGTCTCCATGAACAGCCCGGAGACGCCGGCGGCGACCGCCGCGCGCGCCAGCACCGGCACGAACTCGCGCTGACCGCCCGAACTCGTGCCCTGGCCGCCGGGCAGCTGCACCGAGTGAGTGGCGTCGAACACCACCGGGCACCCGGTCTCGCGCATCACCGCCAGCGCGCGCATGTCCGAGACCAGGTTGTTGTAGCCGAAGGAGACGCCGCGCTCGCAGACCATGATCTGCTGGTTGCCGGTGTCACGGGCCTTGTCGACCACGTGCTTCATGTCCCAGGGGGCGAGGAACTGCCCCTTCTTGAGATTGACCGGCTTGCCCTGCGCGGCCACGGCGCGGATGAAGTTGGTCTGACGGCAGAGGAAGGCGGGGGTCTGGAGCACGTCGACCACCGCCGCGACCTCGTCGAGCGGGGTGTCCTCGTGCACGTCGGTGAGCACCGCCACGCCGATGCGCTGGCGCACCGCCTCGAGGATCTGCAGACCACGCTCGATGCCCGGGCCGCGGAAGCTGCCGAGCGAGGAGCGGTTGGCCTTGTCGAAGGAGGACTTGTAGACGAAGGGGATGCCGAGCGCGTCGGTGATCTCCTTGAGCCGTCCGGCCGTCTCCTCGGCCAGCCCCGCGCTCTCGATCACGCAGGGGCCGGCGATGAGGAACAGTGGCCGGTCGAGTCCGACCTCGAAGTGCGCCAGGCGCATCAGTCGTCCTGCCCGCCGGTGAGCTGGCGCTGCTTGAGCGCCGCCTCGACGAAGCCACGGAACAGCGGATGGCCGTCACGCGGGGTCGAGGTGAACTCGGGGTGGAACTGGCAGGCGATGAACCAGGGGTGGTCGGGGATCTCGACGATCTCGACCAGCCGGTTGTCGAGCGACCAGCCGGAGAAACGCATCCCCGCGTCCTTCATCTGGTTGAGGTAGCGGTTGTTGAACTCGTAGCGGTGACGATGACGCTCGCGCACCTGCGGCTCGCCGTAGACGCTGCGCGCCAGGCTGCCCGGCTCGAGTCGGCAGTTCTGACCGCCGAGACGCATGGTACCGCCGAGGTCGCCGTCGGCGTCGCGGGTCTCGACCCGCCCCTGGTCGTCGCGCCACTCGGTGATCAGGCCGATCACCGGATGCGGGGTCTTGGGATCGAACTCGGTGCTGTGCGCGCCCTCGAGACCGACCAGATCGCGGGCGTACTCGATCACCGCCACCTGCATGCCGAGACAGATGCCGAGATAGGGCACGCGGTTCTCGCGGGCATAGCGCACCGTGGCGATCTTGCCCTCGACGCCGCGCTCGCCGAAGCCGCCCGGGACGAGGATGGCGTCGAGCCCCTCGAGACAGGCGGTGCCCTCGCGCTCGACCTGCTCGGAGTCGACATAGACCACCTCGACCTTGGTCGAGGTGTGCACTCCGGCGTGGGCCAGCGACTCGGAGAGCGACTTGTAGGCCTCGGTCAGGTCCATGTACTTGCCGACCATGCCGATGCGCACCGCGTGCTCGGGCTTGTCGAAGCCGTCGAGTACCCGATCCCACTCGCTGAGGTCGGCCTCGGGCACGTCGAGCTGGAACTGGCGCACCACCAGGGCGTCGAGCTCCTGGGCGTGGAGCAGACGCGGGATGCGGTAGATGTTGTCGGCGTCGATCGCCGAGATCACCGCCGCCACGTCGACATTGGTGAACAGCGCGATCTTGCGCCGCTCGTCCTCCGGCAGCAGATGCTCGGCGCGACACAGCAGGATGTCGGGCTGGATGCCGATCGAGCGCAGCTCCTTGACCGAGTGTTGGGTCGGCTTGGTCTTGATCTCGCCGGCGGTGCGGATATAGGGCACCAGGGTGAGATGCATGAACATCGCGTTCTCGCGACCCTCCTCGACGCGCATCTGACGGATCGCCTCGAGGAAGGGCAGCGACTCGATGTCGCCGACGGTGCCGCCGATCTCGACCATCGCGATATCGGCGCCCTCGGCGCCGAGCCGGATGCTCTGCTTGATCTCGTCGGTGATGTGCGGGATGACCTGCACGGTGCGGCCCAGATACTCGCCGCGGCGCTCCTTGCGCAGCACGCTCTCGTAGATCTGGCCGGTGGTGAAGTTGTTGTTGCGACCCATGCGGGTGCGCAGGAAACGCTCATAGTGGCCCAGATCGAGATCGGTCTCGGCCCCATCATCGGTCACGTAGACCTCACCGTGCTGAAACGGGCTCATGGTGCCCGGATCGACGTTGATGTAGGGGTCGAGCTTGATCATCGTGACCTTCAGGCCACGCGCCTCGAGGAGTGCGCCGAGCGATGCCGAGGAAATGCCTTTTCCCAGCGATGAGACAACACCGCCGGTGATGAAAATATACTTTGTCATATGGAAGCAGGAGGGAGTCGAGGGCGGTCGCCCGAATGCCCGGACAAACTACCAAAATCGCGTGCTCGGCTCAATCCGCGGCGCATCATGGGTTGCCGAGCCCGACCCGACGTACACGATTCGCCACCCCGTCGCCTTCACAAAGCCAGGCGTGCCGCGTATATTCCGCTTGCGCCTCGTCTCGCAGACCGACGCGCCCCTCCGCCCCGGCGGGCGGACCACAACGGCTGAAGCATTTCAATAGTCAGGAGTGGCAATATGCATAAGCTTGCGAAAGTGATCGGTATCGCTGCCATCACCGGTACCGCTGCCTTCTCGATGAACACCGCCCAGGCATGGTGGGGCGGCCCCGGCTGGGGTGGCTACGGCCCCGGCTACGGCTCCGGCTGGGGTGACTGGTTCAACGACATGTTCGGAGACGGCTGGGGCGACTTCAACATGAACATGAGCGGCGGCGGGCGCGGCTGGGGCCGCGGGCGCGGCTGGGGCCGTGGCTACGGCTATGGCTACGACTACCCCTACTACGGCGGTTACGGCCCCTACGGCTATGGCGCACCTTACGGCTACGGCGCACCCTACGGCTACGGCGCGCCCTACTACGGTGGCGTCCCCTATGCGCCTTACGGCGCACCGGCCGCGCCGGCAGCCCCTGCGGAGAGCGGCTCCAAGTAATCCGCAGCTGCGCTCAGCGCAGCGCCGACAAGAAGCCGCGCCAGTCCTGGCGCGGTTTTTTTGTGGGTAATCGTCGCCATGACGAGTACGCCGACACGTTAACCGGCTTGTAATCCAGGATGGTTCCGGTTAAAAAAGAAGATATTTGATCCAGATCAATACGACCACTCATTCCGGGTGAGTCGGCGGAAAGGTGTGTTGTCGTGAGCCAGCGAAAAGTGGTTTCGTTAGAGACGATTCGGGTCGCATGCAAGAATTGCACGCTCTCATCCCTGTGTCTGCCCATGGGGCTGACACAGGAGGACGTCGAGCGCCTCGACGACATCGTCAAGCGCACCCGACCGCTCCATCGGGGGGATTTCCTGTTTCGCGACGGAGATCGTTTCCGTTCGCTCTACGTGGTCAAGACCGGCTCGGTGAAGACCTTCGCCCCCAGCCCCGAGGGCGGCGAGCAGGTACTCGGTTTTCACCTGCCCGGCGAGATCATCGGTCTCGACGCCATCGACAAGGATGAGCACGCCTGTTCGGCCAAGGTGCTCGAGACCTCGGCGATCTGCGAGATCCCCTTCCAGCGACTCGAGGAGCTCACCTGCTCCATCCCCAGTCTGCAGCATCAGATGTACCGGCTGCTGAGCAAGGAGATCGGTCACGACACCGACATGCTGCTGCTGCTCGGCAAGAAGAACGCCGAGGAGCGTCTCGCCGCCTTCCTGCTCAGCCTCTCGCAGCGCCTGCACAAACGCGGGCTCTCGCCCTCCGACTTCTATCTCAGCATGTCGCGCCACGAGATCGGCAACTATCTCGGGCTCGCGGTGGAGACCGTCAGCCGGCTGTTCACCCGCTTCCAGGACGACGGCCTGATGCGCGTCGACCGCAAGCACATCGAACTGCTCGACCTGCCCGCGCTCGAGGCGCTGGTCGGCGGCAACGGTCAGGGCCGACGCCAGAACCAGCAGCGCTGAGCGCACTGGAGCGACCGAGTCCGCCTCCCCTCAGGCGCGCGCGGACCGCTCCACTGAGACGCGAGCGGGGGTGAGCGCAACTCACGCCCCGGCACACGGAACACCGCCGCTCAACCCGGCTCGCGCAACCACAGACAGCCCTCGGCACTCGCCTTGTCGATCGCATCGAGCCGCGCCGCATGCGCCCCGAGCGCGCGCTCATCGGCCCGCACCACCCGCAACGGCGGGCGCTCGGCGCTGATCCGGCCGTGCTCCCCGGTCGCGCCCTGAGCGCCCTCGCCCGCCGTCTCGACCTCGCCGAGCCCGAGCTTCACCTGCCCACCGGTCATCGCCAGATAAACATCGGCGAGGATCTCGGCGTCGAGCAGGGCGCCGTGCAGGTCGCGCTGCGAGTTGTCGACGTCGTAGCGCTTGCACAGCGCATCGAGGCTGTTGCGCTGTCCCGGATGGAGGCGGCGCGCCATCATCAGGGTATCGGTGACCGAGCACAGCGCTTCGATGCGCGGCGCCTCCGGCTGCCACAGCCGCAGCTCGTGGTCGAGGAACCCGACATCGAACGCGGCGTTATGGATGATCAGCTCGGCGCCGCGCACATAGTCGAGAAAGGCCTCGGCCACCTCGCCGAAGCGCGGCTTGTCGGCGAGAAAGTCGTTGGTGATGCCGTGCACCTCGACCGCGCCGGCATCGATCTCGCGATCGGGCTGGATATAGCAATGGAAGTTGTTGCGGGTCAGGCGTCGGTCGACCAGCTCCACACAGCCGATCTCGATGATGCGATGCCCGTCCTGCGGGTCGAGACCCGTGGTCTCGGTATCGAGCACGATCTGACGTGTCTGCTGCATGGCCATCTACCTCGGGATACCCTGATTGGCGAGCTGATCGGCGCGTTCGTTGCCGGGGTGGCCGGCATGCCCCTTGACCCAGTGCCAACGCACCTGATGGTCGGCGAGCGCGGCATCGAGCCGCTCCCACAGGTCACGGTTCTTCACCGGCTGGCGACTGGCGGTCCGCCAGCCGTTGCGCTTCCAACGCGGCATCCACTCGCCCACCCCGCGCTTGACGTACTGCGAGTCGGTGGTGATCTCGATCTCGCTCGACCGCCTGAGCGACTCCAGCGCCATGATCACCGCCATCAACTCCATGCGGTTGTTGGTGGTCTCGCGCTCGCCGCCGCAAAGGCTCTTCTCGGCCTCGCCCCAGCACAGCAGCACCCCCCAGCCGCCGGGGCCGGGATTGCCCTTGCAGGCGCCATCGGTATAGGCGTGCACCGCCTCAGACATGTGGATTCCTCCGTGCGGTCGGTTCAACCCGTCCCGGCAACAATTGTCGGCGACCCCGCCACGACGGACGCAGCGGGGTGAGCGTCGACACCCGCTTGACCGCGCGCAGCACATAGACCCCGCCGAGCGCCGGCAGCAGACGCCGCCCCAGGGTCTCGATACGCGGCCCGCCGGGGCCGAGCGCCCGGGTCAGGGGGGGACGGAACATCAGGAACTCGCGCCGTTCGAGCGCAAAACCGAGATCGGACAACCAGGCCTCCATCTGATAATGGGTACGAAAGCGACCGCACCAGGGTGCCGGCCCTCGCGCGCCACGCAGCAGAGCGCGCAAGCCCCAGGTGCTGAGGGCGTTGAAGCCGATGACAATGAGTCGTCCCTCGGGGATCAGGGTACGCTCGGCCTCGCGCAGCACCGCCTGCGGGTCGGGCGAGAAGTCGAGGGTATGGGGCAGGAAGAGCGCGTCGATGCTGTCGGAGGCCAACGGCAACTGCGAGGCCCGTCCGACGATCGCCGGGGCCCGGGCCAGCGGCGGCGGATCGCAGGGCATGGCGATGCGATGCCGGATCCGGCTGGTGGCGAGTGCGTCGCGGAAGCTCTCGGTGACGCCGACCTGCACCAGATAATAGCCGAAGGTGTCATGCAGCAACTGCTGTACGCAGGCGCACTCGAGCCGCGCCAGCTCGGTGCCGAGCGGCGAGCGATACCAGCGCTGGAGTTGGGCGAGCGGGGAGTCTGGCCCCTTGCAAGCAGTCATGCGGCAGCCTCTTCGAGGCGGTCATGGTAACCGCAGCGGCCCCGCGCTGTCGTCTCCTCAGGCGCACCCAATTCCCGACCTCGGGTCTGGAAATCCCCCCCGGGTTTGGCTTATGATGACGCGCGAAAATTCAAAAAATCCTGCTTTACAAACACTTAACGCCTCCCGGGGATTCAATGCCTGATGTTTCACGTCTGGCACGCACGCTGTGCGCGCTGCCCCTGTTGCTCGCGCCCGTCCTCTCGGGCTGCGTCAAGGACTCACCACTCACCCGCGCCGAACAGGACTCGGACGCACGCCCCCAGATCGTCTCGGCCCGCGAATACGGCTTCGTCCGACCCGCGGTCGATATCAGCAGCCTCGAGGCCACCGACAGCGGCAAGGGTCTCGCGACCACCGGCGGCGGTGGCAACCTGTGGACGCGGGTGCGCGCCGGCATGCGGCTGCAAGACCAGCACAACCCGCGGGTCGAGGCGGTCATCGCACGCTTCAAGCGCGATCCGCGCTATCTCACCCGACTCAATGACCGCGCCCGCCCCTATCTGCGCCTGATCGTCGACGAGATCGCACGGCGCGGCCTGCCGATGGAGCTGGCGCTGCTGCCCCAGGTCGAGAGCCGCTACAACCCCGGTGCCACCTCGTCCAAGGCCGCCGCCGGGATCTGGCAGTTCATGCCCTATACCGGACGTGCGATGGGACTGCGCCAGGACCAGTGGTACGACGAGCGGCGCGACGTGCTCGCCTCGACCCGCGCCGCGCTCGACTATCTCGAACAGCTCAACGCCCAGTTCGACGGCGACTGGGCGCTCACCATGGCCGCCTACAACTGTGGCCCCGGCTGCGTGGCCAACGCCGTTGAGCGCAATCGCCGCCAGGGCAAGCCGACCGACTTCTGGTCGCTGCAACTGCCCACCGAGACCCGCGACTATGTGCCGCAGATCCTCGCCACCGCGCGTCTGGTCGCCACCCCCGGGCAATACGGCCTGGCCCTGCCGCCGCTCCCCGATCGCCCCCAGCTCGAGCTGATCCGCACCCCGGGCGCGGTCGAGCTGGCCAAGCTCGCCAGCGCCAGCGGCGTCGAACTGGCCACCCTCAAGCGACTCAACCCCGGTCTCAAGCGCGCGCGTACCGCCCCCGGCGCCCAGGCCAACCTGCTGGTGCCGGCCGGCAGCGGTGCGCTGCTGCGCAAGGCGCTGGCCCAGGCCGAGGTGGTCACGCCCGCGGCCTACAGCGCCTCGAGCCGCGTCCATATCCGCGAGCGCACCACCCCGCAGGCACGCCCGGCGGTCGCCGTTGCCAAGCCCGTGCGCACGACGCCCAAGGCACTGGTCCACGTGGTCAAGCGCGGCGAGACCCTCAGCGCCATCGCCCGCCGTCACGACCTCGGGGTACGCGCACTCGCCGAGAGCAATCATCTCGATCTCGACGACACCCTGCGCCCGGGGCAGAAGCTGCGCATCCCCGGCAGCAACGCGCTGGTCACCTATCGGGTGCGCAGCGGCGACTCGATGAGCGTGATCGCCCGCCGCTACGGCGTCACCGTCGACGACCTCCAGCGCTGGAACGCCCTCTCCGACTCGCGTCTCGACATCGGCGACACCCTGCGCATCTATCGCAAGAGCTGATCCGATCGCGAGGATGCGCGCATGTCCCGCGTCATCCACACCGCCGAGCAACGCCCATCGCCCACCCCCGGGCGCCGGGCGCTGCTCGGCACGCTGCTCGGGCTGACGCTCCTGCCATCGGCTCGCGCGATGTCGCTGCTCGCCCTCCCCCAGCCACTGCGCCCGACCAGCGCGCCCGACGACTTCCGCCCCCCGCGCCCCGGCATGGCCGATCGCGTCCTCGTGCGCAAGGCCGAGCGCCGACTCTATCTGCTGCGCGACGGCGCGGTGTTGCAAAGCTACGCCATCGCGCTCGGCTTCCAGCCGCTCGGCCACAAACGCCGCGAGGGCGATGGCCGCACCCCCGAGGGACGCTATCGCATCGACTGGCGCAACCCCGCCAGCCGTTTCCACCGCGCCCTGCACATCTCCTACCCCGGCCCCGGCGACCGGTTGCGCGCGCGTCTCCACGGTGATGACCCCGGCGGCGCCATCATGGTCCACGGCACCGGTCCCGACACCCGCCGCAACGGCGACTGGACCGCCGGCTGCATCGCCGTCGACAACGCCGCGATCGAGCAGATCTGGTCGCTGGTGGCCGACGGCACCCCGATCGAGATCCTGCCCTGAGCGGTCCCGGCGCGCCCCGAGACGCGGGACGGAGACACCAACCCGCAAAACAGGGCTAGACAAGCCGGGACGACACCATTAATATTGCGCGACTCGCTGCCGCGCCATGCGCGGACCGCCAGCACTTGGAGAGGTGCCGGAGTGGTCGAACGGGCTTGACTCGAAATCAAGTGACTCGCTTGCGGGTCCGTGGGTTCGAATCCCACCCTCTCCGCCATCTTCCCTTCTGGATCGTCCGATCCGCGCAAGACCCCCAATCCCAGCATCATCGATCGAAGGCCGGCGCTACGCCCAGCCCGGGATTCGTCGCATCCTGGCCCAGCGCACGACCGAGCGGATGCCCTCGTCCCGGCAACCCCCTATAATACTTGCCGCTCCGCGCAACACCAGCTCCACCGCAGTCCCGGCCGATCATGCACCGCACCAATGCCCCCGCTCCCACCATCCGCCTACACAGCCTCGGCTGCCGTCTCAACGAGGCCGAACTCGAGGAATGGGCCGAGCAGTTCCGCCGCGCCGGAATCCAGCTCGCCGACGACGACCAGGGCGCCGACCTGGTGGTGATCAACACCTGCGCCGTTACCCAGGAGGCGGTGCGCAAGTCGCGCAAGCTGCTGCGTCGCGCCCAGCGCGACAACCCGCGCGCGCGGCTGATCGTCAGCGGCTGTCTGGCCGCGCTCGAGGCCGAGGCGCTGGCCGGCGAGTCCGGCGTCGACCTGGTGGTGAGCAACGCCGACAAGGACCGGCTGGTGGAGATCGCGCGCGCCACCCTGACGCTGCCGCTGATGCCCGAGAGCGCTACCGCCGGCGGCGCCGAGGCGCTGTTCGCGCGTGGGCGCCAACGCGCCTTCGTCAAGGTGCAGGACGGCTGTCGCTACAACTGCACCTTCTGCATCACCACCCGCGCCCGTGGCGAGGAGCGCAGCCGTCCGATCGCTCAGGTGGTGAGTGTGATCAACCGTCTGACGCGCCAGGGGGTGCGCGAGGTCGCGCTCACCGGCGTCCACCTCGGCGGCTACGGCCATGACCAGGGCAGTGACCTCGGCGAGCTGATCGCCGCAGTGCTCGCCGACACCGGCATCGAGCGCCTGCGGCTCGGCTCGCTCGAACCCTGGGACCTGCCGGAAGGCTTCTGGGGATTGTTCGCCGATTCACGACTGATGCCGCACCTGCACCTGCCGGTACAGAGCGGTTCGGACCGGGTGCTGCGCCGCATGGCCCGACGCTGCAAGCGCGAGGCCTTCATCGAACTGGTCGCCGCGGGCCGTGCGGCGCGCCCCGAGCTCAACGTCACCACCGACGTCATCGTCGGCTTCCCCGGCGAGGACGAGGAGGACTGGCGCGAGACCCTGTCGCTGGTCGAGACCGTCGGCTTCGGCCACATCCACGCCTTCGCCTACTCGCCCCGCGCCGGCACCCTGGCCGCCACCCTGCCCGGACGCGTCGATACCGCCACCAAGCGCGCGCGCAGCCAGGCGCTGCAGCAGTTGGCCGCCGCCAGCCGCGCCCAGCTGCTGCACGAACAGCGCGGCGCCCGTCTCGAGGTGCTCTGCGAGCAGCCCCCCGACCCGGCACGCGCCCTGCCGGGCCAGGGCTACACCCCCAACTACCTACCGGTCCGCTTCACTGCCCTGCCCGACCCGATCGACACCAACACCCTGGTCGAGGTCGAGATCACCGGCGTCGACGACGATGGAGAACATCTGCTCGGGCGGGCGATCCGGGCGCGTTGATCAGACGGGTGACGCCCAGCTCAGCGAGCCCCCTACCCCCCTTTGTCAAAGGGGGACTGCGTTGGACACGTTTAATGAGGGATGACCCCTGCGCCGGAAGGGGGAGCAGGGTTGGAGACGTCAATGAGGGGATGCCCCTCCTGCGTCAGAGGAAGATCTGGGTTGGAGACGTTACTCACCAGTACGCCAGCCGCGCCTTCCAGCAACCTGCGCCGCTACGCCATGCGTTGCGCGATGAGCCAGTGCAGCAACTGCGGGGACAACCCCCTGAGGCTTCCCCTTTGAACACCCTGAGGTACCCCCCTTTGGAAAAGGCTGGCTAGGGGGGATTTCCCATCAAAAAAGCAAGGTAAAAGGAGCCCCCCCCCGACCATCCCCCAACCTCCGAGCATCAACACAAAACCGGACTTCACGCGACGAGCAACCACCTTCTCCACAGGCCATGAACTGACGCCTGATTCAGCCAAGGGGCAGGAAGGTCGAGCTTGCAACCCTACAACAAGTCGCTCAAGCCCTTCTCCCGTCACCTCCGCAGCAACATGACCGAGGCCGAACAGGCGCTCCGGCAGTGGCTGCGTCGCAAACAGGTCCACGGTCTGCGGCTCTACCGACAAAAACCGCTGCTCGGCTTCATCTGTCGATTTCTACTGCCCCAAGGCCGCACTGGTGATCGGGATCGACGGCGGTCAGCACCGAGTCCCCGAGCACAGGGCCAAGGACGCGAGACGCGATCAGGCGCTGGCCGATATCGGTCTGACCGTGCTGCGATTCGACAGCCGTCAGGCCCTGAACGAGACCGACGTCGTGTTGGAGACGATCCATCGCGCCATCGACCACGGCCCGACCTGAAGGGCCAGAAGCGCAGGAATCAACATCCAGAAAGGAAGAACCCGACACAACCCCGATTGAAACAAGGGGTTGGTTGATTCGTCGCGCTCAAGCCCCCTCGCGCAACAGCGAGACACCCGACTCGATCGGCTCCGGCAGCACGGCCAACGACGGCGCCCCCGGCCACAGGCGCGCGATCAGGGGCGCGACGCGCTCCAGCTCGCCGCTGGTCCAGAAGCGCTCGCCGCCGATCCGACCGGGCGGGGCGAGCAGACCGGCCTCGGCGAGCCGGCGGCGCACCTGACGGGCGACGCCGGCCCCGGAGTCGAGCACCGCGACCTCCGGCCCGGCGAGCCGTTCGATCAGCGGGCGCAGGTGCGGGTAGTGGGTGCAGCCGAGCACCAGGGTATCGACCCCTCGTTCGAGCAGCGGCGTCAGATAACCCTCGAGCAGAGCGTGGGTCAGCGGGCCGTCGAGATCCCCCTGCTCGATGCGCTCGACCAGTCCGGGACAGGGCTGGGCAAGGACCTCGGCCTGCCCGGCGACACGGGTACGCAGGCGCGCGAAGTTGGCGCTGGCCAGCGTCTGACGAGTAGCGAGCACGCCGACACGACCACTGCGGGTGCGCGCGGCGGCGGGCTTGACCGCCGGCTCCATCGCCACCACCGGCAGCGCATGACGCGCCCGCAGCACTCGCGCCGCCACCCCGGTAGCGGTGTTGCAGGCGATCACGATCGCCTTGGCCCCTTGAGCGATCAGAAACTCGGCAACCGCCAGCGAGCGCGCCTCGATCGTCACGGTCGGCTTGTCGCCATAGGGAGCGTGGGCGGAGTCGGCGACATAGAGCAGGGCCTCGCCAGGCAGCTCGCGACGGATCTCGCGCAGCACCGACAGCCCGCCGACGCCGGAGTCGAATACGCCGATCGGTTGCTGTCGGATCATCCTGGAGTGGCCTGAGGAAGCGAAGAGTTGGTCGAGACCCGCACGAGTGTAGGCCGCGCCCGACGACCTGACAATCGGTGGCGACGCCGGCCGCCGGAGGATTGAACCGCGCAGGGGCGGCCAGCGGCCAGCGGCCAGCGGCCAGCGGCCAGCGGCCAGCGGCCAGCGGCCAGCGGCCAAGATTGAACCGCGAAGGCGCGAAGCGCGCAAAGTGAATGCTGTGTGATGTCGGCGTGAGGCCACAGACGGCGCGAGTCCGCACCCTCTGGTGGCTGATCTCTGACGGCTGGCGGCTTATTCCCCTTGGCGCCCTTCGCGGCTTCGCGGTTCAAATTCCTGGCGGCTGCCGACTGGCGGCTGAAAGCGCCCGACCGCCCCCTCAGCCCTCGAAGCTCGCCCACACCGGGCAGTGGTCGGAGGGCTTCTCCATGGCGCGGATCTCGTAGTCGATGCCGGTCTCGATCAGGCGTTCGCGCAAGGGCGCGGTCACCAGCAGCTGGTCGATGCGCAGTCCGCGCCTGGGCTCGCGCTCGAAGCCGCGTGAGCGGTAGTCGAACCAGCTGAAGGTCTCGGCGTTGTCGGGATGCAGCTCGCGATGGGCGTCACAGAGCCCCCAGTCGGTCAGCGCGCGGTGCCACTCGCGCTCCTCGGGGAGGAAGCTGCACTTGCCGCTGCGCCGCCAACGCTTGGCGTTGTCGGCGCCGATGCCGATGTCGAGGTCCGAGGGGGCGACGTTCATGTCGCCGAGCACCACCAACAGATCGGCGGGCGAGAACTGACCGCGCAGATACTCGAGCAGTCCGGCATAGAAGCGCTGCTTGGCGGGGAACTTCAGCGGGTGATCGCGCGACTCGCCCTGGGGGAAGTAGCCGTTGATGACCGTGATCGGCGTGCCGTCGGACAGCGCATAGCGCCCGGTGATGAGCCGCCGCTGGGCGTCCGGCGCATCGCCCGGCAGCCCCTTGACCACCGCCAGCGGCTCGGCCTTGCTGAGCAGGGCGACGCCATAGTGTCCCTTCTGACCGTGGA
This sequence comes from Marichromatium sp. AB31, assembly GCF_003718685.1. Lineage (NCBI taxonomy): Bacteria > Pseudomonadati > Pseudomonadota > Gammaproteobacteria > Chromatiales > Chromatiaceae > Marichromatium > Marichromatium sp. AB31. The sequence continues at coordinate 27,042 of NZ_RHFI01000006.1, read as the reverse complement.
AGCGGGCGTGATACCCCAGCCCCTCGACCGCCGCGCGCGGGAACTGCTCGTCGGCGACCTTGCACTCCTGCACCCCGACGATGTCGGGGTCGTGCGCCTCCCTGAGCGCCTCGAGCTGATGCTGGCGAGCACGGATACCATTGATGTTGAAGGAGACGATCTTGAACATCTCAGGCACCTCCCAGCACGTCGCGGGTCTCGCGCCCGCCGACCTCGACCCCATGGGCATGGGCCCGCCCCCAGGGCGTCACCCGCTCGGTCGGCGCCAGCGGCTCGATCTCGGGCAACGGGCGGGCGGCGAGCGCCGCACCGTGACCGAGTGCGGCGAGCGCCGCGCGCATGCCGTCGGCATAGCCACGGTCGTACCAGCACTGGGCCTCGTCGCAACGCGCGCGATAGTCGGCGGTGTCGCGATAGAGCCGTTCGAGCAACGCCAACAGACGGTCGAGGAGCTGATCGGGCGGCAGGGCGGTGGCTGGACTGGACATGGGATCGGGGACGCTCGTTGATCGGTGGTGACGGAAGACGCTGGCCGGGTGCCATCGCCGCGAGGCTAGCATGTGTCGACCGGGCACCCAAGCGCCGCACCGATGCCCGCCGCGCCGGGAGACGATTTTTCATCGTCCCGTCGCTCACTTAGAATGCAGCGCTCGATGCCCGCCAACGGGGCCGCCCGCACCCGCCCCGCTCCGCCAACCATCACCCGAGGTCTCGCCGATGCAGTCGTCCCCGCCCTCCCGCTGGTCCTGGTTGACGCCCTTCATGGCCTGGCTCCCCGGCGTCGGCCCCGCCGAACTGCGCGCCGATCTCGTCGCCGCGCTCACCGGCGCCATCGTCGTGCTGCCCCAGGGCGTGGCCTTCGCCACCATCGCCGGGATGCCGCCCGAATACGGGCTCTATGCCGGCATGGTGCCAGCGATCATCGCCGCGCTGTTCGGCTCCTCGCGCCACCTGGTCTCGGGGCCGACCACCGCCGCCTCGGTGGTGGTGTTCTCATCGCTCTCGGTGATGGCGGTGCCGGGCACGCCGGACTATGTCGCCCTGGCGCTGACCCTGACCTTCATGGTCGGGGTGCTGGAACTGGCGCTCGGGCTGGCGCGCATGGGTGCGCTGGTCAACTTCATCTCGCATGCCGTGGTGGTCGGCTTCACCGCCGCCGCCGCGGTACTGATCGCCGCCAAGCAGCTCAAGCACTTCTTCGGCGTCGAGATGGACAGCAGCGGCCACCTCCACGAGATCCTCTTCGAGTTCCTCAAGCATCTCCCCGAGATCAACCCGGCCGCGGCCCTGGTCGGGCTCGCCACCGTGCTGATCGGACTCGCCTGCCGGCGTTGGGTGCCGCGCATCCCCTTCATGATCGTCGCCATGCTCGGCGGCAGCCTGGTGGCGCTGGGGCTCGATCAGCTGTTCGGCGCGGCGCGCACCGGCATCGTCACCGTCGGCGCCCTGCCCTCGACCCTGCCGCCACTCTCGGCGCCCTCGCTCACCTTCGACCACATCCGCGAACTCGCCCCGGTGGCGCTGGCGGTGACCCTGTTCGCGCTCACCGAGGCGGTGTCGATCGGGCGCGCGCTGGCCGCGCGCGGCGGCTACCGCATCGACGGCAACCAGGAGTTCATCGGCCAGGGGCTGTCGAACCTCGCCGGCTCCTTCTTCTCGGGCTATGTCGCCACCGGTTCGTTCAACCGCAGCGGAGTCAACTACGAGGCCGGCGCCCGCACCCCGCTGGCGGCGATCCTCGCCGGCGTGCTGCTGATGGTGATCGTGTTGCTGGTCGCGCCGCTGGCGAGCTATCTGCCCAAGGCGGCGATGGCCGGGGTGCTGTTCCTGGTCGCCTGGGGGCTGATCGATCGCGCCGAGATCCGCCATATCCTCCACGCCTCCAAGCGCGAGACCGCGGTGCTCGCCGTCACCTTCTTCTCGGCGATCCTCCTCGAGCTGGAGTTCGCGATCTTCGCCGGGGTGCTGCTGTCGCTGGTGCTCTATCTCGATCGCACCTCCAAGCCGCGGATCCATACCCGCGCGCCCGACCCGCGTCTGGCCCATCGCGCCTTCTCCAGCGACCCGGAGCTGCCGCAGTGCCCGCAGCTGCACATCATGCGGGTCGATGGCTCGCTGTTCTTCGGCTCGGTGCCCCATGTCGAGCAGGCCTTCGACCAGCTGCGCAGCCAGCACCCGGAGCGCAAGCATCTGGCGCTGGTGTGCAGCGGCATCAACTTCGTCGACTATCAGGGCGGCCAGGCGCTGCTGCAGGAGGAGCGGCGCCGACGCCTCGAGGGCGGCGGCATGTATCTGATCCACGTCAAGCAGGGGCTGTGGGACGCGCTAGAGCGCTACGGCTGCTTCGAGGAGACCGAGGCGCGCAACGTCTTCCAGTCCAAGACCGCGGCCATCCGCGCCATCTACCAGAAGCTCGACAAACGGGTCTGCGCCGGCTGCGAGCAACGTATCTTCCAGGAGTGTCATCCATCATGAAGGCGATGATCCTCGCCGCCGGGCGCGGCACCCGCATGCGCCCGTTGACCGACCACACCCCCAAGCCGTTGCTCGAGGCCGGCGGCCGGTCGCTGATCGTCCATCACATCGAGCGTCTGGCCACGGCGGGTATCCGCGAGCTGGTGATCAACCACGCCCATCTCGGCGCACAGATCGAGCGCGCGCTCGGCGACGGCTCGGGCCTCGGAGTGGAGATCCGCTACTCGCCCGAGGAGCGCGCGCTGGAGACCGGCGGCGGCATCCGCCGCGCCCTGCCGCTGCTCGGCGACGCGCCCTTCCTGGTGGTCAACGGCGATGTCTGGTGCGACCTCGACCCGGGCGCACTGCGCCTCGCCCCGGGCGATCTGGCGCAGCTCGCGCTGGTCGACAACCCGCTGCACCACCCCGAGGGCGATTTCTCGCTGGATGACGGACGGGTGCGCGATGGCGACGCGCCGCGCCTGACCTTCGCCGGGATCGGGCTCTATCACCCGGCGCTGTTCGCCGAGCAGCCCGAGGGCGCCTTCCGGCTCGCGCCCCTGCTGCGCGCGGCGATGGCCGACGACCGGGTGGGCGGACTGCACCATCGCGGACGCTGGTTCGACATCGGCACCCCGGAGCGTCTCGCCGCGCTCGACGCCCTGCTGCGCGAGCGCGGCTGAACCGACGGCGGCTGCGGGAATCGACCCCGCCGCCGCACGCCCGGGCGCGCGAGCGGTCCTCAGTCCGCGGTGGTGCCCTGACCGAGCACGGCGCCGCCGTCACCGAGCGGCTCGCCGTAGAGGTCGAAGGGACTGGTGTGGAAACGCGCGGCGGTCCGCTCCACCGAGCCGTCGAAGCGCGGGTCCTGCGGCCGCTCGTGAGCATTGATGTAGGCGGCGACGTCCCAGGCCTCCTGGGGAGTGAGTCGCACCGTATCGAGCAGCGGCATGTTGGCGGCGATGAAGGCCGCGGCGGTATCGACGCGATGCATGCCGGCACCCCAGTTGTAGGAGCGTGGCCCCCACAACGGCGGGAACACCACCTCGCCCTCGACCAGCAGCCCCTCGCCCTCGGCGCCGTGACAGAGCGCACAGTGCTCGGCGTAGAGCGCCGCGCCACGGGTGCGGTCGAAGCCCTCGGCGGGCGGCTGCAGACGCGGATAGCCGCGCCCGGACATCGCGGTGTCGCCGGTCGGGGCGCCAGTGGCGAGCCAGTAGATGTAGGTCTGCAGGGCGTCGATCACCACACTGTTGGTCTCCGGCACCTGGCCGCTGGCGCTGTCCTGCGCGTTCATCGAATAACGGAAGCAACCCTGGATGCGCTCGGCCATGGTGTCGACCCGCTGGTTCTTGCCGCGATAGGCCGGATAGGCCACCCAGGCGGCCCACATCGGCGAGGCGTCGGCGCGACGGCCATTGTCGAGATGACAACCGGCGCAGGTCTGGTCGTTGCCGACATGGGACGCCGAGCGCGGATCGGTGTTGGTATGACGGAACAGTCGCGCGCCGAGTCGCACCATCTCGCCGAACGGCCCCTCGGGCAGCGCATCACGGCCCGGCGGGGTGAAGCGCGACGCGGCCTCGGCGCGCCCGGCGGGCACCGAGCCGAGGTGTTCGGGCACGGCGGCGTCCGCGCCAGCCACCGCAGTCGCGGGCGTGCTGGCGCTGGCGGTCACGGGCGCCGGCGCCGGCGCCGGATCGAGGAGATCGTCGACGGGATCGGCGACGGCCAGCGGGCGGGTCGCGAAATAGGCCGCGAGCGCGCGCTGCTCGTCGGCGTCGAGTCGCCCGGCGACGGCGCCCATCAACGCCATCGGCTCGCCGTGGCGCCGCCCCGCCGCCCAGGCCTCGAGCTGGGCGAGCAGATAGCTGTAGGGCTGCCCCGCCAATGGCGGGAAGACCGTGCCCGCACCCGTCCCACCGGGGCCGTGACAGCGTACGCAGGCCGGCAGGTCGCGCCCCGACCAGTCGCCGGTCTCGGCCAGCGACCGGCCGGCGACGGCATCGACATCGCTCGGCGCCCTGGCGTTGGAGGCCGGCGCCAGCGCGCCGTAATAGGCACTCACCGCGGTGATGTCGGCCGGTTCCAGCCGCTCGGCCCAGGGGCTCATCACCGGGTGGCTGCGCTGGCCGGCGCGAAAGCGCTCGATCTGGGTGGCGAGATAGGCCGGTTCCAGACCGGCCAGGCGTGCCGCGCCCAGAGCCTCGTCGCCGCCGCCGTCGGCGCGATGACACCCGGCGCAGGCGACGATGCCGCGCGCGGCATCGCCCTGCTCGGCGAGCGTTCGACCATGCTCGAGTGGTGTGGCGCCGGAGACGGTCGCGGACACGGTCAAGAGCACCGTCGCCATGACGGCGGCGAGATGAGACATCGCGGGGTCCCTCCTGTCGGCGTAACGCGCGCCCTTACCAGGGCAGCATGCGGTGCAGGCCGTTGTCGCGACGGATGTACTGGTGCCAGAGCGCGGCGAGCACATGCACGCCGATGAGGGCGTAGAAGAACAGCTCCATCGGCTCGCCGTGCGGCCACGCCTTGACGAACGCGTGCAGCGCCGGCATCTCACCGATGATCGAGGGCACCTGGGTGCCGAAGAAATCGGCGGGGATGTCCTTGGAGGCGATGCGCAGATAGCCCGAGATCGGCACCAGCAGGGTGGCGAGGTTGAGCAGCACGTGACCGAGATTGGCGGCGAGGCGGCTCCAGGCCGGGGCATCGAGCAGCGCGGGCGGCGGCACCAGTCGACGCCAGGCGATGCGCGCCAGGGTCAGGCCGAAGACCAGGAAGCCGAGCGACATGTGCAGGTTCAGCCACATCATCCGCAGCTCGGACTCGCGCGGGGTGATCTCGCGCATGGCATTGCTGAGAAAGAGACCGAGCAGCAGGATGGCGATGGTCCAGTGGAAGGCCTGGGCAATCAGGCCATAGCGCTTGAAATCGGATGATTGGGTCAAGGTCGAGATCCTCTTGCGGGGTTGCGGGGGTAGCACCGGGATGAGCCGGCGCCGACCTGGCTGTGACCGGCGTACCGCCGCGGGCGGGGACCGGCGCGAGGAATTCTGGCACGCCCGGCGGCATGAGACCATGCAAACACAATGGAATCACGCCAGAGCACGGTTCAGCGCGCGTGTCGGAGAAAGAAGCGCAGCATCTCACTGGATGCGTCCGGACCGCGCGGCTCGGTATAGCTCGCCTCGGCGGCACCACCCGACCAGCCGTGCCCGGCACCATGCACCAGCCACAGCTCGGCCTCGGCACGCCCGGCGACCTGGGGATAACAGGTACGGCTGAAGGCCAGTCCGGCCGGCGCGCACCCACGTTCGATCTCGACGGCGCCCTGCATCGCCCCGGCACGCGCCTGGGCGATCAGCGCCAGCGCATTGCTCGGATTGACCCGGGTGTCGCGATCCCCGTGGAAGACGATGGTCGGACAGGCCGGCAGCGGTCCATGCGCTGGCGGCGAGGCGCCCTGGCGCATCACCGTCATCGCCGAGATCAGGTCGTGGGCGCAGCCGGCGGGCAGCCCTGAGTGCACCCCGAGCGCGACATAGCGCTCGGGATAGGCCGCCGCCAGGGTCGCGGCCATCGCCCCACCGGCCGAGAGCCCGGCGATGTAGATGCGCCGATCGTCCAGTCCATGGGCCATCATCACCGCCTCGGTCATGCCGGCGAGGATGGCGCACTCGCCGCGATCGCGTCCCTGGTCGGCCGGCTCGTACCAGTTCCAGCAGCTGGCGCCATTGGCCTCGGATGACTGTGCCGGATAGAGCGTAGCCAGTCCCTGGGCGGCGGCGCACAGGTGCATCCGCGTCGCGGTGGCGAAGTCCTCCGGCCCCTGGCCGCAGCCGTGCAGCATCACCACCAGCCCATCGGCACGCTCGGGCAGATAGAGCCGATAGCGGCGCACGCCGGCGGTATTGGCAAAGCTGTCCTCGATCCAGCGCCCGTGCGCGATCTCGCCACCAGAGGCGGCGGCGGGGTCGACCCGCCGGCACTCACCCTCGATCACCGCGGCATCGCCGTCGGCAGCCCCGCTCAACCCCATGGCGCGCTGCACCAGCGCGGTTGCCTCGGCCACGCGCCCGGCCTGGGTGAGCCGCGCGGCCTCTTGCATCGCCGACTTGAAGAAATCTGCCATAAGGTCCCCTGTCTACCGCGATCGATGCGCCTTTATCGTGGACGGATACGGCCCCTGTCCGGGGCGCACCAAAGGATCGAGGCTAGAGTAAGGCCGGCGTGGCCGTCAACGCGGTCCGGCCCAGCCAGGGCACGGCAGCGGGACGACCGACAGAACCGGCGAGAGGCCACGCCGGTTTTCAATACCCCAAAGGGCCGGGTTGCCGTACACGCCACGGGCTGAGACAGTGTTGAGTGCCCCAACCCGGGCGACCGCATCCACGAGGAGGGCCTGCATGACCCGATCGCACTCGCCCCAGGCTGCCGACCGCGCCATACTCGTCGATCCCTTCGGTCGACGTATCGATTATGTGCGGATCTCGATCACCGACCGCTGCGACCTGCGCTGTGTCTACTGCATGCCCGAGCGTCAGCAGTTCCTGCCGCGCGCGCAGCTGCTCACCCTCGAGGAGATCGCCCGGCTCGGACGCTGCTTCAGCGCGCTGGGGGTGAGCCGGCTGCGCATCACCGGCGGCGAGCCGCTGATGCGACGCAACGCGCTGTGGCTGTTCGAGCGGCTCGGCACCCTGCCCGGCCTCAACGATCTCACCTTAACCACCAACGCCAGCCAGCTCGCACGCCTCGCCCCGGCGCTGGTGGGCGCCGGGGTGCACCGGGTCAACATCAGCCTCGACACCCTGCGCCCGGCGCGCTTTCGCGCACTCACCCGGCGCGGCGAACTCGCCCCCACGCTGGCCGGGATCGAGGCCGCACTTGCCGCCGGCTTTCGCCGGGTGAGCCTCAACAGCGTGATCCTCAAGGGGCGTAACGACGACGAGGTCTGCGACCTGGTCGCCTTCGCCATCGAACGAGGCCTCGATATCCGCTTCATCGAGGAGATGCCGCTCGGCGCGATCACCGAGCACGATCGCGCCGCGCTCCATTATCCGAGCGAGGCGATCCGCGCCGACCTGGCGCGACACCACGAGTTGATCCCCAGCACCGCCCACGAAGGCGGTCCGGCGCGCTATTTCATCATTCCCGGCACCGCCACCCGGGTCGGCTTCATCTCGCCGCACAGCCACAACTTCTGCGCCGACTGCAACCGCGTACGCGTCACCACCGAGGGCCGGCTGCTGCTCTGTCTCGGCCAGGAGCACTCGGTCGACCTGCGCCGGGTACTGCGTGCCCACCCCGACGACGACCAGCCGGTCAGGCGCGCGATCGTCGCGGCGATGGCGCTCAAACCGCGCGGCCACGACTTCTCGCTGGTCGCGCCACCGCGCATCCGGCGTCACATGAACCACACCGGGGGCTGAGTCGTGGTCGGGACTCAGCCGACCAGCCCCTCGGGCTCGACCTCGGGGTCGGCGACCATCACCCGGTCGCGGCCGGCGTGCTTGGCCCGATAGAGGGCGGCGTCGGCCTGGGCGATCAGCGCCATCTGATCGGTGGCATGGAGCGGGAAGACGGCGAGACCGATCGAGATGGTGATCTGCTCGCGCTGCTCGCCCAGAGCGATGCGCTGCGCGGCAAAATAGCGGCGCACCGACTCGGCCCGGGCCAGGCCCTGCTCGAGATCGGTCCCCGGCAGCACCACCAGGAACTCCTCCCCACCATAGCGACAGATCAGATCGAACTCGCGGAAGTGATCGCGCAGCGTGGCGGCGAGCGAGCGCAGCACTCCGTCGCCGACCGGATGGCCCCAACCATCGTTGATGCGCTTGAAGTGGTCGATATCGGCCATCAGCACCACCAGCGTGGATGCCTCGCGCCGCATCCGCGCCAGCTCGCGGGCCAGCGCATCGTCGAGATGACGTCTGTTGTAGAGTCCGGTGAGCGGGTCGCGCACCGCCTGCTCGGCCAGCTCCTGTTGCAGCTCGCTGATCTCGTCGAGGTTCTCGCGCAGACGCTGGTTGGCCGTGCGCAACGCCCGCTCCATCGCCCGCTGCACGCTGATGTCGCGCTTGATGGCGATGAAACGCTCGATCTCGCCGCGCTCGTTGGCCACCGGCGAGATGGTCATCTCCTCTTCGTAGAACTCGCCGTCGCGACGACGGTTGACCAGCTCGCCGCGCCACACCCGACCGGCGAGGATGGTCTGCCACATCTCGGCATAGAAATGGCTGTCGTGGCGACCGCTCTTGAGCACCCGCGAGTGCAACCGTCGCCCCAACTCCAACCGATAGCCGGTCTGACGGGTGAAGGCCGGGTTGGCATAGAGCAGGTAGCCCTCGACATCGGTGATGATGATAGCATCGGCGGCGGCCTCGATCGCAGCGGCGCGGATCCGCAGCTTGGCCTCCAGCGCCTTGCGCACGGTGATGTCACGCGTGATCCCGAGCACCTTGGAGGGCCGCCCGGAGCCATCGATCAACAGCGAGGTCACCACCTCCGTCTGTACCGATCCGCCCCCCTTGCACGGCTGCTCGATCTCGGTGAGAGCGAACAGCCCCTCGTGGTCCCCGGCGGCGACCCGCATCGCCCCCTCCAACAACTGCTGGCGCAGACGCGCCGCAGACTCGGTGGTGAGCGATGCGTCGATCGGCACGGACATCACCTCCTCCGGGCTGAAGCCACGCAGTCGCTGCACCGAGGGGCTGACATAGTCGAAGCGCCAGCGATCGATATCGAGCATCCAGATCACATCCCCGCTGTTCTCGGTGAGCAGGCGATGCAGCGCCTCGCTCTCGGCGAGTCGACGATGATCGCTCTCACGCTGCACGATCTCGCGGCGCAGCCGCTGGTTGAGGCTGTGCACCCGCCAGCTCAGCAGACCCAGCAACGCGGCGATCAGCAGCGCGGCGATCAGCGCCAGCACCACCCGCGGGGCGATATCGATCGGTCCGGGGTCATAGACGAAGCCATCGAGCGAGACCGTCTCGGGCAACATGCCAAGCCCGGCATAGACCTCGGCGATGTGGCGCCAGCGACCGGGGTTGACGTGCCCGATCTCGATCACCTCGGGCTGGATCAGCCGCCGGGTCTCGGCGGCCTCGAAACGGTAGAACGCGGCATCGAGACCTTGAGTGTTGTAGTCGGCGAGGATCAGCGCGATCGCCTGCTCGGGGTCGCGCAGCGCCGCCTTCCAGCCGGCGAGACTGGCGGCGACGAAGTCGCGCACCAGATCAGGATGATCGCGCAGCAATGCCTTGCGGGTGAACAGCATGTCACCGTAGAGATCGATACCGTGATCACGCGCCGAGAACATCCGCGGAGCGGCCCCGGCCCGGCGCAGCCAGTAGGGCTCGGTGGTGGAATAGGCCGCGATCGCCGCGACCTCGCCGGCGAGCAACGCCGCCACACCGTCCTGATAGCCGCGGATGCTGAGCGCCTCGGCGGGGACCCCGATCTTCAGCAGGAGCGCACGAATCTCGGCGGCACCACGATCGAGCATCACCGGCTCGCCAGCAAGCGTCGCCAGATCGGCTGTGCCGTCGAGGGTCAAGAGCACATAGGGCGAGTGCTGGAAGATCGGCGCCAGGGCGACGACCGGCGCATACTGAGCGGCGAGCAGCAGCTCGCTTGCGGCAACCCCGAACTCGGCCTCGCCGGAGACCACTGCAGCAACCACGTCGGTCTCCGGGCCAGCCTCGCGAAAGCGCACCTCGATGCCGCGCTCGCGATAGAATCCGAGGTGCTCGGCCATGTAGTAGCCGGCGAACTGGAACTGGTGGCGCCACTTCAGCTGCAGCGTCACCGGTGATTCGTGCGCCTGTGCCGGGGCGCCCAGCAGGGATGCCAACATCAACCCCACGATCGGCAATCCGCGACTTCGGGGGCGAGCTGCGGCTGATCGACTGCTGGTCATGATCACCTCACTGTTGTCGCCCGAAGCAACGGCTGCGGGACCACGCACCAGACCACCGAGGGTAGACAGGATGCATCCACCCAGTGCTCATGACGCAATCACCGGTGTCATCCTCGCCGGTGGGCGTGCAAGGCGCATGGGCGGAATGGACAAAGGGTTGGTTGCAGTCGCCGGACGACCGCTGATCGAGTGGACACTGACGGCCTTGCACCCCCAGGTCGACAGCATATTGATCAGCGCCAATCGCAACCTCGAACGCTACTCAGCCTACGGCCACCCGGTGATCCGCGACCCACTGCCCGACTACCCGGGACCGCTCGCCGGCATCCTCGGCGCAATGCGCACCGCATCGACCGATTGGATCCTCACCCTGCCCTGTGACGCCCCCCTCCCGCCTCGTGACCTGCTCGCACGACTACGCACCGCACTGACCGAACAGGGAGCCGTCGTCGCCTGCGCACATGATGGCGTGCGGCCTCAACCCCTGCATGCGTTGCTGCCAACCGCACTGGCCCCCGATCTGGCGGGCTATCTCGCCGACGGGGAGCGCCGCTTGTGGTCATGGCTGACGCGCCATCGCCTTGCACACGCCCACTACAATGCCTCCACCTGGCCCGATCTCAACCTCAACACCCCCGAGCAGCGACACCACGCCGAGGCCAGACTCCTGGCCAGCAAAGACGCCGACGGGGCATCGCGCACCCTGTAACAGCGCCCGACACCACCCTCCTCTATCTATCTGATTGATTCAGCTTGAACTTGGCTGATCAATCCCGCCCGACACAACACCGAACCTGTCGAATTATTTGACACCGTTGCGCAGATCGCAGCGCGTTGGATCATAAGTAATTGATTAAAAACATATAAACCGAATGCCATCAAAGGCACAATTCATGCTTGATTGAGTTATGAGCCGCTGACGGATCGCCGGCAAAAACGCATGTTGAAAGGCTTGGGTTGCAACGCGGGCGGCTATCCAGCAGGTCTCAGGGGTCGCGGAATCGATAAGCAAAAGAAACGGAACATGGAGTCACGCATGATGCAACACACACCCAAACTGTTGAGCGTCGCCTTGCTCGCCGGACTCTGCATGAGTGGCGCAGCGCAGGCCGGCAAGATCGCCGACATCGCCATCCTGATCGACGAGTCAGGCTCAATGGGCGGGGAACAGGCCTGGCTGTCGGGCGCGATCAGCTCGCTCGAAAGCCAGCTCATCTCACACGGCATCGGTGACGGCACCGACGGCGAGAACCGCTATGCGCTGATCGGATTCGGCGCCAGCTCCTCGGGGCAAACCGGCGGGGTGGGCATCGATGATCAGGCGCGCGAGAACGACACCTGGATGTCCGCCGGCACCTTCGGCTCGGCCACCGGCAACCTGGTCACCTCCGGCGGCACCGAGGACGGCTACTCGGCCATCGACTACTTCCTCGACAACTACACACCCCGCGCGGACGCCGCGCTCAACGTCATCCTGATCACCGACGAGGATCGCGACAACACCAACAGCGCGCTCGACTACAACAGCATCCTCGGCGACCTCAACAGCATCAATGCCATGCTCAACGTCGTCGTCGAGGCCGATTTCGGCACCCAGACCGTCGGCAACCTGCTCGGTTTCGACAGTCAGGGCACCGGCTACCAGGCCGACGGCAACGGCGGCTTCACCATGCTCAGCGGCGCCTTGGCACTGAACGGCTATGGCTCCACCATCCCCGACTATGTCGACCTCGCGCTCGCCACCAAGGGCGCGGCCTGGGACCTCAACCAACTGCGCGCCGGTGGCCTGATGGCCGACTCCTTCAGCACCGCCTTCGTCAACATCAAGGCCACCGAGATCCAACAGCAGGTCTCCAACCCAGGGACCGTGCCCCTGCCGGGAACCCTGCTGCTCTCGGCAGTGGGCGCACTCGGTCTGGTTGCAAGCAGCAAGCGCCGCAACCGCCGCACCTGAGCCCTTCACTTCAGGCCGCCCGTCCAGGGCGGCCCCATCGCGCACATCCCCGCGAGCGGTCCGCCTCGTCTCCCCTCGTCCTCATCTCACAGTCGTCTTGCAACCCGCGCCTCAGCCCCCAGATCACGGTGCCGAGGGCTGTCGATCGAATTGACATAAAAAATTTGCCGACACCCCTTGACATCGTTTTCGGTCGATTCTACTTTACATAACGCAGGCGCTCATCGAGGCCTGCTGACTGAAACCGGGCGGTTCCACGGAACGCTCGATCCCATATTGCTCAATGAAGAGGATATGCACATGACGACCATCGACTTCTCCCCGCTGCTGCGTTCCATGATCGGCTTCGATCGCATGACCTCCGCGCTCGAGAACGCCTATCACTCGGAGCCCGGCGGCTATCCCCCCTACAACATCGAGCGGCGCGGCGAGAACGACTATCGCATCACCATGGCGGTGGCCGGCTTCTCCGAGCAGGACCTCGGGCTCGAGGTCAAGGAGAACATCCTCACCGTCTCGGGATCGCGACCGGAGCAGGCCGAGGAGCCCGGCGAGTATCTCTATCGCGGGATTGCCAACCGCAGCTTCGAGCGCAAGTTCCAGCTCGCCGAGTACGTGCGGGTGCTGGATGCGCGACTGGAGAACGGTCTGCTGCACATCGAGCTGCGCCGTGAGATCCCCGAGGCGATGAAGCCGCGCAGGATCGCCATCCGTGGCGCCGACGGCGAGCACTATCTCGCCGACCAGGGGAGCGGCAAGGTCGAGGCCGCCTGATACCGGTGAGGGTCCTCCCGGACCATGCACCGGACCACGGGCCGGGCGCACGCCCGGCCCGTGCCGCATTCCCGGGGCGCCCCCGACCGGTCCAGCCCCTTGCTTCGCCCATCCCGAGGACATCGAGACAACCGATGAGGCGTTCCTCCGCGCTCCCCCGTCTCGCGCTCGCGCTCGTGCTGCTCTGCACCGCGCCGCTCCCCCAGGCCGCGCTCCCGCTGGCCGTCGACGGCCAGCCGCTGCCGAGCCTGGCGCCGATGCTCGAACGGGTGCTGCCGGCGGTGGTCAACATCTCCACCGTCACCGCGATCGAGACCGCCGACCACCCGCTGCTGCGCGACCCCTTCTTCCGCCGCTTCTTCGATCTGCCGCGCGAACGCAAGCGCGAGAACAGCAGTCTCGGCTCGGGGGTGATCGTCGACGCCCGCCGCGGGCTGGTGCTGACCAACCACCACGTCATCGACAAGGCCGACCAGATCCGCGTCACCCTGCAGGACGGGCGCGCGCTCGAGGCCAGCCTGATCGGCACCGACCCCGAGACCGACATCGCGGTGCTGGAGATCCCCGCCGCGGGGCTCAGCGCCCTGCCCTTCGCCGCCGCCGACACACTCGCCGTCGGCGACTTCGTGGTCGCCATCGGCAACCCCTTCGGGCTGCGCCAGACGGTGACCTCGGGGATCGTCAGCGGGCTGGGGCGCTCCGGGCTCGGCATCGAGGGCTACGAGAACTTCATCCAGACCGACGCCTCGATCAACCCCGGCAACTCCGGCGGCCCGCTGGTCAACCTGCGCGGCGAGCTGATCGGCATCAACACCGCCATCCTCGCCCCCGGCGGCGGCAACATCGGCATCGGCTTCGCCATCCCGGTGGACATGGCGCGCGCGATCATGACCCAGCTCGTCGAGCACGGCGAGATGCGTCGCGGCCAGTTCGGCGCGGCGGTGCAGAACATCGATCACGCCCTGGCCGCCGCGCTCGGACTCGAGCACCGCGCCGGCGCCGTGGTCACCCGCATCGACCCCGACTCGGCCGCCGCCGCGGCCGGGCTGCGGGTCGGCGACGTCATCCTCGGCGTCAACGACGAGCCGATCGCCAACGCCAGCGACGTCCGCAACCGCTTCGGCGTGCTGCGGGTCGGCAGCCGGGTCGCGCTCGACATCGTCCGCGACGGGCGCGCGTTGCGCCTGAACGGGCTGATCGCCGATCCCTACCGCGACTACCTCCCCGGCGCGCGCATCGACGAGGCCCTCGCCGGCGCGCTGATCGGCGCCTTCGATCGCAGCGGCGGCGTCCCCGGGCTGCCGGTGGGCAGGGTCGAGCCCGACTCGCCGGCCTGGGCGGCGGGGCTGCGCGAGGGCGACCGCATCCTCAACGCCAACGGCGTGCGCATCGACGCACTGCAGACCCTGGCGCGCGTACTGCGCCGCGCCGGCGGGCTCTACAGCCTGAGCCTGCAACGCGGCGACGAGCTGGTGCGCCTGTCGCGGCGCTGAGACCATGACCGAGCAGCTCGATCTGTTCGGCGCCCCGACGGCGGCCGAGACCGTCGCCCCCGCCCCCCGGTCCCAACCCGAGCAGTCACTCCCGGCGGGGCTACGCCTCGGCACCTCGTCCTGGTCCTTCCCCGGCTGGGACGGACTGGTCTATGCCGGCGCCCACCCCAGCAGCCGGCTCTCTCGCCACGGGCTCGGCGCCTATGCCGCCCACCCCTGGTATCGCACCGTCGGCGTCGACAGCGGTTACCATGCGCCGCTGCCGCGCGCGCGCCTGGCCGGCTATGCCGAGCAGGTACCGCCCGACTTCCGCTTCCTGGTCAAGGCTCCGGCGCTGATCACCGATCCCTTCGAGCGGGGTGGCGGCGGGGTGCCCCGGGCGACCAACCCGGGCTTCCTCGACCCGACGCGCGCCACCGAGCTGGCCGTCGCCCCCTTCGTCGAGGGCCTCGGCAGCCGCGCCGGGGTGCTGCTGTTCCAGTTCCCGCCGCTCGGGCGCGCCCTCGCCGAGCAACCACGCCGCTTCGCCGAGGCGCTCTACCGCTTCCTCCACCGCCTGCCGCAGGGGCCCTGCTATGCCGTCGAGGTGCGCGATCGCGGCCTGCTCACCCGCGATCTGGCCGAGGCGCTGCGTCACGGCGGTGCCCGTCCGGCTCATGCCCTGCACCCGCGTCTCCCCGACCTCGCCGCACAACAGCAATGCTTCGCCGACCTGCCGCCGGGTCCGGTGGTGATCCGCTGGATGCTCCACGCCGGGTTCGGCTACGAGGCCGCGCGCCGGCGCTACGCCCCCTTCGACCGTCTCCACGACCCCGACCCGGCCAGTCGCGCCGCGATCGCCCGGCTGGTGCGTGCGGCACTCGGCGCCGGCGAGTCGGTCTATGTGATCGTCAACAACAAGGCCGAGGGTTGCGCCCCGCTGAGCCTGGAGGCACTGGGGGCGGAGATCCTGGGAGGGGAAGGATGAGACGGCGACTCGACCCGATCCTGGTACTGGCGCTCGGTCTCGGCGCCCCCGGCGCGATCGCCGGGGTGGACCCGCTGCTCGAGGACGCGCCGGCGCCGCGACAGGACAAGCACTACAGCACCCGCCCGAGCCAGCGTCAGCCGGCACCGCCGCCGCTGGTCATGCCGCCGCCCCGGGTCGAGGTCGTGGTGCCGATGCGACCAGCGCCGCGCCCCTGGCCACCACGCCCCTGGCCCCGACCCTGGCCGCCACGGCGCTGACCGCCCTCAGGCATAGCCCCCGGGGTTGTCGGACTGCCAGCGCCAGGCATCCCCGACCATGGCATCGATGTCGAGCACGGCCTCCCAGCCGAGCAGCGCGCGGGCGCGGCCGGGGTCGGCGTAACAGGTGGCGATGTCGCCGGGACGGCGGGCGACGATCTCGTAGGGCACCGGGCGTCCGCTGACCCGCTCGAAGGCATCGACCATCTCCAGCACGCTGTAGCCGCGTCCGGTGCCGAGGTTGATCGCCTCGACCCCGGGGCGCGCCTCGCGCAACCGGCGCAGCGCGGCGAGATGACCGCGCGCGAGGTCGACGACATGGATGTAGTCGCGCACCCCGGTGCCATCGGCGGTGGGATAGTCGTCGCCGAACACCTGCAGCCGGGGCCGTCGCCCGATCGCGACCTGGGCGACGTAGGGCATGAGGTTGTTGGGGATGCCGCGCGGGTCCTCGCCGATACGCCCGCTCGGGTGCGCCCCGACCGGGTTGAAGTAGCGCAGCAACGCCAGATTCCAGCGCGGGTCGGCACGATGCAGGTCGCCGAGCATCTGCTCGATGAAGAGCTTGGAGCGGCCATAGGGGTTGGTCGCCGAGAGCGCGAAGTCCTCGGTGATCGGCACCCGCGCCGGATCGCCGTAGACGGTGGCCGAGGAGCTGAACACCAGATCGCGCACCCCGGCCTCGGCCATCACCTCACAGAGCGTGAGGGTGGCGCCGAGGTTGTTGTCGTAGTAGCGCAGCGGCTGCTCGACCGACTCGCCGACGGCCTTGAGCCCGGCGAAGTGGATCACCGCGTCGATCGGCGCGGCGGCGAACACCGCGGCGAGCGCGGCGCGATCGCGCAGATCGATGGCGTGGAACGCGACTGCGCGGCCGGTGATCTCCCGCACCCGATGCAGCGAGACCTCGCTGCTGTTGCTGAGGTTGTCGACGACCACCACCTCGTTGCCCGCCTCGAGCAGTTCGACACAGGTGTGGCTGCCGATATAACCGGCGCCGCCGGTGACCAGAACACGCATCGACTCTCTCCTCTCGATCAATGGACGATCCTTCTCCGAGCGCCCGCAGTCTAACCCAATCCCCCGGCGCCCTCAGCCACGCCCCGATGGCGCAGCCGCACCCGCAGCCGGCGCAGGGTATCGGCGTCGAGCGCATCGACGAACAGCACCAGGGAGCGCCGCCGCAGCCGGCCGACGCGCCAGTGCAACACCACCAGTCGGGGCGCGACGAAGCTCGCCGCACTGAGTCGCGCGTTCAGCTCGCGCCCGTCGCGCAACCACAGCCGCCAGCCGCCGTCGGCCTCCCAACGCGCCGCCACGAGCGACCAGGGCAGTCGGGCATGGACACGATCGAGCAGCGCGAAACCGGCGCCGAGCAGGATCAGCGCGGCCAGCGCCCAGCGCCAGTGGCCCAGCGGCAAGGCCAGCGCCACCGCAACGGCGAGCGTGTGCACGAGAAGGATCCAGAGCAGCAGACGGGACGAGCGACGGGGGCGGATCGACAGTGGCGGGAATTGGGTGGCGGACATCGGCGGACTCCATGAGGCTGGAGACGACGCCCGCGGGACCGGCACGCGGGGCAGAGACGCGTGCCGGAGGACGGCGTCAGTCGCGCTGTACGCTGACCACCGCGAGGATCCGCTCCACCAGGACGGCGATCTCCGGGTCGGGCGCCTCGACGCCCATCATGAACCAGTCGTTGAGGATCTGGTCCTGCTCGCCGAGCAGGCGCTGGAAGGCCACGCGCCCGGCGGCATCGAGATCATCGTAGCCGAGTTCGAGAAAGCGGGAGAACAGATGGTCGAGTTCCAACAGGCCACGGCGACACTGCCAGGCCAGGCGTTGACGCTCGGACGCGGGGGTGGAATCGGTCATGAACGAGGTTCCTGTGAAGCGGCATCGGTCGGACGCCCCGGCCCGGCGCGACAGGCGGCGGGCCGGGGACGGCATGGTCGCGCGGGCCTAGATTCCCTTGTCGAGCATCAGGTCCTTGATGTGACCGATGGCGCGGGTCGGGTTCAGGCCCTTGGGGCAGACCTCGACGCAGTTCATGATGGTGTGGCAGCGGAACAGCTTGTAAGGCCCGGTGAGGGCGTCGAGCCGCTCCTCGGTGGCCTGGTCGCGGCTGTCGGCGAGGAAGCGCCAGGACTGCAGCAGCGCCGCCGGACCGTGGAACTTCTCCGGATTCCACCAGAACGACGGACAGGCCGTCGAACAGCAGCCGCAGAGGATGCACTCGTAGAGTCCGTCGAGCTTGTCGCGATCGGCCGGCGACTGCAGGATCTCCTGCTCCGGCAGCGGATCGTTGCGCACCAGATAGGGCTTGACCGCACGATACTGCTCGTAGAACTGGGTCATGTCGACGACCAGGTCACGGATGATCGGGCGACCCGGCAGCGGGCGCACCTTGATCGACCTGCCCAGCTCGGCGACCGGGGTGACACAGGCCAACATGTTGCGCCCGTTGACGTTGACGGCGTCCGATCCGCACACCCCCTCGCCGCAGGAGTGACGGAAGCTGAAGCTCTCGTCCTGCTTCTTGATCTCCAGCAGGGCGTCGCGAAGCATCATGCCCTGGAAGGGCTCGACCTCGAAGTCCTGCATCCGCGGCCGTTCGTCGATGTCCGGATTGTAGCGATAGACGCTGATTTTCATGCTCGGTACCTGATGGGGTCGGGGCGGTGAACGCACGCGGCGCCGCCCCGACCGGAATGGAGTTCAACCAGCGCCGCGCCCGACGGCCCGGCAAACGGACCCTGGACGCGGCGGCGCGAGGCGGGGCTCAGTACACCCGTTCCTTCGGCGGGAAGGACTCGACGGTCAGCGGCTTGGTGCGCACCGGCTTGTAGTCCATGCGATCGCCCTCGCGATAGTAGAGACTGTGCTTGAGCCAGTTCTGGTCGTCGCGATCGGGGTAGTCGGGGCGCGAGTGGGCGCCGCGGCTCTCCTGGCGCTTGAGCGCGGAGACGGCGATCGACATGCCCACGTCCATCATGTTCTCGAGCTCGAGCGCCTCGATGCGCGCGGTGTTGAACACCTTGGAGTGATCGTGCAGGCGCACCTCGGGCAGACGCTCGCGCAGCTCGCAGAGACGCTCGTAGCCCTCGGTCATGATCTCCTCGGTGCGGAACACCCCGGCGTGGTCCTCCATGCACTTGCGGAACTCGGCGCGCAGCTGCGACACCGGGATGCCTTCGCCCTTCTGCTCCCAGCGGGTCAGGCGCGACATCGCCTGCTCCAGGCTGGCCGAGTCGGTGGTGCGCTGATAGGGGTTCTCGCGCACGTAGTCGATGATGTTCTTGCCCGCCAGGCGGCCGAACACCAGGATGTCGAGCAACGAGTTGCCGCCGAGACGGTTGGCGCCGTGCACCGAGGCACAGGCGCACTCGCCGGCGGCGTAGAGCCCGGGGACGATCTCCTCGGCGCCGTGACCGGCGGGCACCGCCACCCGACCGAAGCGGTCGGTGGGAATGCCGCCCATCGCGTAGTGGGCGGTAGGGAAGACCGGGATCGGCTCGCGCACCGGGTCGGCGCCGGCGAAGATCTTGCTCGACTCGCGGATGCTCGGCAGCCGCTTGGAGATGATGTCCTCGCCGAGGTGGTCGACCTTGAGCAGCACGTGATCGCCGTTGGGACCGCAGCCGCGACCCTCCTTGACCTCGGTGACGATGGCGCGCGAGACCACGTCGCGGCTGGCGAGGTCCTTGGCACGCGGGGCATAGCGCTCCATGAAGCGCTCGCCGTCCTTGTTGATCAGATAGCCGCCCTCGCCGCGCACGCCCTCGGTGATCAGCATGCCCTTGCCGGCGATGCCGGTGGGGTGGAACTGGAAGAACTCCATGTCCATCAGCGGGATGTCGGCGCGCAGCGCCATCGCCACGCCGTCACCGGTGTTGATGTGGGCGTTGGAGGTGGTGCGGAACACCTGGCCGAAGCCGCCGGTGGCGAGCAGCGTCGCCTTGGCCTCGATCAGCATCGGCTCGCCGGTCTCGATCTCGAGCACCAGCGCACCGCAGATCACGCCCTCGGCATCGCGCACCAGATCGAGCGCGAAGAACTCGTCGAAGAAGTGGGTGCGCGAGCGGATGTTCTGCTGATAGAGGGTGTGGAGGATGGCGTGACCGGTGCGGTCGGCCGCGGCACAGGTGCGCGCGGCCTGGTCGCCACCGAAGTTCTGGCTCTGGCCACCGAACGGACGCTGGTAGATCTTGCCGTTGTCGAGCCGCGAGAAGGGCACGCCGGCGTGCTCCAGCTCGTAGACGGTGGGGATGGCCTCGCGACACATGAACTCGATGGCGTCCTGGTCACCGAGATAGTCCGAACCCTTGACGGTATCGAACATGTGCCAGTGCCAGGAGTCGGGCAGCACATTGGCCAGCGCGGCGTTGACGCCACCCTGCGCGGCGACGGTGTGCGAGCGGGTCGGGAAGACCTTGGAGACCACGGCGACGCGCACGTCGGCGCTCGCCAGCTGCAACGCGGCGTTGAGGCCGGCGCCACCGGCTCCGATGATCAGCGCGTCGAAATGGCGTGTTGGGATACTCATGCGTGACCTTACTCCCCGAGACCGGCGGTAATGATCGCCTTGAAGGCCCACAGGCCGGAGGCGACGAAGATGAAAGCGAACAGGGTCAGCAGCGCGACACGGGCGCCGAGATGATGGACATAGTCGATCAGCACGTCACGGATGCCGATCCAGGCGTGCGCGAGCAGCAGCGGCAGGAACAGCAGCCAGCCGGCGGTGACCCAGGGGGTGGTGATCCAGTCGACCAGCGCGGCATGATCGGCCGGCGCGGCGAAGCTGAAGAACACCAGGACATAGCCCAGGAACAGGGCGAGATAGACGGCCGAGGCGCGCTGGATCAGCCAGGCCATGAGACCGGAAGCTTGTCGACTCATCGGAAGGTCCCTCCCAGGGCGATCACGGCAACCAGCGCGGCCAGGGCGGCGAGCAGCGCGGTCCAGGCGGTGGCGCGCGCCACCGGACGGTCGAGCCCCAGGCCCAGGTCGAGCACCAGGAAGCGGATACCGGCGATCAGATGGTGGAGCAGGCTCCAGATCATCAGTGCGAGCGCCGCCTTGATGAACCAGGAATCGAACAGCGCCGCGGCGAGGGCGAAGCCCTCGGGATCGGACAGCGCGCGATCGAAGAGGACGGCGGCGACCGGGATCGCCAGGATCATCAGCACCCCGCTGACACGATGCAGGATGGAGACGAATGCTGGAATCGGCAGCTTGATCCGCCACAGATCCAGAAAGACAGGTCTAGTGATGTGCATTCTCGAACCTTTGGTGATGCGCAGGGTGCACGCCGATCATTCGACCACCGGCGTTTGCGCGGTTCTGGTAAGTTGTCAGCAAACGAAGAGGTCCCAGCGGCGGGCCAGTGCGGGTCGGCGATCTACCGCATCCGGTTCGTGGTCCGCAACAGGATATCCGGGCCTCTTCGGCACCATCAATCGTTTTCGTCGATACTCGCTCTCGGCAGCAGTAGCGCGAGCGCCCCGAACAGGAGCGTCGCCCCGAGCAGGAACAGGTGCAGGTTCACCGCACCGCTCAGCGCCAGCCGCGGATCCACGCCAAGGGGTACCAGCGCGGCCACGGCGGCGAGCTCATAACTGCCACTGCCAGCGATGCCATGGAACGGCAATACGCTCGAGAGTTCCGCCCCCATCACGCCGGCCAGCACGCGCCAGAAGTCGACCGCCATGAAGTGCTGGAGCACGCCGGCGAAGGCGGCGAACTTCAGCGACCAGCTCGCGGCGGTCCACAGATAGACGCGTGCAACCACGCCGAGATCGCGCGGCGCGGCCTCGGCCACCCGCGCCAGCGCACGGCCCGGTCGGGAACGCGGCGACCAGCGCGCGCCGCCACGGCCCACCCAGGCGAGCACCACCAGCATGGCCAGCCAGCACCCGGCAAGTCCCCACCAGATCCAGGATGGATGACGCAGCGACAGGATCCACAGCCCGATCAACCCCAGAAAATGCAGGTCGAGCACGCGGATCCACACCAGCGAGAAGGCGGCCCCGAGGAAATCGTGACCGAAATAGCGCCGCATCAGCCAGGGGAAGACCAGCTCGCCGGCGCGCATCGGCAACAGATTGTTCGCGACATTGTGCAGCACGCTCAGGCGCAGCACCAACACGAAACGCCCTTCGAGGCGCCTGACATAATACTCGTAGACGCGTACTGCGCGCAGCACATAGCTCAATGCCAGCAGCGCGACCAGCCAGATCAGGGTCAGCGGCGGGAAGCTCGCCCAGGGCGCGAGCAGGGTCGACCAGCCCACCGCCAGCTCGACCGTGACCAGCAACGCGACCAGCAGCAGCGCGCCGATCAGCCAGTCGCGCAGCCGCCCGAGACGCAACGACATCGCGCGCTTCATCGACGCTTGCGCTTGCGTCTGCGCTTCGGCGGATAGATCGGCGCCTCGCCCGGAGGACGGGTCTTGAAGCGCCGGTGCACCCAGAAGTACTGCTCCGGCATCGCCCGCACCTCGGCCTCGATCGCCCGGTTCATGTGCGCGGTATCGGCCTCGCGGTCGCCCGTCGGGAAGTCCTCGAGCGGCGACGCGAAGCGCAGCTCGAGCCCCCGCCCCCAGGGCAGATAGCGCGCGAAGGTCGGGATCACCTGGGCGTCGGACATCGCCGCAAAACGCCCGAGCATGGGCACGGTCGAGGCACTCACCCCGCAGAAGGGCACGAACACCCCGTTGCGTCCGCCGTCCTGGTCGGGCAGATAGAAGAAGGGGATGCCCTCGCGCAGCGCGCGGATCAGGCCGCGCAGATCGTCGTGACGCTCGATCGAGCGGCTGCCGTACTGACGCCGGGCACGACGCACCTGCCAGTCGACCACCGGGTTGCGGATCTTCTGGTACATGTAGACGCCGGGATGGACCAGTGCGGTGAAGGCCGCGCCGCCGAGTTCCAGCCCGACGAAGTGCGGCACCAGCACGATCGTCGCGCGCCCCTCGGCCACTGCGTCATCGATCCGCTCGCGCCCCTCGATACGCACCAGTCGCTGCAGCCGCGCGCGCGAGATGCCCCAGCCGACGCCCTGACTGAGCGCAGCCACGCCGAGCCAGCCGAAGTGCGCGCGCAGCACCCGCTCACGCTCGGCCGGGGTGCGATCGGCGAGACAGATGGCGAGATTGCGTCGGGCCACCTCGCGCCGTTCGCGCGCGAGCAGGTAGCCGAGCCGCCCGGCCAGCGAGCCGAGCGCCCAGAGTACGGGGAATGGAAGACGCCCGAGGGCGTAGATCAGCCCCAGCAGCAACCAGCTGGGCCAGTGTTTCGGGTGCGCAAGCATCAGTTCTCGAACTTGAAGAAGATATCCGCACCCTGGCTCTCACCGGTCTCGGTCTGCAGCTCGATGCGACGCGAGAGATCGTACCGCAATCTGACCTTGTTCGGCTCATCGCCGAGACCGCTCTCGTATTCCATGTAGACCTTGGGCGCGACATAGGTCCCGACCGCGAGGCCGGTGTCGTTGATCCGGTCATTGTCCTGCGGCGCGATGCCGGTGACCAGATACTTGATGATCTCCGACTGGCTCATCTCCGGATCGGTGTCGGAGAAGAAGGCCAGCCGCGGGTCGCGCAGGGTGCCGAGCACACGCACCCCGGCCGAGGTGTCACCGCCCTCGCGCTGCGCCTGGAGCAACAGCCCGGGGTTGTCGATCACGCTCTTGGCATAGATCAGCCGGCCCTGCTCGATGGTCAGCGGCACCCCCAGCTCGGCGCCGAGCCCGAAGCCGGCGGAGAAGCGGTACTGACCGTCGATGATCTGCAGCTGGCCGTCGCCGAGCATGTCGCGCCCGGGACGCTGGCTCACCCCGAGCGCGCCGGCGAGCCGGCCATTGACGCCGAAGGCATCGATCGTCACCTCATCGCCGAGCACCAGCCGCAGATCGATGTCGAGCGGATAGGGCGGACTGGTCTCGCTGCCGGCGAGCACCACGTCGCTCGACGGCGAGACCGTGCCCGCGGGCAGGGTACGGGTGCGGATACGCGCCTCCGGCACGCGGATCTCGCCGCGCAGCCGCGCCCCACTCGTACCCGCCTCGAGACGCAGTTCGGGCGAGACCAGGGCGAAGTACTCGGCGGTGTCGGCCACCGTCAGCCGCTCGCCGGCGAGGGTCACCCAGCCGTCCAGGGCGCCGAGGTCGGCGCCACCCTCGATCTCGAGCAGCCCCTTGCCGAGCCGGGCCGAACCGCCGAGCGTCAGCCGCTCGCGCGAGCGCGCCTCCAGCGTCAGCCCGAGGTCATCGACCTCGAGCCCGACCAGCGGCACCTCGAAGCCGACCCCGGCCAGCCGCGCCTCGCCCCTCACCCCGGGCGCGGCCAGGGTGCCGGCGAGCGCGAGACGCCCGCGCAGGGTACCGCGCATCGAGGCGATATCCGGCAACAGGTCTGGAACACGCGAGAAGTCGTCGAGATCGACACGCAACTCACCACCTAGCGATTGATCGGGCCGAGCCGGGGCGTCGAGCCGCCAGTCCGGCAGACGCACCTCGCCGGCGAGGGCGCCGAGCCCGCGCAGCGGCAGCTCGAGCCGTGCGACGAGCGCAGCCGGACCGGCCTCGAGACGCAGCGCGCTGCCCGAGAACTCGACCAGCGCCTCCTCCCCCCGGGTCATCAGGGTACGCAGCCGCCCGTCCTCGACCCGGGCCACCAACCCGCCGTCGAGCACCGTCGACTCGGCGCGCAGCCGGCCGTCGACGGCGAGCGTCCCGGCGAGATCGAGCGTGTCGTCGAGCGCCTGCTCGACCAGCCCGAGATCGAGCCTCAGTCCGTCGATCCCAGCCTCCCAGCCGGTCTCATGGAGCGCCGCGTCAAGACAGCCGCCCGAGCCGCCGCGCTCGCGCAGACACAGCGGCCCCACCCCAGCCTCGGGCAGGGCTAGGCGCAGCGGCGCCGGACGCGTCAGCGACCAGTCGCCGAGTGCCTCGCCGGCCACCCGCAGCGCCGCCAGACGCCCATCGTAGCGGCCCTCGGCATCGAGTCCACCGGCAAGGCCGAGGCGGGCCTCGAGCAGCTCACCGGCGAGTTCGGCATCGAGCCGGTGCGCGGCGGTGGTCCCGCTCCCGGCGAGCGTCAGCCGCGACCAGGCACCGCCGAGGCTGAGATCACGGGCATCGAGCCGGATCTCCAGCGGCGCGGCGGGATCGAGTCCGAGCGCGCCGTCGAGTTCGAGCCGAGCCACCCCCTGCCCCGCCACCAGCACATCGCGCGCCAGCGCGCGCAGCTTGAGGCGCGGATCGGCGACGCTGCCGCCGAGCCGAGCGGAGACGCGCAGCTGGCCGCGAGCGTCCGGCAGCAGGCTGCCGAGATCGGGCGAGTCGAAGCCGAGATCGAGTGCCAGTTGCTCGCGCGCCAGGCTGCCGGCGAGGCTGGCGCGGGTCGGCCCGGAGTCGAGCCGCAACCCGTCGATCTGCAGCACCTCGCCGGCGAGCGCGAGCCGGCCGGCAAGCGCCACCGGATAACCGCGCAGGGTGCCGGCGATCCGCTCGAGCCGGGCATCGAGGCGCAGCCCGTCCGCACCCAGCCCGCCGTCGAGATCGATGGCGCCATCGAGCCGACCGCGCCAGGCCGGGTCGAGCACCCCGGGGTCGATCCCGGCGATCCGTACCGCGCCCTGCCATGCCGTCTCGGGCGCGAGCGTCACCTCAGCCTCGCCACTGACCCGGCCATCGAGCCCGTCGAGGGTGAGCTGCTCGAGCGCGATCCGCTCGGCGCTGCCGGCACCCTCGGCGTGCAGCGCCAGTACCGGCAGACCCGGCCCCCGGGTGCTCGCCTCCAGCCGGTAGTCGAAGGCCGCGAGGTCGCCGGTGCTGGCCAGCGACAGCGCGACCCGATCGTCGAGCCCGTCGATCCATTGCCCCGGGTCCAGCCCCTCGCCGTCGAGCGCCAGACGCCAGCGCAACCCCGGCGCCCAGGCCAGCTCGCCCTCGCCGCTGATCGTCCCGTCGAGCGTCTCCAGACGCAGACTGTCGAGCGCGACCTGGGTCGAACTCCCCTGCCCCGACGCCCGCAGCTCGAGCGCGGGGAAGGACTCCCCCTCGATCGCCGCGGCAAGACGATAGGCGAAGTCCTCCAGGGTGCCGTCGAGACGCAGCGAGCCCTCGGGGGCGCGCACCAGCGCCGCGCCGCTCAGCGGCCAGCGCAGTCGCGACCAGTCGGCCTCGAGCTGCAGCGCCGGCGGCGCCGGGTCGAGCACCACCCGACCGCTGGCGGCGAGCCGCGCCCCGGAGACCTGCTCGGTGATCTCGAGCGCGCGCAGCTCCAACGCCGGGGCCAGCCAGTCGCCGTCGAGCCGCAGCGCCAGATGACCGAAGTCGGGCAGCCCCGGGGCGCGGGCGTCGAGCTGTCCATCGAGGGTGGCGCGATCGAGATCGCCGGCACTGCGCAGGCTGGCGCTGAGCTCGACCGCCGGCGCGTCAGGCTGGATGTCGGCCAGACGCACCCCGGCCAGCTCCAGCGTCGCCGACCAGCGCGGCGCCTCCAGCACCCCTTCGACCTCGCCTCGGAGCAGCGCCTCGACCGTGCCGCTCAGACGCTGCTCGAGGGCGAGCCGGGCGAGATCACCCCGCGCAAAGCCCTCGCCCCGGAGCGCGATCGCGGGGTCCAGCCCGAGGCGCCAGTCGAGGGCAAGATCGAGCGGATAGTCACCACTCAGGGTCGCCCCACCGGCGGCGGTGAGCGCGGCGCGCGGCTCGCTCAGCTCGACCTCCAGCACCTCCAGCGTCAGCGCCCCCCGGGTCAGCGCGGCGCCCAGCTCGGCGCGTTCGAGCACCAGCCAGGGGGCCGTCTCCGGGGCGCGGAGCCGCAGCCGCTCGAGGGTCAGCGAGTCGACCTCGACGGCCAGCGGCAGGCTCAGATCGGGCAGGGTCAGCGGCGTCGGGTCGGGCTCCTCCGGGCTCGGCGCGAGCGCGAGATCGACCCCGGCGACGGTCAGTGCGCGCACCCGCAGCCGACCGCGCAACAGCGCGCCGGGCGACCAGTCGAGCCGGGCGTGCTCGACGTCGAGACTGATGCCCTCGAGGCGCAGTGCCAGCCCGGTGAGGTCGAGCGGGCCGAGCACCCGCCCCTCGGCGCGCTCGACCTGCACCACCCCGGGGGCGAGACGCTCGCCCAGCGCGAGCAGGCCGTGCAGCCCGCGCTGGGTGCCGAGCAGCCAGCCGAGCAGCAACACCAAGACGAGCAGCAAGGT